>DATIER010000098.1:0-4463 GCA_035455605.1 Gaiellaceae bacterium
GCGCCGCACACCCTGGCGGCGGAGCGACTCCTCGGCCTCGTCGAACGGATCGACGGCCTCGCGGTCGGCGAACAGGTCGCCGAGCTCGCCCTCGTCGTCGGCGCCGACGGTCTGGTTCAGCGAGACCGACGCCTGCGCCGCGCCGAGCGCTTCGTCGACGTGCTGGATCGGCAGGCCCGTCGCCTCGGCGAGCTCCTCCTTCGTCGCCTCGCGGCCGAGCTCGACCTCGAGCCGGCGCGCGGCCCGGCCGAGCTTCTGCTGTCGCTCGACGACGTGGACGGGCACGCGGATCGTGCGCGCGTGGTTCGCGACCGCGCGCTGCACCGACTGGCGGATCCACCAGGTCGCGTACGTGGAGAACTTGTAGCCGCGCCGCCAGTCGAACTTCTCGACCGCGCGGTTGAGGCCGAGCGTGCCTTCCTGAATCAGGTCCAGGAACGGGACGCCGAGGCCGCGGTAGCCCTTCGCGATCGAGACCACGAGGCGCAGGTTCGACTCGATCATCCGCCGCTTCGCGGTGACGTCGCCGCGCTCGATCGCCTTCGCGAGCATGACCTCCTCGGCCGCGGTCAGCAGCTTGTGCCGGCCGATGTCGGCCAGGAAGAGCTGGAGGCTGTCGGCGGCGCCGACGAGCGGCTGCGCCTGGATCTCGGGCTCGCTCGGAGCGGCGGGCTGCGGCGCCTTCTTCTGCTGCTCCTCGTCGGGCTCGGTCGCGGCCTCGCCGACCTCGAGGCCGATCGCCTCGAGCTCGCGCGTCAGCTGCTCGACCTCGTCCTCGGCGAGGTCGTGCTCGAGCGCGAACGCCTCGAGCTCCGTCGGGAGCACGAAGCCGCGCTCCTCCGCGCCCTCGAGCAGCACGCGCGCGGGCTCGGTCTCCAGTAGTTCCTGAAGTTGGTGCTGAGTCAATTTGTCCTCGTGGGTGTTAGACGACGTACCTGCCCCGCTCTTTCGCACTGTAGGGGGATTGTCCTCGGGTGGCCAGGGGGAACCGCCCCTCCGGCAGGCCCGCCCGTCGAAACGCGGTTCCTGCTCCTGCTATTCCGCGACGGCGGCCTCTTTGGTTTGCGCGCGAGCCGGAAAGTCGAACTCCACCTTGCCTTCGTCGTTCAAGACGAGGCGAGCGCGAAAAGGTTTGCCGGCACGTGAACGGAAGCCGGAGACGACCTCCTTCGTCTTGCCTTCCTCGAGCAGCTGGCGGGCGAGCTCTGGCGTGATCGTGCGGCCGGCCACACGCTTCCAGATGACGAAGCCGCAGCCCGGCTCCTCACGGCTCTTCCAGCTGGTGCAGCCGTACGCCTTCGAGTTCTCCCTGATGATCTCGCCGGTCTCGGCGCCGCAGCGCGGACAGAGGCCCAGCTCGACGCGCTCGGGCCGCAGCTTCTCCTTGTCCAGCTCGGCGATCTTCTCGACCGTGGCGCGGGTGAACTCGGCGATGTCGTCGATGAACTTGCCGCGGTCGTCGGTGCCGTGCTCGATGTCGGTGAGGCGCTTCTCCCAGTTGCCGGTCAGCTCGGGCGACGTCAGCGGGTGCTCCTCGAGCATCGTGATCACCTGCAGGCCCTTCGGCGTCGGCGTCAGGTCCTTGCCCGCGCGCTCGATGTATTCGCGCCGGATCAGCGTCTCGATCGTCTCCGCGCGCGTGGCGGGCGTGCCGAGGCCGCTCTCCTTCATCGCCTCGCGCAACTCCTCGTCGTCGATCAGCTTCCCGGCGGTCTCCATCGCGGAGAGGAGCGTCGCCTCGCTGTAGCGCGGCGGCGGCTTGGTCTCCTTGGCCTCGACCTCCGTGCTCGCGCACTTCACCGCCTGGCCCTGCTCGAGCGGCGGCAGCTCGGCCGACTCGTTCTCGCCGTCCTCGTCCTGCCGCTGCTGTTGGGCATCCGCGTCCGAGAGCAGGCCGTAGACGCCGCGCCAGCCGGCCTCGAGCGTCACCTTGCCGCGCGAGCGGAAGCGCTCCTCCTCGACGAGCGTGACGACCGTCGTGCGGGCGTACCGCGCGGGCGGGTGGAAGACGGCCAAAAAGCGGCGGGCGATCAGGTCGAAGACGCGCCGCTCGTCAGGGGAGAAGCGCGAGACGTCGTGCTCGACGTCGGTCGGGATGATCGCGTGGTGGTCGTCGACCTTCGAGTCGTCGACGACGCGCGCGAGCGGCAGCTGCTGGAGACCGAGCACGTAGCGCGCCGCTGCCGCGTACTCGCCGATCGGCTCGAGGGTCGAGGCGGTCGGCTTCAGCTGCGGCACGAGGTCACCGGAGAGCCAGCGGGAGCTCGTGCGCGGGTACGTGATCGCCTTCTTGTCCTCGTAGAGCGACTGCGCCGCCTGCAGCGTGCGGCGGGCGGAGAAGCCGAAGCGCCGGTTCGCGTCGCGCTGCAGCGAGGTGAGGTCGTAGAGGAGCGGCGCGCGCTCGGACTGCTCCTTGCGCTCGACCGACTCGACGACGCCGTCCTTGCCCGCGACCTTGGCCGCGATCTCGTCGGCGCGCTTCCCTTCCTTCAGCCGCGTCTCGTCGCCCTCGAACCACAGGCCCTGGTAGCGAGGGTCGAACTCGGCGTGCACGAGCCAGTACGGCTCCGGCACGAACGCCTGGATCTCGCGCTCGCGCTTGACGAGCAGCGCCAGCGTGGGCGTCTGCACCCGGCCGAGCGAGACGACGCCGCCCACCCACGCGCGACCGCGGATGGTCGCGGCGCGCGTCGCGTTCATGCCGACCAGCCAGTCGGCTTCCGAGCGCGAGCGCGCGGCCGCCTCGAGCGGCGCCAGCTGCTCGCCGGGTCGGAGGTGATCGAAGCCCTCCTTGATGGCCGTCTTCGTCAGCGAGCTGATCCAGAGGCGCTCGACCGGCTTCTCGACGCCGGAGGTCTCGTAGATGTACGCAAAGATCAGCTCGCCCTCGCGCCCGGCGTCGCAGGCGTTCACGATCCGCTCGACGTCGTCGCGCCTGAGCAGCTTGTGGATCACCTTCAGCTGCTTCTCGGCCTTCTTGTCGCGTGGGCGCAGGCGGAACTCCTCGGGCACGATCGGCAGGTCGGCCATGCGCCACTTCTTGAACTTCTCGTCGTACTCCTCGGGGTCGGTCAGCTCGACGAGGTGTCCGACGGCGAACGTGACGATCGTGTCCTCCGACTCGTAGTAGCTCTCGTGGTTCTCGAACGTGCCGGGCAGCGCACCGGTGAGATCACGTGCGACCGAGGGCTTCTCGGCGATCACCAGGGTCTTCACGCGGTCCACCTTAGCGAACGGCCTGCGCAGCACCCTAGTGGCCGAAAACGCGCATGTGTCCTACGAAAACGTGACAATTGCGTGCCCATGGTCTCGCCTCTCTATCGCATCATCGGGACGCTGAGCGCCCCGGTCGTGAAGGGTCTCTATCGGCTTCGCGCCCGGGGGCTCGAGTACCTGCCCGAGGGCGGCTTCGTGCTCGCGGCGAACCACACCTCGAACTTCGATCCTTGGCCGTTGGGGATCCCACTCCTCCCCGACCGCCAGCTGCGCTTCATGGCGAAGGCGGAGCTCTTCAACCCGATCTTCACGCCGATCCTCCGTGGGGGCGGTGCGTTCAAGGTGCGTCGCGGCGAGGGCGACGTCGAGGCGATGCGGACGGCGATCGAGCTCGTCAGGCAGGGCGAGATCGTCGTCATGTTCCCCGAGGGGACCCGGCGTGCGAAGGGGCTGCGCAAGAAGCACGTCGCCCGCGCACACACCGGCGCCGCGCGGATCGCGCTGACCGCAGGCGCCCCGCTCGTGCCTGCCGCGATCGTCGGCACCGACCGCCTGAGCCGGCTCGGCCCGCTGCGCGTCGCGTACGGTGCGCCGATCGACGTCTCCGACCTCGGCGCCGCGGACGCGAAGACGGCTGCGCAGGTCGCGACCGACCGGCTGATGGCGAGGATCGACGAGCTGAAGGAGAGCCTGTGAAGCCGCTGCTCGTGGTCGACGGCGACTCGCTCGCCCACCGCGCCTACCACGCGATGCCGAAGTCGATCCAGCTGAACGGCGTGCTCGGCTTCGCCAACATGCTCCTCCGCCTGTGGGAGGCCGAGCAGCCGCGCGCAGTGCTGGTCGGCTGGGACACCTACGGGATCCCGACGTACCGCCACGAGGCCTTCGAGCCGTACCAGAGCGGGCGCGTGTTCGAGGACTCGCTGCTCGAGCAACTGAAGCTGATGCCGCAACTCGTCGCGGCGATCGGCTTCGCGAACGCGAAGGAGGGCGGGTACGAGGCGGACGACTTCCTCGGCGCGGCCGTCGCGTCCGAGGAACAGCGCAAGGGACGCGCGCTCGTCGCGACCTCCGACCGTGACCTGTTCCAGCTGGCGAGCGACCGCACGACGATCCTGCAGCCGGTGCGCGGCGTCTCCGAGCTGGCGCGGATCGGGCCGGCCGAGGTGGTCGAGCGCTACGGCGTCGAGCCGGGGCAGGTGCCGGACTTCATCGCGCTCCGTGGCGACCCGTCGGACAAGCTGCCG
>DATIER010000099.1:0-7741 GCA_035455605.1 Gaiellaceae bacterium
AACGCACCGGTGATGCGGCTCTCCCACCAGCTCGTTCGACGCATCTCCTCGACCCAGAGCCAGGAGATGTTCCAGTCGTCGTGCGCGTCGTGGTCGTCGAAGATCATCACCGTCGGCACCGTCGAGAAGAGCCAGCGGATGTCCGGCTCCGACCAGGATTCCCGATAGAGGCGCGTGTACTCCTCGAAGTCGGCCACCTGCTCGCCCGGGGGCTCGTCGGTCCCGCGCTTCTCCCGGATGAACTCGAGCGTCCCCGGCGAGACCTCGTCCGCGTACACCTGGTCGCCGAGCAGGAGCACGGCGTCGGGCCACTCGGCATCGCCGCGCTGAAGCTGCTTCGCGTACGTCCAGAGCGCGTCAATCCCGAGAGCCCGAACGTCCTTGGGCCAGACCTCGCCGAGGTTCGTCGGCTGCGGATCGCCGACTCGGCACGAGCCGAAGGCGAGCCGCACCCGACGCTCGTGGCTCCTCGTGTGCACGACAGGCTGCGGGCGGCCGTCGTCGGGAGGCCAGACGTGCTCGCCGTCGAGTCTGACGTCGTACGGAGTGATGGAGCCGGGAGTCAGATCGTCGACGAGGAGCAGCGCGTAGTGGTGCCCCTCGACGGCAAAGGTCGACACGCTGTGTCCGAGGATCTCGACCTCGCATGCGGCGCTGGTCTCGACCCAGAAGGTCGCGCTCTCCGTCCCCGCGTAGCGCAGCATCGGGCCGAGCAGGAGCTCAGGATCGCCTTCCCGCGGTTCGCTCATATGCACGCGCTGACGACTAGATCTTCCGGTAGCGCGATTCCACCAGCGAGAAGCAGGCGAACACGATCAGACCGGCGGCGACGAGGCCGAGCAGCCAGGCCCCATAGGCGCCGTTGTACAGCTTCCCCAGTGCGCCGTCGAGCCCGATCGCCTCGTTCGCCTTGTAGTCGTAGGCCGCCTTGATGAGGAACGCGGCGATCAGCCCGAAGACGACGGCGCGCGCGACGTGTCCGATCGTGCCGAGCACGGTGAACGCCTTGTAGACGGAAGGCGACATCTGATCGGTCTTCGAGTCGTCGAGAAACTTCTTCCGGAAGCCGCGAATCAGCTGGTAGCAGGCGACGCCTGCCAGCACGACGCCCGCGATACCGACCAGCCAACGGCCGCCCGGCCAGCTGAACACGTCGCCCGTCGTCTGCTTCGCTCCCTTCCCGGATGTCCCCGGCCCGGTGAGGATCTGAACCGCGACGGCGCACAGTGCAGCGTAAACAAGCCCGCTGCCGAGCGCGCCCAGGCGGGCGATCCCGTGGTCGGCGCCCTCGCGGCCGTGACCGAGGGCCGCCCGAAAGAGCCGCCAGAGCGCGTACCCGCCGAGCCCGACCGCGAGGAGGGCGAGCAGGAAATGGCCGAACGGATGCTGCTCGACCGTTCTCAGCGCTCCCTGCTGGTTGGTGACCTTGCCGCCCTGGCCGATCGCCAGGTCGAACGCCAGCACGCCGATGATCCCGTAGATCAGCGCACGAGCGACGAATCCGGCGCGCGAGAGGATCTCGAAGAGCGGCGAGTCGACGAACCGCTCGCCCATCGACCGCGCATGGCGCACCGAGATGGACGGATCACGCTGAACCGTTGACATCGTGTCTCCTCTCGTCCGTGGGCGTGCAGATCGTGATCGCCGCCGGCTGCACTTTGATCGTGAACGACTTGACCTTCTCGCGATCGCTGCCGTCGACCTCGTAGAGGACCTTCCGGTCGAGCTTGACCTTGACCTTCGTGGCGCTAGTCGCCTGCACCAGTGGTGAGCGTTCGGCGTGGCCGGTCGCCGTTCGCGCCAGCGTTCGCATCCAGTCGACGACGCCGTCCGCGTTGACGACGCCGATCTCGAGTCGACCGTCGTCGGGGCGCGCCTCGCCGAAGACCTCGATGCCGCCGAACAGCCGGCCGACGTTGCCGACGAGGATGCAGCTGGCGGAACCGACATACCAGCGAACGCCGTCGACCGTGATCTTGGCGTTGAAGGGCTTCGCTCTCAGGCTCCTCGACCCGGTCCAGACGTAGGCGACCCGGCCGAGCCGGTCCTTCAGGCTCCCGTCGGCCTGTTGGATCATGGAGGCGTCGAAGCCTGCACCCGCCATGACCGCGAAGCGCTCGCCGTTGAACCGACCGACGTCGAGTTTTCGACGCTCTCCACGTAGCCCGATGGAGACGGCCTGCTTGATGTTCTGTGGGATTCCGAGGTTCGTCGCCAGGAGGTTCGCGGTTCCGGCGGGGACGATCGCCACGGCCGTGTCCGATCCAGCCAGCGCATCGATCGACCGCTGCACCATCCCGTCGCCGCCCCAGACGAACAGCACGTCGACGCCGTCCCCGACGAGGCGTTCCACCTGACTGGGCGCAAACCGGCTCTTCGCCACCTCGACCCACACCGAATCGTCGACGTCCACACCCTGGTGCTCGAGCTCGCGCCGGAGCTCGGGCAGCCCGCCGCCGAACGACTTCCCGGCATGCGCGATGACGCCGACCTTGGTCACTCGGCGGCACCTCGGTCCGGGGACGCCGCGATGTGCGTTGCCCGGCTCACGAGAACCATGGCCGACAGCGCGGCGATGCCGATGAGTGCGCCGCCGCCGATGTCGAGCGGGTGGTGCATGCCCCGGTACATTCGGGAGAACGCCACGTACACGGGAATGAGCGCGGCCACCGTCCAGATGCAGATCCGGGCCGTGAGGTTCGAGATCCTCGATGTGAGCAAGAGCGCGATACCCCAGTACACGGCGATCGAGGCGGCGGTGTGCCCCGACGGGTAGCTGGCGTTCACCGGCAGGGTCTCGAGCCGGTGAACCTCGGGACGGTGCCGGTGGATCACCAACGTCGTCGCGCGGTACGAGCCCGACTCGACCGCGAGCGCGCAGAGCAGGAACCCCGCCAGCCGCCAGTGCTTGGCCACGGCCGCCGTCACCGCGGCCACGGCGGCGACGATCGGCAGGACGACGCCGCCGGCGATGATCGAGCCGACGAGCGACGCGTCGGTCAGGGTGCCGGAGCGATGACGGGCGAGAAATCGGACGAGCCACTCGTCGTCGCCGGCGACGCCGTGCGCGTGGAGCACGACGTGCGTCACGAGCAGGCCGGTGGCGATCGACAGCGTCGCGATGAGCGCGAAGGACATGAGGACGCCGCAGACGTAGGTCCACACCGGGTGCCCGGCGATCGGCAGCCCCGCGAGCCGGTTTCCGCCGCGGCGACGCTCCGCGTCCAGCAGCGGGACCGAGAGCTGCGAGGTCTCGTCGTCGGCGCGTCTGCGCGCAGCCGAATAGCTCTTGGTGGGGAGAGTCTCGGTAGACATTCGAAGCGGCCCCGTTTCCGGGGGAAGAAGGAGCGGCCGAGAGCATGGTTTCTCGCTTGTCCGAATTGGAAACATCGGCGCACGATTCCAGCGTCACTTCTCTCGAATGACCTCGATTGCCGCTCTTCGTTGACCTGACCGCAGCGCTCACTGCAGGAGTCATCGCGTACCTCGTGGCGTGGTGGTACGCGCGCTCGAGCGCCATGCCGGCGAGCCCGGCGGTGGAGGTGGCGCGTGCGGCCGGCCAGGCCGTGCGGCGCCACGCGCGCCTACGGGGGTTCGTCGTCCGGCGGCTCGACCGGACGGTCGCGACGGGGTTCCTCCTCACATTCGCGTTGTCGATCGCGCTCCTCGGCGGCCTGGTCCTCGGCGTGCTGACCGTCCTCGTTCGCCGGCTTGCCGCCATCCAGCACGTGGACAACGCCGTCGCCGTCTGGGGATACGACCACCGAAGCCCGGCGTCCACGGATGGGCTGCACGCGCTCACGGACCTGGGGAGCATCGAGATCGTGGTCGTGCTGGCGCTTGCGCTCGTCGCCTTCGCAGCCCTCCGCTGGCGAGACCGCTGGTCGTTGCTCTTCTTGCTCGCGGTGCTCGCCGGGATGGAGGCGATCACGCTGGGGGTCAAGGATCTCGTCGGGCGGCTTCGACCGACGCTCGAGCCGGCGGCCGCGTCGCTCGGGCCGTCGTTCCCCAGCGGGCATTCCTCGACCTCCGCGGCGTTCTACGCCGCCGCCGCCCTGATCATCGGGCGGCACCTTCCTCGCCGGGCACGACAGATCGTGGTCGCGGCCGCCGTGGCGGTCGCGGTCGCGGTCGGAGCGAGCCGCATCCTCCTCGACCTGCACTGGCTCTCGGACGTGATCGGCGGCCTCTCGCTAGGCTGGGCCTGGTTCGCCCTCTGCGCCGTCCTGTTCGGTGGGCGGCTGTTGACGCCGACAGCCGGAGTCGACGTCGCGGCCGCCGAGGCCGTGGCGACCGTGCGCCCGATTCACCCTTCGACATTCACAGACGCGCGAGGTAAGGGCAAGCAGCCGACCGCGAACGATCGCCGTCACGTTCGCTACTGGCTCCCAACTGGCCGCAACCGTCATCGACGATCCGGCCCTGACCCTCCAGCACTACCTGGCTGAATCGCTTGACCATACGCGCGGCGAATCAGCCTGGCCTGCAAGCGTCCTGCAAGCATCCGGTTTCCGCGGCAATGTCACTCCTTTCCGCCTGGATGCGGCGGCCGTGGGCGAGTCTGGCTCGAA
Source organism: Gaiellaceae bacterium (assembly GCA_035455605.1). Classification (GTDB taxonomy): domain Bacteria; phylum Actinomycetota; class Thermoleophilia; order Gaiellales; family Gaiellaceae; genus AC-32. Next base: position 4,572 of record DATIER010000099.1, read on the forward strand.
GTCTGCTACTCGACGGGATAGGACGGAACGCGCATACACGCTCGAGGCGGCTCATAACCCGGAGGTCGCAGGTTCAAATCCTGCCCCCGCTACTCGGAAAGGCGCTGCTGGTCGGCGCCTTTCGCTCGTTCTAGCGCCGCCAGCCCCGAACCTTGCCGCCCCGCTTCAACGGGCGTCTAGCGCGCGATCAGGACGCTGCACTGCGCGGTCCGAGCAACCTTCGCGCTCACCGACCCCATGGCGAGCCGCTCGGCGCCGCTGAGGCCGCGACGTCCGACGACGATCAGGTCGGCACCTCGCTTGGCGGCTTCCTCGACGAGCACGTCGGCAGGCGCGCCGGGCACCACCACCAGCTCGGCCTCTCGCCCGGCCTCGGCCAGGTGTCGTCGCGCGTCCTCGAGCTCGCGCTCCCGCTCCTCTCGACCCTCCGCGCCGACCGGAAGGACTTGGCCGGGTGGAGCGGGTGTCTGCGCGGCTGCGACGACGGTGATGCGCGTATCGGGTTTCGCGAGCGCCAGCGCCTCCTCGAGCCCACGGTGCGCGTTCGTCGAGCCGTCGAATCCCACGAGAATGTGCTTCATCTGCAGCGACTCCGTCGGCCGGCGATCATAACGCCGCCCCCGACTCTGTTCCTGCGCCCGCTAGGACCGTTGCGCTGACGGACGCCGCTGTCGGGAGCGCGGCGTTCGTTCGGGCCGCGCGAGCGCCGACGGCCACCACGTCGAGCGGTCGAGGTCGAGGACGAGCGCCGGGACGAGCACGGAGCGCACGAGGAACGTGTCGAGCAGCACTCCGAACGCGACCACGAAGCCGAGCTCGGTGAGTGCGACGAGAGGGAGCACGGCGAGCGTTGCGAACGTCCCCGCCAGCACCACGCCCGCCGACGTGATCACCGCGCCCGTGACGGCCAGACCGCGCAGCATCCCCTCCCGTGTGCCGCGTACGAGCGCCTCCTCGCGCACGCGCGCCATCAGGAAGATGTTGTAGTCGATCCCGAGCGCCACGAGGAAGATGAACGCGTACAGCGGCAGCGACGTGTCCGAGCCGGGGAAGCGGAACACGTGCTCGAACACGAGCGCACCGACACCGAGCGAGGCGGCGAACGACGCGATCACGGTGCCGACGAGCACGAGCGGGGCGACCAGGGCGCGCAGGAGCAGGACGAGGATCACCAGCACGACCGCGAGGACGACGGGGACGACCACCCTGGCGTCGCGCACGTTCGCGGCGCGGACGTCGCGCTCCTCCGCCGTCGGCCCGCCCACGAGCACGCCCTCGCCGCCGGCGGCCCTGGCAGCTCCGCGCAGCCGCGGGATCAGGTCGTAGGCCTCCTGCGAGTACGGCGGCGGCCGGAACGTGACGGTGAAGCGCGCGCCGCCGGCGCCGCGCTGCACGCCTCCTGCCGAGGTCACGCCGGCGACGCCGAGCAGGGCGCTCCGGACCGCGTCCGCGCGCGCGGGATCGGGAACGACCACGGTCGCCGGCGCGTCGGCGCCGCCGGGGAACGACTTCGCGACGAGCTCCTGCCCCTGGACCGCCTCGACGTCGGAGCGGAAGCCGTTCGCGGTCGTCAGGTCGAAGTTGAGCGCCAGAAGGCCGAGCGCCATCGCGGCGAGCACCGCCAGGCTGCCCAGCCACCAGCGCCGCGGCGCCCGCGCGACGGTGTCGCCCACGCGGCGCCACGACCCGTGCGTCTCGTCCGCTGCGCTCGAGCCGTAGCGCGGCACGAACGGCCAGAACACGCGCCGCCCCGCGATCACGAGCAGCGCGGGGAGCAGCGTCAGGATCGACACGACGGCGAGCGCGATCCCGAGCGCGCCGACGGGCCCGAGCCCCGCCGTCGTGTTGAGGCTCGCGAGCAGGAGGCACAGGAGCGCCGTGACGACCGTGGCGCCCGACGCCACGATCGCGGGGCCCGCCTGGCGCAGCGCGAGCGCCATCGCCTCGTGCTTGTCCTCGTGCCGCCGCAGCTCCTCGCGGTAGCGTGCGACGAGCAGCAGCGCGTAGTCGGTGCCGGCTCCGAACACGAGCACGGAGAGGATCCCGCCGACCTGCCCGTTCACCACCACTCCGGCGGACGCGACACCGTAGCCCGCCGCTCGTACGGCGAGCTCTGCCGCGAACACCGAGACGAGCGGGATCGCCCAGAAGATCGGGCTGCGGTAGATCAGGATCAGGAGCAGGAAGACGAGCGACGCCGTGGCCAGCAGCAGCTTGCCGTTGATCCCCTTGAACACCGACGCCGCATCGGTCGAGAACCCCGCCGGCCCGGTCACGCGGACGGCGAGCCCGTCCCCGCCGGAGGACGTCCGCGCGCGGATCGCGTCGGTGGCGTTGCCGAGCCGCTCGAAGTCGTTCCGCGCCACGACGTTGGCAATCACGAGCGCGGCCTTCCCGTCCCTGGAGAAGATCGGCCCCGCGACGCTCGGCGTCGCGATCGGCGGCTGGCGGCGCAACGCACGCGCGTCCCGCGCGATGCGCGTCCGGTCGGCCGGCGTCAGGCCTGCGGCCCGGCGGTAGACGACGACGGCCGGGGTCGCGTCGCCCCCGCGGAACTGCTTCGAGGCCTCGAGCGCCCGCAGCGACTCGGCGTCACCGGGCAGAAAGCTGGACGGATCGTTCTTCTGTGCCTGCTCGAACCTCGCCGCGAACGGCGCGATCCCGACCAGGATCAGGATCCACCCGACCAGCACCGCCCACTTGGCGCGGCGGCCGGCAGGGAACGCGAGCAGGCGACCGAACACACGCCTATCGTACAGTCTCTGTCCAAGGAATGTCGAGGAGTGATAGGTCGGTCTCGCGACCATTGACACAAGCGCAGCCGGGGCGTAGCGTCGCGGGCGTCCATTTGCGGCAGGCGGAAGCGAGGCGAGCCATGTCAGGAGTGGCCAGACCGTAGGTCGTGGCGAGGTGGTCGGTTGCCGCCTCGTCTTCTATCTCTGTCTAGGTAGAGCGACCGACGCCTGCCGTTGCCGGAGGCCGGCGGGCGCTGGACGCTCGTCACCAAGAAAGGTGAGTCAGGTGCCTCAAGGACGCATACATCCATTCCTCCTTCTCGGCCTCGTCGTCGCCATCGTCAGCTGTGTCGCAGCGACGTCGGCAGCGGCGCGCCCGCGCGCCGCGAACGGTCAGCTCACGTTCGCCCGCGTCAATCCCGCGCTCGGCGATAC
>DATIER010000100.1:0-17844 GCA_035455605.1 Gaiellaceae bacterium
CGCCTCGAGCAGCGCCCACTCCGCGCCGGTCAGGTCCTCGAAGCCGTACGCGAACACCGGCCGCGGCGCCCACGCACCGAGGTCGCCGGCCGCGCGCTCGGCTGCATGGCGACGCTCCAGCTCGCGATCCCAGAGCCCGAGCCGGTCGAGCTCCTCGCGATAGGCCCGGTAGAGGTCGGCGAGCTCGCCGTCCAGCTCGGCGGGCTCGAGCAGCGCGGACTCGAGCTCTGACAGCGTCGAGCCGAGCGAGTCGGCGAAGCCGGAGAACCGTGCGGACCGGCCCTGCGCACGGCTCACCAGGCGGCGCAGGAGCAGCGTCCGCTGCGCCTGCGAGATCACCGGACGGTGCGCGCCGTTGCCGCGGGCGATGCCCGCGAACAGGTCGTCGAACGTGCCGATCGTGCCGCCGACGAGCGCGCCGCTGCGTCGCAGCAGCTCGCGCTCGGCCCGGTCGACGTCCGGCCGGTTCGGCACGATCAGGATCGGATCGGACCCGAGCGCGCCGAGGTAGCGCTCGAGCAGAAGCGCGACCTTCCCCGCGTTGGCAGGGCCTGCGAGCAGGCTCAGCGGCACCCGCCCCATCCTAGTAGGGGTAGGTGACGACTCCGAATGCGTCGACCGGTCGTTTCAGACGGGCGCACGGGCAAAGGCCGCGCGCCCTGACAACGGCACCGCAAGCGGTGCCTCCGGTGCCGTCACAGACCGGTCCCGAGCTCCGCCGAACGGGGCGGGTCGCCCTCCGAGGGCTCTACGACGCCGACTTCGGGCGGCGCCCGCGGCGTGCGACCGCGCGGCCGCCGAGGCGCTCGGCCTCGGAATCGGTCAGGTCGAGCTCGCGAACGCCCTTGCGTGCGTCCGCAAAGGTGATGCGCACCGTCGCGCCCTTACCCTCCGGAATCTCCTCGCCGGACTGGTCGCTCACACGGATCGTCTTGCGTGCCAATTGTCATCCTCCATTTTCGGTGCCGGATTCGCGCAGCGTAACGGAATCGGCGGGCGAAATCTCAGGCTGCCTCGCGCGCGCGCCGAATGCGCCACGAACGCAACAGGCTGAGCAGCGCCTGTTCCTCGGTGTCGAGCTCCAAATCCCGTGCACCGACGACACGCAAATGACGGGGCCGGAAATCGTCGATCGTTCGCCCGTCGAGATACTGCTCGACGACCGCGGGGCTGACGTAGGACGCGCGTGCAACTGCGGGCGTATTGCCGAGGCGCTCGCCGACCTTGCGCATCACGGCGGCGACCGCCCGCTTCTGCGCCGTCGCGCTCTCGGCCTCCGGCGTCCGGGCGAGCTCGATCGCCGCCACGAGCGTCCCGCCCCACGTGCGGAAGTCCTTCGCCGTGAACTCCTCGCCCATGTGCTCGCGGATGTAGTCGTTCAGCCTGCGCGCGCCGAGGTTGTAGACCTCGCCGCCGCGCTCGTACCGGAACAGCCGCCGCCCGCCCGGCAACGCGAGCAGCTCCTTCATCGCCGCCGCGAGCTCGGGATCGACGAGAACGGTGTGGCAGAGCACGCGGTGCTTGGCACGGAAGCGGAACGTGATCCTGCTCCCGCGCACGCTGACGTGGCCCTTCCGGAGCGTGGTGATCCCGAAGGTCTTGTAGCTCCGGGCGTAGCGCTCGTTCCCGACGCGGAACCAGCCTTCGTTGATCAGCCGCACGGCCACGGCGGCCGTCCACTCGTAGCTGAGCGGCTCGCGGTCGAGGTGCTCGCTCATCGCCGCGCGCAGCACCGGCAGCCGCTCGGCGAAGCGAATCAGCTTGTCGTATTTCGCCTGCTCCTGCCGCGCCCGGTACTCCGGGTGGTAGAGGTACTGCCGGCGCCCGGCCTTGTCGACGCCCGTCGCCTGTAGCTTCGCGTTCGCGCGCGGCGAGATCCAGACGTCCTTCCACGCCGGCGGGATGCGCAGCGTCTCGATGCGCGCGAGGGCGGCCTCGTCGGTGATCGCGCACCCGCGCGAGTCCTCGTAACGGAACCCGCGGCGCTGCGACCCCAGCCGCGTCCACCCTAATCTCCTCGCCATAGAGTCTGCGGTGTAGCCGCAAGCATGCGGTCCTAATCCAGGGAGGCAGATGGCGGGCGCGACGATCGTCGTCCTCGAGGGAGACGAGACGGGGCAGGAGCTGCTGGAGGAGGCGGTGCGCGTGCTCGCCCGCGACACGATCGGGCTCGACGTCGAGCTGCCTCGCTACGACCTGTCGCTCGAGTCGCGCCGGGCGACGAGCAACGCCGTGGTGCACGAGGGGGCAGCCGCCGTGCGCGAGGCCGGCCTCGGCCTGAAGGCCGCCACGATCACGCCCGAGGGAGCCGGCGACGTCGGCTCGCCGAACCGGATCCTGCGCGAGGAGATCGGCGGGCGCGTGATCGTCCGCACCGGCCGCCGGATCCCGGGCATCGTCCCGTTCGGCGGCGTCCACGCGCCGATCTCCGTCGTCCGGATGGCCGTCGGCGACGCCTACGGCGCCAAGGAGTGGCGCGACGGCTCGGGCGACGACGAGACCGCGTTCCGGACCGAGCGGATCGAGCGGCGCATCTGCCACTCCGTCGCCGAGTTCGCGTTCCGGCTCGCGGAGGACAGCGGCGCCAAGGTGTTCGGCGGGCCGAAGTTCACCGTCAGCCCGGTGTACGAGGGGATGCTGAAAGAGGAGATGGACGCGGCGTCGGCGCGCCACCCGGAGGTTCCGTACGAGCCGCAGCTGATCGACGCCACCTTCGCGCTCCTCGTCGCCTCGAGCGGCGACCCACTGGTGATTCCCGCGCTCAACCGCGACGGCGACATCCTTTCCGACCTCGTGCTGCCGCTGTTCGGCTCGATCGCCGGCTCGGAGTCGCTGCTCGTCGGCTTCGGCGACGACTTCGAGCCGACCGTCGTGCTCGCCGAGGCCGCGCACGGGACGGCGCCGTCGCTGCAGGGCAAGGACGTCGCGAACCCGATGGCGATGATCCTCGCCGCGGCGGCCGTGCTCTCGTACGCGGGCGCGGAGGCCTCGCAGGCGGCGCGTGCGATCCGCGAGTCGTGTCTCGAAGCGGTCGCCGACGGGTTCCGAACGGCCGACCTCGGCGGTCACGCGGGGACGAGCGAGTTCACCGACGAGGTGATCCGGCGCACGAAGCAGAAGCTCGAGGTCTGGTCGAGCCTCTAACCCGGTGTCAGACGGGTGCCGTAACCGTCACGAACGTTCCACAGCGCGTGCAACCGCTGCGGGTTGCGCGAACCGACGGCGGTGTCAGACCCCGTGACGGCTCACGACGCCGCCGCGGCCGGCAGCTCGGCTTCCGCGAACAGCTCGAGGAAGATCCGCGCGATCTCGGGGTCGAACTGCGAGCCGGCGCACCGCTCGACCTCGGCCAGCGCCTCGCACCGGCTGAGCGCCCGCCGGTAAGGCCGGTCGCTCGTCATCGCGTCGAAGGCGTCCGCGACCGCGAGCACGCGGGCCTCGAGCGGGATCTCCTCGCCCGCCTTGCCGCTCGGGTAGCCGGACCCGTCCCACCGCTCGTGGTGGTAGAGCACGTACGGAATCGCCTCCCGCAGCGCCGCCACGCGCAGGATCAGGCGCGCGCCGGTCTTCGGGTGCTCACGGATCTCCGCGAGCTCGTGCTCCTCGAGGCGGCCTTCCTTCCGGAGCACGTGGTCGGACACGGCGAGCTTGCCGATGTCGTGCAGCGGCCCGCCGACGCGGAGCGACGCGAGCCGCTTCGCGCTCCAGCCGAGCCGCAGCGCGATCTCCTCGGCGAGCGCCGTCACGCGCGCGGAATGGCCTCGCGTGTACGGGTCGCGCACCTCGATCGCCCCGGTCAGCACCGTCAGCATCGCCACGACCGGGAAGCTTCAAGGCCGGAGCGCGGATCCCTCTTTCCACGGGAGCTTCGGCACGCGCCAGATGCCCGTCACGGGCGCCGCGCGCGCCGAGAGCCCGAGCCGCGGCAGCCCCAGACCGTCCTCGATCGTCCGCAGCAGCCCGTAATGGCTCAGCGTTCGCGGGTAGCGGCTGCCGGCGCGCACGAGTGGGCCGAGCGCGAGCGCCGGCACGCGCTGATCGACCGAGTCCGACTCGTCGAAGACGACGAACACGGCCGTGCCCGGTAGCTTCAGGAACGGCGGTAGGAACCGCTTCAGCCAGGCGTCCCCGGTCGCGACCGGGCAGTCGTGCATGTCGTGGCAGAGGTCTGGCACGACGAGCGAGAAGGTCGGCAGGCTGCCGGAGGCGCGGTCGCGGGTGAGCTGCGTGAGCGGCACGATCCGCCGGAGCCGCGCCGGGCTCGACAGCACGCGGCGGAAGTAGAGGAACGGCACGTGCTTCTTCGCGTAGCGGCCGCGATACGGGCCCGTCCAGCCGGCGTGCGGTAGGCCCTCGGCGTACGCCTTCCACGTGAGCCCTTTGGCCTCGAGCGTGTCGGCGAGGCTCGGGCCCGACACGGTGCAGGTCGTGCAGTCGCTCGTGATCCCGTGCGTCGAGCCGGACACGAGCGCGAGGTAGTTCGGCAGGCTCGGATGCGTGACACCGCGATACTCCGGGAGCGTCGCGCCGCCGCGCGCGAACGCGTTGAACGCCGGCGCCGCGCGGTTGCCGAGCACCTGCGAGCGCCCCTTGTTCTCGAGCACGACCACGATCACCCGGTGGAAGGCCGGCACCGGCCGCGTCGCCGACTGCGCGCCGCCGCAGAGGACGAGCAGGGCTGCCGCGAGAACGAGCGCGCGCTTCACGGCTGCTCCACGAGCCGCTTGCGCCACACGTGCAGCGCGATGAGGCCGACGACCGCGAGACCGATCACGACGGCACCGCCGATCAGGCCGTAGGTCGAGATCGCGCTGGCCGCCGCCTGCCCGACGTAGTAGGCGACGAGCCCGACGAGCGCCGCCCAGCAGATCCCGCCGGCGGCGTTCCAGAAGAAGAACGTCCACCAGTGCATGCGGGAGATGCCGGCCAGCCACGCAGCCGTCACGCGCAGCACCGCGATGAAGCGCGCGAGGAAGATGGTCTTCGGCCCGTGCCGCTCGAAGAACCGCTCGCTCCACGGCAGCGACCCCGAGGCGAAGCTCCACCGCTCGACGACCGAGCGGCCGCCGCTGCGGCCGATCCAGTAGCCGATGTTGTCCCCGACGATCGCCGCGGTCGCGGCGACGGCGATCACGGCCGCGATGTTCAGGTGCCCGCGCTCCGCGAACACGGCGGCCGCCACCAGCGCCGTCTCGCCGGGCACCGGCACGCCGGAGGACTCGGCCGTCACGATCAGGAACAGCGCGACGAGGCCGAAGTGGTGGACGAAGCCGGTCACTCCGGCAGTGTGGCGAACGCCATCAGGATCGCGTCCAGGTACTCGCCTCCGCGGCGGTAGTGGCGGTGGCGATAGCCCTCCTGCACGAAGCCGAACGACTCGTAGAGCGCGATCGCCGGCTCGTTGTGCGGGAAGACGTGCAGCTCGAGCTTCGTGATCCCGTGGCGGCGCGACCACCCCGCGGCCGCCTCGAGCAGCGCGCGGCCGATCCCGCGGCGCCGGTACCCGGCGGCGACCATCAGGCCGAGGTCGGCCACGTGGCGGCTCGCGGGGTGCGCGTCGCGTGCGACCGAGAGCCGGCCGACGAGGCCCTCCGGAACCTCGGCGACGAAGACGGCCGCGTGCGTCGAGCGGCGCACGGCGCGCAGGTAGCGCCGCTCGGCGGCGGTGCTGCGCCAGCCCTCGGTCGCGAGCAGCCACTCGCCCGGCTCCGCCGAGACCGCGCGTGCGAGCTCGACCAGTGCCGCCGCGTCGCCGGGCCTCGCCTCCCGGATCTCGAAGTCGCTCACTCGACGACGACGCCGGCGCCACCGCGCCGCGGGTCGCCGGCGGCGGCGAGCCTGCCGCCCGCCAGCATCTCGACGCCGGCCGTGCCGCCGAAGAAGAGGTTGAGCCCGCGCCAGCGGACGAGCTCGTACCCCCACGACTCGAGCCGGTCGACCTCGGCGGGGTCGTGGCCGCCCTCGACGTGCACGTGCGTCGCCTCGAAGTGGACGCGCGGCCGCTCGATCGCCTCGCCGATCCCGAGCCCGTGCGAGACGGCGTTGACGACGATCTGCAGGATCGCGCCTCGCAGCCGCAGCGAGCCGGCGCTGCCGACGACCAGCCGCGGCACCCCGTCGCGCAGCACCAGGGACGGCGCCATCCCGCTCGTGAAGCGGACGCCCGGCCGCGGGTGGCCGCCGGTCGCGGCGAGGTCGAACTCGCCGAGCATGTTGTTCAGCTGGATGCCGGTGCCCGGGACGATCACGCCGGAGCCGGCGCCGGTCGACGCGGTGAGCGCCGCCGCGTTGCCCTGCCCGTCGACGGCCGAGATGTGCGTGGTGCCACGCTGCAGCTCGGGCAGGCGGCCCCGGATCCGCCGCGCCGCCGCCTCGAGCGCGCCCTCGTCGAAGAGCCGCCGCGCCAGGCCGCCGCGGTAGAGCTCGCGCACGAACGGCCCGCCGCGGGCCGCCTCCTGCTCGCGCATGATCTCGACGAGCTGCGCCATCGCCTCGGCGCTCCCGGCCGGGCCCGCGACGCCGCCGAGCCGGTCGAGCAGCCGCAGCCCGAGGCCGATCAGGACGCCTCCCGTCGACGGCGGCGGGTTCGAGCGGAACTCGTGGCCTAGGAACGGGACGCGTACGGGCCGGCGCACGATCACCCGGAACTCGCGCAGGTCGCGCTCGGTGATCTCGCCGCCGCCGGCCCGCACGTACCCGGAGACCGCGCGGGCGAGCTCGCCGCGGTAGAGGTCGCCTGGTCCCGCCTCCGCCAGGCGCTCGAGCGTCAGCGCGAGATCGGGCAGCACGAGCCGCTCGCCGGCCTTCAGGTGGCCGCCGTTCGAGCTGTACATCGCCCGCCCCTCGTCCGTGCGGCGGAGGATCGGGTCGAGGATCTCGTGCAGGTAGGCCTGCGGCGGCGTCAGCTCGACCCCCTCGCGCGCGTGCGCGATCGCGGGCTCGAGCAGCAGCCGCCACGGCAACGTTCCGAACCGCCGATGCGCCTCGCCGAGGCCCGCGGCGGCGCCCGGGACCGCGTTGGAGGCCTCTCCGACGCGGAACGACTGCGACGACTCGGGCGTGAAGTCGACCCTCGCCTCGGCCATCGGCGTCGTCCCGCGCTCCCGCAGCCCGAGCCCCGGCACGGTCACGAAGTGGTCGAGCACACGGGTCGTGCGATCGCTCGCGCGGTGGACGAGCATGAAGCCGCCGGCGCCGGGCCCGGTCAACGTGCTCTCGGTGACCCACGAGACGAAGGCGGCCGCAATGCACGCGTCGACGGCGTTCCCTCCCTCGGCCAGCACGCGGGCGCCGGCCTCGGCGGTGAGGGCATGACCTGCGGCAACGGCGCCTCGCATGTGCCAAGGCTACTTCGCCGCCCGCCGAGCTATTCTCGGGCGCGTGAACCGCGGAACCCCCGTCCTCCGCGAGGCGACATTTGCCGCGGGGGGAGCAGCCGTCCTCGCAGCGCTCCTCGTCTGGCTCGGGCCGCCCGGGGCCGACTTGGCCGAGCACGCCTACCAGCGGACGCTGTTCCTGAACGACGGCTTCGCCCTCTGGAACAACTTCTGGTACGCCGGCCGCTACAGCTTCGTCACCTACAGCGTCCTCTACTACCCGCTCGCCGCGCTGCTCGGGATCCGGCTGCTGGCGGTGGCGACCGTCTCGACCGCGGCGCTCGCGTTCGCGGTGGTCGTCTCTCGGCAGTGGGGGCCGACCGCACGCTGGTCGAGCCGCACGTTCGCGGTCGTCTGGTGCGGGGTCGTCTTCTCGGCGGCGTTCCCGTTCGCGCTCGGCGCCGCGCTCGCCCTGCTGGCGATCTGGGCGCTGCAGGCCGGCCGGACGTGGCGGTTCGCGCTCCTCGCGGCGCTGACCCTCGCCGCCAGCCCGCTCGCCTTCCTGCTGCTCGCGCTCGTGCTGGCTGGCTTCGGCCTCGCGCGCTGGCAGGAGCGGCGCCGGCTCGTCGCCCCCGCGGCGACGATCGCGGCGTTCGGCGTGGTCGAGGTGGCGCTCTGGCGCGCGTTCCCCGGCAACGGCCAGTACCCGTTCTCGTGGCAGGAGCTGCTGACGGGGATCACGTTCTGCGTGCTCGGCATCTGGATGGCCGCCGGCGTCGAGCGGGCGCGGCCGCTGCTCGCGATGTTCGTCGTCTACCTCGTCGCCTGCCTGGCGGCGTTCGCGATCCCGAGCGCCGTCGGCGAGAACGTGCTGCGGCTGCGCTACGCGGCGATTCCACTGGCGGTGCTGACGCTCTCGCTGCGCCGCTGGCGGCCGCTCCCCGTCACGCTCGCGGTGCTCGCGCTGGCCGTCTCCTGGAACCTCACGCCGACGGTCTTCAACATCGTCCACGGCAGGAGCGACCCCGCCTCGTCGCGTGCGTACTGGACGCCCGCGATCACCTACCTGCGCGCGCACCTGGCGCCGTCCTACCGGGTCGAGGTGGTCGACACGACCGGCCACTGGGCCGCGGCCTACCTCGCGGAGGCGCAGATCCCGATCGCGCGCGGCGGCTTCCGGCAGGACGACTTCCCGCAGAACAAGGTGCTCTACGACGAGTTCGGCCCGAAGGCGTACCGCGCCTGGCTGCGCGGGCTCGGCGTCCGCTACGTCGTGCTCACCTCCGCGCCCTCCGACTACAGCTCGCGCGGCGAGGCCGATCTCGTGCGCTCGGGCCGCTCGGGGCTGCGCCAGGTCTACGCGACCCGGAACCTCCGCATCTTCGAGTTGCCGGCGCCGCGGCCGATCCTGGACGGCGGCCGCGTGCTCGCCGTCACGGCGACGCGGATCTCCGTCGACCTGCCGCACGCCGGCGCGTACCGGCTCGCGGTGCGCTACTCGCCCTACTGGCACGCGGACGGCGCCTGCCTGACCCAGCGCGCCGACGGGATGACGACCGTGGCCTCGCAGCGGCCCGGACGCTTCCAGCTGCGCTTCCACGTGAGCGCCACCCGGGCGCTCGCGACCGCCGTCGTCGGCGCGCGCTCCGAGGTGTGCGACGTCGGCTGAGCGGCCGGCTATCGCCGCTCCGGGCGCGATGCCGAACCCCGGCGCCTCGAACGCTCAGACGACGGTCGCGAGCTCGCGCATGAGCCCCCGGACGACCGCCGCCGCCTTGTTCTCGTAGCGGAAGTCGAACTCCGCGAAGCCGGAAACGCGGTCGTCGGCCCGCGCGCGGAGGTACCCGGCGCGCCAGCGCTCCGCGTCGGCCCGAGGCAGCCCGTGCGTGTTGCCGCCGAGCCCCGGCACGAGCCGGAAGCCCGGGGTCAGGCCGGCCGCGTACTTGCGCGCGAGCTTCTGCCGGACCGGGCCGCCGCGGCGGAGCGCCTCGTGCCCGGCCGCGGCCGAGCGGGCGGCGCGGCGCGGATCGCCGGAGAAGTCGGGGTACTCCTCGCCGATCAGGTGGATGCACGCCCGGTCGAGCATCATCCAGAACGCCGACAGCTCCGCCGTGATCGGCCGCGACGGCAGGTCGAGCGCGTTCTTCGCCCACCACACGAGCCCGCGCCGGGTGTGGTCGCCGAGCCCGGGGCGGCCGTAGGTGAGGCCACGCAGCACGCCGCGGGTCAGCTCCCGGTACGGGCGGCCGGTCGCTCCCGCGCACTCGGCCACGATCTCGTCGAGCTGCCACGCCTCGGCGACCGGCTCCGCGCGGAGCGCGTCGCGGAAGCGCGCGCCGAGCTCGACGCTCCACGAGATGCGAGTCGCCGTCGAGAGCCGGAGCAGCTGGTTCAGCGCCGAGAGCGGCCCCGCCAGCCGCTCGGAGCGCGGGTTCCGGGCCAGCAGCTGCCGCTGGGCGTCGCGGTCGAGCCGCCGGCGTTCCCAGAACCAGCCGGGCTGGATGTGGAACATCGGCGCGTAGCGCGCGCCGCCCGGCAGCGCGTGCACCTGGTCGGCGATGCGCGGGCTGATCCCGTAGCTGCCTATGAACAGCGGCGTCTTCGGCGGGAACCGCGCTGCGCGGACGGCGGCGACGAGCGTCGGCACCTCGCCCGGGTCGAAGAACGAGAGGACGACGGAGCGCGGCAGGCTAGCTCTGCAGGAAGCTCGGCGGCTCCAGCGAGTCCTCGTCGCGGGACTCGGCCCGCATCGTGATCCGCCGCTGCGCGGCACGCTGGCCGAAGCCGGTCGCGACGACGGTCACCCAGACCTGTCCCGTGAGTCGGTCGTCGACGGTGGCGCCGAAGATGATGTTCGTGTCGTCGGTCGCGGCCTGGCGCACCACCTCGGCGGCCTCGTTGACCTCGAACAGCGACAGGTCGTCGCCGCCGGCGATCGAGAGCAGGATCCCCCTGGCGCCCCCGATGTCGGTCTCGATCAGCGGCGATCGCAGCGCGCGCTCGGCGGCGTCGCGAGCGCGGTTGTCGCCCGTGGCGGAGAAGCCGATCCCCATCAGCGCCGTGCCGGCGTCCTTCATGATCGTGCGCACGTCGGCGAAGTCGAGGTTGATCAGCCCGGGAAGGGTGATCAGGTCGCAGATGCCCTGGACGCCCTGGCGGAGCACGTCGTCGGCGATGCGGAACGCGTCGAGCATCGACGTCTCGCGGTCGAGCACCTCGAGCAGCCGCTCGTTGGGCACGACGATCACGGTGTCGCAGTTCGCCCGGAGCGTGTCGACGCCGTCGTCTGCCTGCTTGCGGCGGCGCGTGCCCTCGAACTGGAACGGCGTCGTGACGATGCCGACCGTGAGGGCGCCGAGCTCCTTCGCGATGCGCGCGACCACCGGTGCGGCGCCCGAGCCGGTGCCGCCGCCCTCGCCGGCGGTGACGAACACCATGTCGGAGCCGCGCAGCGCGCGCTTGACCTGGTCGTAGGCCTCCTCCGCGGCACGGCGGCCGAGGTCAGGGTCGGCGCCGGAGCCGAGACCCTCGGTCAGCTCGCGGCCGATGTGGATCTTCACGGGGGCGTCGCTCGTCTGCAGCTGCTGGATGTCGGTGTTGACGGCCACGAACTCGACCTGCGAGATGTCGGCGTCGATCATCCGGTTGACCGCGTTCAGGCCGGCCCCGCCGACGCCGACGACGCGGATGACCGCGATGTATGCGCCCGGCTCGGGCACGCGGTGAAGGCGCGGCGGCGGCTCGGGCAGCGGCTCGAGCTTCGGGCGCGGCGGCTCCTCGCGCCTCGGCTCGGGCGCGCGCTCGGGGAGCTTGACCGGCTCGGGCGGCGGAGGCGGCGGCGACGGTGCGGCCTCCTCCCACTCCGGCACGTGCTCGACCGTCTCCTCGGGCGGCTCGACCGGCTTCGGCCTCGGTTTCGCCTTGGGCTCCGGCGGCGGCGCCTGTGCCTCGGGCGGGGCGACCGCTGCCTGCTGCTCGCTCCCGGCCGGCTCGGCCGCGGGGTCGCGCCCCTCCTTCTCGGCCTGCCGCTGGGCGGCCTCGGTCGCGCGGAAGAGCTCCGCGAGCGGGCCCTCACGCATGCTCGCGCGCCTGCGCGCCATCGAGCACCTCCTTCGCAAGCTGGCGGTACGCCTGGGCGGCGTTGCCGCTGGGGTCGTACTTCAGGACGGACGTGCCCTTCACCGGCGCCTCCGCGTAGCGGACGGTCTTCCGGATCTTGGTGTCGAAGACGAGGTCGCCGAAGTTCTCCTGCAGGATCTCGACCGCCTCGCGCGAGTGCAGCGTGCGCTTGTCGTACATCGTCGGGAGGATCCCTTCGATCCCGACGTCCGGGTTGAGGTTCTCGCGGATCATCGAGAGCGTGTTCTCGAGCTGCACGAGGCCGCGCAGGGAGAGGTACTCGCACTGCACGGGGACGATCACGCCGTTCGACGCGACGAGCGCGTTGATCGTGAGCAGACCGAGTGACGGGGGTGTGTCGACCAGGACGAAGTCGTAGTTCTCCCTCACGGGCGCGAGTGCCTTCTCGAGCGCGCGCTCGCGGCCGATCATGCTCGAAAGCGCGAGCTCTGCTCCGGCGAGGTCGATCGACGAGACGGCGAGGTCGACCTCGGTGTGGTGGACGACCTCCTGGATCGGCAGGCGGTGGACGAGCACGTCGAACATCGAGCGCTCGATCGTGTCCGGGTTCAGGCCCTGGCTCATCGTCAGGTTGCCCTGCGGGTCGAGGTCGACGAGGAGGACCCGCAGGCCCTGCTCGGCCAGCGCGACGCCGAGGTTGAGCGTGGTCGTCGTCTTCGCGACGCCGCCCTTCTGGTTCGCGAACGAGATCACGCGGCCCATCGGTGGGCCTTGGGCGGTTTCGGTCCGGGTTCCCGGTCGCGGAAGCAGGCGTGCGAGCCCCATCGAGCCCCTTTCTTCGCTCTCATGCTAGCGATACCTCTGCGGTTTTCCCGCTGTTTTCGCGGTTGCGAGTCGGGCCGGTCTGACGCTCGAAATGTACGCCCGGCACAGGACGCCGCTCACGCGACGAGGCGGACGAGCGCAGTCGCGACGGCTGCGACGACCACAACCGCAGGCAGGGGCGCACGCGCCGCGATCGCGACCGCTCCTGCGCCGACGCCCGCGAGCCGCGCGTCGAGAACGAGCTCGTTGTCGCCTCCGACCGTCTGCGTGACCACGAGGGCCGCGAGAAGCACCGGCGCGAGCAGCGCCACGACGCGGCCGACCGGCTCCGGGAGCGTCCGGGCGCCGAGCAGCACCGGGCCGGTCGCCTTCAGCGCCACGGTCGCGACGCCGACGACGAGGACGACGAGCCAGACGGTGCTCATGCCGGGCTCTCGCGACGCCGCAGGCCGAGCAGGCATGCCGCGCTGGCCGCGACGATCGGCACGCCGGGCGGCGTGACCGGGATCAGCACGAGCGCGATCGCCCCGCCCAGGGCCGCCGCCAGCGCCGCCGTCCTCGATCGCAGCTGCGGCACGAGCAGCGCCAGGAACAGCGCCGGGAACGCCCCGTCCAGGCCGAGGTTTTTCGGGTCGCCGATCGCCTTGCCGGCGAACACTCCGACCGCCGTGCCTCCGACCCACGCGGCGTAGAGCAGCAGGCCCGAGCCGATCAGGATGCGCCGGTCGAAGCGGCCGTCACCGCGGCTCGCGAGCGCCCACGACTCGTCGACGATGAATTGTGACTCCACCAGCCGGCGCCGGCGGGGCCCGTGGAAGAGGTACGCGACCGAGATCGAGATCGGTGCGTAGCGCGCGTTCAGGAGGACGGCGGCCGCGATCGCCGCAGCCGCGCCGCCGCTCGCCGCGAGGATCGACGTGAGCGCGAACTGCGCCGAGCCCGCGAAGGTCGTTGCCGACAGGACGAGCGGCGCCGCGACCCCCATTCCGGCCGCGCGGGCGACGAGGCCGAAGGACGCGCCGAAGAACCAGACCGTCGCCGCCACCGCAACGGCCGCGCGCACGCCTTCGCGGTAGCCGACCGACGCGGACGACGAGCGCGAGGCGGCGGAGGACACGCCTCATCATGCCCGCCGCACGTTCCCTCAACGCGCGACCAGAGGCTCGGCCAGCGCAGCGCGACAGCGCTCGACCGCGACGGCCCCGCGCTCTGCGACGGGGCCTTCGGCCGCGAGCCACGCCTCCGCTTCCTCGACCAGCGCATGCACCTCGGCGAGCAGCGCCCGGGCCGGCGCGCCTTCGCGTTCGAGCGCTTCGATCCGCTCCAGTCGCCGCAGCACGGCCCGTGCTTCGTCCATGGCTCGAACGTAGCCGTGCAGCGCGCGCGGGTGTGGGTCGAGAGCGTGACGAAAGGGATACGTTTCGTCCCCAGGTGGCGGCCAGTCCAGACCGCGAGCTCGGCGACGCCCGAGCAGCGCTCGACCGCGGCGACGGCCGCGCGGCGCTCGTCAGCCTCGACCGCGCGCGTCGCGGGTACCACAGGCAGCGCGACGCCGAGGGCCTCGAGCACGTCCTCGACATGGCGGTGCTGGTCGACGATGCCGACGAGCGGACGCGCATCGCCCGCCAGAACCTCGTCTACGCGGCCAAGCAGAACCTCCGCCAGGAGACGCGGCGCGCCGCCCGGGAGCGACACGCACCCTGGACCGACCCGTTCCCCGCCCTGCAAGCCGCCGACGAGCACACGCGGGTCGCGCCGACGCGCGCCACGAAGGCCGCGATCGCCGTCGGCGTCGTCGCGGCGCTCGCGGTGATCACCGGGTTCGTGGTCGCCGCGGCGGTCGGCGACGGCAGCGCGAAGACCGTCACCGTCCGGCTCGAGAACGACTCCAGGCGAGCGGTCGATGTCCGCGGCTGCGACGACCCGGACTGCGCGACGACGTTCACGCAGCGCGAGGTCCCGCCGGGCGCTCGCACCGAGGTCGACGTCGACCCCGACACACTCGTGCAGCTCTTCGAGCTCGACGGAACCGACGCCCGCGAGTGCCTCCCGCTGCGGATCCACGACGCGTACCGGCGCCTCCCGAGCGGCGGCGTCCTCTCGGCGCGGCTCTCGCAGGCAACCCCGTGCCCCGGCACGACCGTGCTGCCGCGCCCGGCCGAGGCGACGCCGATCTAGCAGGCGGCAGTCGCGACCGCGCACGCGCCGCGCGCCCGCGCCTCCGGCTAGGACGCGATCGCCGCGAAGTACCCGGCCGGCCGGGGGCGGACGCCGAGCAGCGCGTCGTCCAGCGACTCGACCAGCGCCGGCCGGTCGCCGTGCGCGAGCGTCTCCACCACCGCCTTGCGAACCGCGTCCGCCGCGGCCGGCCCGGCCGGCTCCCCCCGCGCGAGGCCGCGCAGCAGCGCGAGCTGGTCTGCCCGGTCGCGGCCCGTCTCGCCGAGCAGCACGGCCGCCCGCATGGCGGCCGCCCAGAGCCCGTCCGGCCCGCCGAGCAGCGCGGCGAGCGCCTCGCGCAGCTGCTCCGACCGGAACGGCTCGTCCGCGAAGAGCGACAGCTCCCAGCGGTCGAGCGCCTCCGCCAGCTCCGGGTCGTCCTCCGCCCGCCCGAGCCGCGCGAGCAGGTCAGAGGCGAGGCGGGCGCGGAAGGCGTCGAGCCGCGTCGGCTCGCCGGCAGGCTCCGCGGCGGCGATCGGCAGAACCGGGCGGATGCCGAGCGGGCGCCAGTCGAGCCGCTCGAAGAGCACCGGCCCCGCGGCCGCCGGCGCGGCGGTCGCGAGCCGCAGGGCGCTCACCGCGTCTCCCAGCTCCCCCGGCGCGTCGGGAACGTGCCGCTCGCTCGGCGGCAGCGCCCGCTCGAGCTCGAGCACACAGAGCCGGTCGGGCTCGGTGCCGAAGCCGGCCGGCAGCAGGCCGTTCGCCTCCGGCCAGTGCGCGGCGAGCTCGCCGACCGCGGCGAGGCGGATCCGGAGCCCGTCCGCGAGCTCGACCTGCGTCCCGAGCGAGAGCCCGACGAGCGGCGCGACCGCCGCGTACGCGCGCCGCGACCCGAACAGCGAGCGCTCGAGCTCGGCGTACGCCCGGTCGAACGCCTCGTCGCTCCAGTCGAACCCGCCGCACGCCTCCGCCACGTCGGCGAGCAGCGGCAGCACGATCGTCCGGAGCAGCGGCTCGTCGCCGCCGGTGCCGGAGTGCGCCGCCGCGTAGATCGCCGCCGCCGGCTCGCGCCGCAGATCCTCGAGCGCCAGGCGTGCGTCCGCGAGCGCCCCGAGCCGCCCGGCCCGGGCTCCGACGTACGAGCGCACGAGCGGCCGGTACTCGTACAGCGCCGAGCCTCCGCGCCCGGCGTGCTCCTCGAAGGCGAACGGGAGCTCGTCGCCGGCGCCGACGTCGCTCGCGAGCATCGAGAAGCCGGCCAGGCAGAAGCAGCGAAGCGAGCGGTACAGGTGCGGAGCGCGCACGGCCACGAGTGCAGCTACGCGGCGCGGCGCGCCTCTCCTCTGCGCACGTCGTACGATCGCGCGCAGGATGGATCCCCGGGATGCGATCGCGGAGACGTACCAACGGCTCGGCACGAGCGTCGTCGAAGCCCACCACGTCGCCGCGGCGCTGCTGGACCTGGATCCCGACGAGCGGGCGTTCCTCTCGCTCGTCCTCTGCGACGGCGAGATCGCGAGCGGCGGCTTCTACCGGCTCCTCGGCCACCGCAGCGGCCAGGCCGCGATCGTCGCGATCGAGGGCGCTCAGCGGTTCGGTCTCGATCGACACGCCCGCCTGTTGATCGAAGCGCTGGCCGCCCTGTGGGAGCAGGGCGAGCGCGATCCCGCGTCGCGCTTCGCCGAGCTCGACGGCGAATGGCTCGCGGTCGAGCCCGATCTCCGGCACGCCCTGCTCGGCTACGCCGAGTCCCGCGCGGACACCTGACGCTCGGCTCGGCCGCGCTGGCAGCCGGGGCACCAGTAGGCGGTGCGGTTGTCGTCGCCCTGGCCGCGGCTCTCCACCCGCACGCCGCAGCGCGGGCACGGCCGCCCGGCGCGCCGGTAGACGGCGCGCTCGCTCCGGCCCTGCTCGAGCGACGCGCGCATCAGGCGCGCCGCCTCCGCGAGGACGAGCTCGAGCTCCTCGTCGCCCACCTCGCCGAGGCGCAGCCACGGCGAGAGGCGCGCGTGCCAGAGCGACTCCGCCTTCCAGACGTTCCCGATCCCGGCGACGAGCCGCTGGTCGAGGAGCGCGTCGCCGACCTCGCGCGAGGGGTGCTCGCGGCGGAGGCTCGCGACCATCGCGGCGAGGTCCGGCGGGTCGGCGAGGATGTCCGGCCCGAGCCGCCGCGTCCCCCGCGAGGACAGCTCGAGCACCGGGCCGTTCCAGAGCAGCGCCTCGCGCTCGTCGCCGGCCAGCACGAGCCACGGCCTGCCGTGTCGGGCGGCGCCGCGCTCGACGACCTGCCAGCGGCCGCTCATGCGCAGGTGGCTGCGCAGCACGAGCCCGCCCTCGAAGCGGAGCAGCAGGTTCTTGCCGACGGCCTCCACGGACTCGAGCCGCCGGCCGTCGAGCGCCGCCGCGGACAC
This sequence comes from Gaiellaceae bacterium, assembly GCA_035455605.1. Classification (GTDB taxonomy): domain Bacteria; phylum Actinomycetota; class Thermoleophilia; order Gaiellales; family Gaiellaceae; genus AC-32. The sequence goes on from DATIER010000100.1 coordinate 16,790, forward strand.
CGCCGCGGCGGCGCGCGGGTTCGGCGTCTCGACCGAGACGCGCTCCCCGACGAGCACCTGCAGCTTCCGCGCGGCGCGGTGGAGCGAGTCGCCCTCGGGCATGCGGGGCTACCCTAGCGGCGAGGTGATCGGCCGCTGCCTCCTCATCGCCGCCGTCGTCGCGACCGTCGCCGCGTGCGGCGCGCAGAGCTCGGGCGGCGCGAGCGACGGCGGCCTCTACGGCACCGTCCGCATCAGCCCGGCGACGCCGGTCTGCGTGAGCGGCCGTCCGTGCTCCAGGCCGGCGCGCGGGTTCAAGCTGCTCTTCAGCCGCGGCGGCCACACCGTGACGGCGACGACGGACGGGCGCGGCCGCTATCGCGTCCACCTCTCCGCCGGCCGCTACCTCGTCCGCGCCGCGGCGGCGAGCCGCAACGCCTCCCCGAAGGCGGGCCTGCAGCCGCGCGCGGTGTCTGTGCCGGGCACCGGCTTCGCGCGCCGCAACTTCGTCTACGACAGCGGGATCCGCTGACGCGGAGGGGCGCCCCGGAGGCGCCCCTCGCACAGGTGCAGCCGTGCCCGGCTAGGCCGGACAGGGGTTCGACGGGAGCACGTTGCGGAAGTTGTTGGTCCGGATCCGGTTGGCCGGATTCGGGTTGGGATAGTTGCTGAACAGCAGCGGCCCGTACTCCGCGGCGCTGTTCCCGCCGAAGGTGTCGGTCGTGCCCTTGAGGTACGGCCCGCCGAGCTGCCAGACACACGAGCCGCTCGGGGTTCCGTTCGACGTCCCGGTCGAGTAGATCGGGTAGAAGTTCGACCCCGGCGGCGGGTTCGTGCACCCGACGCCCGTGAGGCGGTTGCAGTTGCCGCCGAAGTCGGCCGCCTCGATGCGCGGCAGGTCGGCCTCGAACGCCACCCGGCTGTAGTTCTGCGACCCGTTGAAGACCGGGCTCGTGAAGGTGACCGCGCTCGGGTGGTACTTCTTGTCCTGCCCGCGATTGGGGTCGGTCCCCGGCCAGACGGGCTGGTACGAGGTGCCGTCGAAGTCGGTGTCGGTGGCGATGCAGCCTCCGATC
>DATIER010000101.1:0-2541 GCA_035455605.1 Gaiellaceae bacterium
CACCCGCGCCGGCGAGGTGCGCTCGGAGAACGAGGTGAAGCCCTGCAGGTCGGCGAACAGCACGCTCACCTCCCGCGTCCCGGCGAGCGTCTCGTCGAGGTAGAGCGGGCTGAAGCGCTCCTCGTGCCACTCGGTGCGCGCCGCGACGGCGATCGCCACGAACGCGACCAGCATCAGCAGGTGCCACTCCCACCAAGAGACGCGCCAGTTCCGGGCCCAGACGATCACGAGCATCGCCTCGGCGAGCAGCGCGAAGGCGACGGCGACCACGAGCAGGAACTGGGTCTGCCGCCGCCGGTAGAGCCGGAAGTAGCCGAGCGCCGCCGCCGCGTAGAGCACGACGCCGGCGGCTGCGAGCGCGGTTTGCCGGCCGTCGAGCTGCTCGGCGCCCAGCTCGCCGGCGAGCGGAGCCACCTCGGCGAGGGAGACGATCGCCCACGCCGCCAGCAAGGCCGACAGGCCGCCGACGAGCAGCCACGCGAAGCGCAGCACGCGCTCGGCCGCGCGCGGCATCAGCGGCAGGCCGGACGCCGCCGCGAACAGCCCCGCGAGCGCCAGGCCGACGGGCGTCGCCAGCTCGAAGCCGGCGTTCTTGCCGATCAGCACGCCGGGCGTGGCGAGCGCGTGCAGGCCGAGGAATCCTGCCGCCGAGACGAACGCGAGCGAGACGAGCAGCAGCCGAGCGTCCCGTCGCCGCCGCGCGGCCAGGCCGACCGTGTAGCCGCGCGCGACGTTGACCGCCGCCGCGCCGAGCACGAGCCAGAAGTGGGCCGGGTGGTTCTCCCACGTCGCGTCGGCGGCCGGGTGCGCCAGCACGAGCGCGAGCGCGCCCGCGCCAGCGCGAGCACGAACAGCGGCCAGAGCGGGTGCGCCGCGCGCGCGGCTAGCGGTCGCTCTGCTTCCACGGCTCGCCGTAGGCGTTCAGCAGCTCGAGGAAGGGAACGGCGTCGAAGGCCTCCGGGCCGAGCACGCCGGCGCCGCTCCAGCCGCCGTTCGCGAGCAGCTCGAGCGCCACGACGGGGTTGAGGGCCGTCTGCAGCACAACTGCCTGGGAGCCGTACTCGCGCATGGCGTGCTCGTTGTCGGTCACGTGGTAGAGGTAGGTCGCCCGCGGCCGGCCGTCCACGCCGGTGCCGGTGACGAACGTGCCCGCGCAGGTCAGGCCGTGCATGCGCTCGCCGAGCGTGGCCGGGTCGGGCAGCGCGGCAGCGACCACGTCGCGCGGCGCCACCTCGACGTCGCGCACGCGGATCCGCTCCGTCGAGTCGAGCCCGAGCTTGTGCAGCGTCTTCAGCACGTCGATGAACTCCTCGCCGAGGCCGTACTTGAACGTGACCCGGCGGCAGTCGACCCAGCGCGGCACCAGCACGACCTCCTCGTGCTCGACGTTCACGCACTCGAGCGGGCCGATCCCCTCGGGGAAGTCGAACACCTCCGGCTCGCTGAAGGGCTCCGTCGTGTACCAGCCGCGCTCGCGCTCCCAGACGAGCGGCGGGTTCAGGCACTCCTCGATCGTCGTCCAGATCGAGAAGGTCGGCGCGAACTCGTAGCCCTCGACCTCGAGGTTCGCGCCGTCGCGCACGGCCACCTCGTCGAGCTCGGCGAAGAGGTGGTCGGCGGCGTAACGCGCGAAGATGTCGGACAGTCCCGGCTCGACGCCGATGCCGACGAGCGCGAGCAGGCCCGCGTCGGCCCAGCGCTCCTGCTGGTCGAGCTGCCGCTGGCCGAGCAGGACGCCCGGCTCCGAGAGCGACATCGCCATGTCGAGGTAGGTGCAGCGCGTCTCGAAGGCGGCCTCGAAGACGGGCAGGTTGAAGCGCGGGTCGGTCGCGTTCAGCACCACGTCGTGCTCGCGCGCGAGCGCCGCGACGCTCGCCCGGTCGGACGCGTCCACCTGCGCCGCCGCGAAGCGCCCGTCGTCGAGCCGGTCGACGAGCGCCTGCGGCCGCGCCGGGTCGAGGTCGGCGAACGTCATCCGCTCGAAGAAGCCGCGCTTCTGCGCAGCCGCCGCGGCAGCCGCGCCGACGCCGCCGGTGCCGACGACGAGGATCTTCACGCGATCGCCCCGTGTCGGCGCAGGAGCTCCAGCACCTCGTCGTGCGGGAGGCCGCGCTCGACGCGGCCCTCGCGGCCGGTCACGTCCGGCGCCGCCCAGAGCGCGTTCACCACCGCCTCTTCGGTCGCCTCGACGGTCGCCGCGAACAGGCCGTTCAGGTCGCGGCCGTCGACGTCGCCGCCGGGTGAGGTGGAAAAGGCGACGAAGATCTCGCCGCTGCCGTGGTGCGCGACCGAGCCGGTGCGCGCGAGGCCGAGGCCAGCCCGTCGCGCGACCCGCTCCAGCGACTGCGGCCCGACGGGCGCGTCGGTGGCGACGACCGCGATGCAGCTGCCCGCGTCGTCCGAGTGGCCCTGGCTCGGCAGCTGCCGGCCGACCGGGACGCCAGCGATGGTCAGTTGCTGTCCGGAGCCGAAGTTCGCGAGCACGAGCGCGCCGACGACGTGGTCGCCGGCGACGCGGCTCGCCGAGCCGATCCCGCCCTT
>DATIER010000102.1:0-9948 GCA_035455605.1 Gaiellaceae bacterium
CCGAGCGTCTTCTGCCCGTCCCAGGTGAAGGCGCAGTGGTCGGTCGAGATCGCGGAGAGGTCGTCGTTGCGGACGGCGTTCCAGAGCACCTCCCAGTTCGCCTTGTCGCGCACCGGCGGCGAGTAGACGTACTTCGCGCCCTCGAAGTCAGGCTTGGCGATGTCGTCGAGCGAGTTGAAGAAGTACTGCGTGCAGGTCTCTCCCCAGACGTCCCAGCCCTTCTCGCGCGCCAGCGCGATCGGCTCGACCGCCTCGCGGCAGGTGACGTGCACGACGTAGAGCGGCGCCCCGGCGAGGTGCGCGAGCTGGATCGCGCGGTTCGTCGCCTCGCCCTCGGCCTCGGGCGGCCGGGTGAGCGCGTGGTAGATCGGGTCGGTGTTGCCGGCCTCGAGCGCCTGGCGCACGAGCACGTCGATCACGTCGCCGTTCTCGGCGTGCACCATCACGAGCGCGCCGGTCTCGGACGCGGTCTCCATCGTCCGGAAGAGCGTCTCGTCGTCGACCATCAGCGCGCCCTTGTAGGCCATGAAGAGCTTGTACGAGGTGATCCCCTCGTCCGGCAGCGACGCGAGCTCCTCGAGCGAGCCGCCCTCGTCGAGGTCGGTGACCGCCATGTGGTAGCCCATGTCGATCACCTGCTTGCCGTTGGCCTTCGCGCGCCACTCGGCGATCGCGTCGGCGAAGCTCGAGCCCTGCGGCTGGATGATGAAGTCGACGTGGCAGGTCGTCCCGCCGAACGCCGCGGCCGTCTGGCCGGACTCGACGTCGTCGATCGTGACCGTGCCGCCGAACGGCATGTCCAGGTGCGTGTGCGGGTCGACGAGCCCCGGCAGCACGTACTTGCCGCTCGCGTCGATCACCCTGTCGGCGCTCAGGTCGAGCGACTCGCCGATCAGCGAGACCGTCTCGTCCTCGACGTAGACGTCCGCGACGTAGTCGTCGGCGGCCGTGACGATCCGCCCGCCCTTGATCAGAACCGACATGGCGCTCCTTTCCAGCGGCGGGGGCGCGCGGTCGCGCCCCCGCCGTCACGTCTCGCTACTTGCCTCCCGGCGTGACCTTGACCTTCGCCTTCTTCCAGCTCTTGCCGTAGATGTCGACGCCCTGCTTCTTGAGCATGCTCTGCGCGGCCTTCGCGAGGTCGGTGCGGTACGCCTCGTGGCCCGGCACCTTCTTCAGGTGGTTGTACTTCGCCGTCGTCTTGGCCGTGAACGCGTAGTCCTTCGGGTTCATCAGCCCGATGCCGAGCGGCGCCGGCCAGATGAGCGCGTTGATCTCGTTCATCTGCCAGGTCTGGTGCCCCTTGAGGAGGGTCGGCCCGTGCGAGAGCACGATCTTGACGCAGTCCTTCAGGTGCGTCCGGCAGTAGATCCAGCCCTTGAACGACGCGGCCAGGAACTTCTTCGCGGTCGCCTGGTTCTTCTTGTCCTTCAGCCAGGCGGCGGTGCCGAAGATCCCGTCCTCGAGCATGCCGGTGCCGATCTTGTCCATCTTGATCACGTTCAGGTCGCTCAGCTTGTAGAGCTTGCCCGTCTTCGGGTTCTTCGTCTCGAGCACCTGGGCCAGCTCGTTGTAGGTCATGGCCGAGGCGGCATCGATCTGCTTGTTCAGGAACAGGTTCATGTCGAAGGGCTGCTTCACGATCGTGACGCCCTTGTTGTGGGTCGGATCCATTCCGGCCCGGCTCAACGCGGCGAACAGCTCGAACTCGTTGCCCCCGAGCCAGTTCCCGACCTTCTTGTTCTTCATCTTCGCGACCGTGTTGATCCCGCTCGACTTCCACGTGATCTCGGTCATGCCGCTGCGCGTGAAGACCTGCGCGATGTTGACGAGCTTCGTGCCCTGGTCGCGCGCCGACATCAGGCTCGGCAGCCAGTCGAGGCCGAGCTGCGCCTGACCGCCGGCCACGACCTGCTCCGGGATGATGTCCGGGCCGCCGACGCGGATGTTCACGTCGAGGCCCGCCTTCTTGTAGTACCCCTTGGCCTCCGCGGCGTAGTACCCCGCAAACTGCGCCTGCGTCACCCACTTGAGCTGGAAGGTGAGCTTGGTCAGCTTCTGCGACGACTGCTTCGACGGCGCGGCGGTTCCGACCGCCGCGAGGATGCCGCCCGCGAGCGCGAGGACGGCCAGTGCCCCGACCCAGTACCGATGCTTCATCGTTCCCCTTTCCTCAACTTCCGACCGAGGCGATTGTGACGCGTCGTCAGTCGGATGTCGATGGAACCCAGCGCAGGACGGCGCGCTCGAGCGCCGCGACCGCGATGTAGAGCGCGAGGCCGAACAGGCAGACCACGAGCACGCCGGCCCAGGCCTCGTTGAACTGGAAGACGCGCGAGCGCGAGAGGATCAGCACGCCGATCGCGTTGAGCGCGCCGCCGAAGTACTCGCCGACGACCGCTCCGATCATGGCGAGGACGGTCGCGACCTTCAGCCCGGTGAACATGAACGGGAGCGAGGTGGGGATGCGGACGCGCCGGAAGACCTCGACGTTGCCGGCGGCGTACGAGCGCATCAGCTCGAGGTCCTGCGGCCGCACCGAGGTGAGGCCGCGCAGCGTGTTCACCAGCACCGGGAAGAAGCAGAGGATCGCGGCGATCGCGATCTTCGAGCTCTTCGTCAGCCCGCCGCCGAACCACTGGTTCGTGATCGGGGCGAAGGCGATGATCGGGATCGCGTTGGCGGCGACCGCGTACGGCAGCAGCGCCGTTCCGAGCGGGCGCCAGCGCGCGAGCACGAGCGCGAGCAGGATCGCGAGGCCCGAGCCGAGCACGAAGCCGCCGAGCGCCTCCTGGAAGGTGTACCAGCCCGCCGACCAGAGCTCGTGCTTGTCGGTCCAGAACGCGGACGCGATCGACGTCGGCTTCGGCAGCAGGAACTGCTGGGCGTGCGTCCAGACGATCAGGCCCTGCCACAGCGCGACGATCCCGACGCCGACGAGGAGCGCCGGCAGCCAGTCCACCGTGCGCCTGCCGACCATGCGCCCGAGGCCGCCGCGCGGAACCGGCTGGACGGCGACCGGCGCCTGGCTGCTCACGCGGTCGCCTCCTGCGCCGGCGGAACGGCGCGATCCAGGTCGTGGCCGAGGTGCAGCGCCTCGCGCACGCGCGTGACGAGCTCGAAGAAGCGCGGCTCCTCGCGCGTCGTCGCGAGGCGCGGCCGCGGCAGGTCGATCGGGATCACTTCCGAGATCCGGCCGGGCCGCGGCGACATCACGACCACCCGGGTGGAGAGGAAGACGGCCTCGGCGATCGAGTGCGTCACGAACACGATCGTCGAGCCGCTCGCCTCCCAGATCTTCAGCAGCTCCATGTTCATCCGCTCGCGCGTCATCTCGTCGAGGGCCCCGAACGGCTCGTCCATCAGCAGCAGCGGCGGCTCGAAGGAGAGCGCCCGCGCGATCGAGACGCGCTGCTGCATCCCGCCCGAGAGCTGCCACGGCCGGTGGCTCTCGAACCCCTGGAGCTCGACGAGCTCGAGCATCTCCCGCACGCGCTCGTTGCGCTTCTGCCTCGGCCAGCGCGCCATCTCCAGCGGGAGGGCGACGTTCTTGGCCACCGTCCGCCAGTCGTAGAGCACCGGGTCCTGGAAGACGATGCCGTAGTCGCGGTCGGTGCGGGCCTGCCGCGCGGGCTTGCCGTTGACCGCGACCGTGCCGGCGCTCGGCTCGATCAGGTCGGCGACGATCCGCAGCAGCGTCGACTTGCCGCAGCCGGAGGGCCCGATCAGCGACACGAACTCGCGCTCGGTGATCTCGAGCTCGATCCCCTGCAGCGCCGTCGTCTGCCCGAACTGCTTCGTCACGCCGGCGACCTTGACCACGCTCATACGAGGTTCTCCGGCGCTCGGCGGACGACGAGCTTCTCGACGAGCACGATCACGAGGAAGAACGAGATCCCGAGCGCGGCCGCGATCACGTTCGTCGCCCAGAGCCCGCGCGGCTCCGTCGAGTAGTACTGGCTGAAGTTGATGATCTGCGCGCCGAGCCCGTTCGGGATCGACGAGGGCAGCTCGCCGATCAGCGCGCCCACGACGCTCGCCGTCGCGCTCACCTTGAGCGCCGCGAAGATGTAGGGCAACGACGCCGGGAAGCGGAGCTTCCAGAGGATCCGCCATTCGCCCGCGGCGTAGCTGCGCATCAGCTCGAGCGCGCGCCGGTCGACCGACTGCAGCCCGCGGATCGTGTTCACGGTCACCGGGAAGAAGGTCAGGTAGGCGGCGATCAACGCCACCGCGCCCCAGTCCTGGAGGCCGGACGGCAGCTTCGGGTTCGCCCAGACGACCACCATCGGCGCGACGACCAGGATCGGAACGGTCTGCGACGCCACCACCCACGGCAGGAGCCCGCGCTGCAGCAGTCGGAACTGGGCCAGGAAGACGCCGAGGGTGAAGCCGACCAGCGCGCCGAGCGCGAACCCGGCCGCAGCCTCCTTGGCGGTGAAGAGGGCGCCCTTGCCGAGGACGGTGATCAGCCGCGGCCCGACGCCGCCGGGCGAGGCGCTTCCCCAGAGGGCCGAGAAGATGTCGGCCAGGTGGGGCATGGTCGTGTCGTCGACCCGGAACGGCCACGTCCAGCCCTCGTGGATCCAGAGCCAGCGGTAGCCCTCCCAGAGCCCCCAGAGCACGGCGAGCACGACCACGAACAGCGCGACGCGGACGGTCGCGCGTCTCACGGCCTCCCCGCGTGACGCTGGCCCTGCCGGCGCGGCAATCGTCGCCACGCGTATCTCTTACCACAGACTCCGTGGCGGTTTACGATCGCGACGTGCTCGACCCAGCACGCACCGTCGCAGAGCTGCACGAGCTGCGGGAACTGACCGGCGACGAGAACGGCGCGCAGCGTGTCGCGTGGACCGACACGTGGGAGCGGGCGCGGGAGTGGCTGCGAGGGAAGCTCGACGGGCTGCCGCTGGAGGAGGAGATCGACCAGGCCGGCAACCAGTGGTGGACGCTGCGCGGCGCCGCCGACCGCGCCGTCCTGATCGGCGGGCACATCGACTCCGTTCCGAACGGCGGCTGGCTCGACGGCTGCCTGAACGTGCTGGCGGGCGTCGAGGTGATGCGGCGCCTCGCGGAGGAGGGCGAGCCGGCGACGACCGTGCGGCTCGTCAACTGGGCCGACGAGGAAGGCGCGCGCTTCGGGCGCTCGCTCTTCGGCTCCTCGGCGGCCGCGGGCTCGATGGCCGACCAGGACGAGCTGCGCCAGCGGCGGGACGGAGACGGCGTGGCGCTCCCGGACGCGCTGCGCGAGCACGGGGTCGAGCTGGACGGGGCGCTCGAGGCGCGCTCGCAGCTGGAGAGCGCGGCGGCCTACCTGGAGCTGCACATCGAGCAGGGCCCGGTGCTCGAGTCGCTCGGGCTCCCGCTCGGCGTCGTGCTCGGCACGTTCGGCGTCGAGCGCCACCAGGTCACGTTCCGCGGCCAGGCGGCCCACGCGGGGTCGACGCCGATGGACAAGCGGCGCGACGCGCTCGCCGGCGCGGCCAGGCTCGAGCTCGAGATCCGCGAGATCGCGAAGCGGATTGGCGGCGGGGCCGTCTGCACGATGGGCGGCGTCGTCACGAGGCCGGGCATCGTGACGTCGGTCGTCGAGACGGCGGAGTGCCTGCTCGACCAGCGGCACCTCGACGCGCACCAGCTCGCCGAGCTGCTGAGCAACGCCGAGGCCGCGTCGCGGCGGTTCGCCCAGGAGGAGGACGTCGAGGTCGAGTGGGAGCGGATCTGGAACATCGAGCCGATCCTGTTCGACGAGGCGCTGATCGAGCTCGCCGACGAGGCGATCCGGGAGGTGGCCGGCGAATCGCACCGGCTCCCGAGCGGGCCGCTCCACGACGCCGCCGAGGTCGCCCGCGCCGGCGTCCCGACGGTGATGCTGTTCGTCCAGTCGCTGCGCGGCCTCTCGCACACGAAGCTCGAGGACACGAAGGAGGAGCACCTCGAGCTGTCGGTCCGGGCACTCGACCGCCTGGCCGACAAGACGATCGCCCGCGTCGCGTCCGGCTAGGCCAAGTAACAGTCTGTTACAAGAGTCCGAAGCGCCCGAGCGACGGCGTACGCGCGGTTCGGAGGGATCAAGTAACAGTCTGTTACTAGGAAAGACAGGGCTCGACCCGGCGGGGCGCGGAGGCGCGGCGCGTCCGGTATGGCTGTACAGAGAGGCGTGGACGTCGCGCTGCTCACTTGACCGGCCGCGGCGGTTCGTTTATTCATACTGAACAGTGCGAACCTCTCAGGACCCGCGTCTCACCGTGGGGCTGATCGGTCTCGGCAACATGGGCACGGCGATCGCAGAGCGGGTCCTGGAGGCCGGTTATCCGCTTGTCGTGCACAACCGGACCGTCGAGAAGGCGCAGCCGTTCGCGGACCGCGGCGCGACCGTCGCCGGCAGCCCTGCCGAGCTGGCCGAGGAGGTCGACGTCGTCCTGACCTCGCTCGCCGACGACGAGGCGTTCGAGCGCGTAGCCGAGAAGGTGCTCGCGGCCGCGCGTCCGTCGAGCGTCCTCGTCGACCTGAGCACCGTCTCGCCGACGGTCTCGGCACGCGTGGCGTCGCTGGCGGACGAAGCCTCGGTCGACTACCTGCGCGCGCCCGTGAGCGGAAACCCGACGGTCGTGCGCGCCGGCAACCTGACGCTGATGGTCTCCGGCCCGCGCGAGGCGCTCGAGCGGGTCGAGCCGGTCCTGCGCGCGATCGGGCCGACGATCCATCACGTCGGCGACGCCGAGCAGGCGCGCGTGGTGAAGCTCGCGATCAACCTGATGATCGCGGGCCTGGCCGAGCTGATGGCGGAGGCGCTCGTCCTCGGCGAGGCAGCCGGCGTGTCGCGGGCAGCGCTGCTCGAGGTGATGGGGAGCTCGGCCGCGGGCGCGCCGTTCGTCGAGTACAAGACGGAGCCGCTGCTCGCCGACGATTTCTCGGCCACGTTCACGACCGCCCTGATGGAGAAGGACATCGACCTCGTGCTCGACGCGGCCGGCCGGTCGGAGGTGGAGCTTCCGCTCGCGCAGCACCTGAAGGCGCTCCTTCGGGCCGCCGTCGAGGCCGGCTATGCAGACGACGACTTCATGGCGCTCTATCTCCACCTGCGGGGCGCCGCCAGCGAGGAGGTGGCGCGATGAACACCCCACGGACGGTCGGCTCGCCCGACGCGACACGCGCGGTGGACTGGGAGCAGCGAATCGACTTTCCCCGTCTGCGGCGGGAACGGCTCGAACGCGCGAAGGCGGCGCTCGAGGCCTCCGAGCTCGGCGCGCTGCTCCTGTTCGACCCGAACAACATCCGGTATGTCACGAGCACGCACATCGGCGAGTGGGCGCGCGACAAGAACGCACGCTTCACGCTTCTCGCGCGTGGCGCCGACCCGATCCTGTGGGACTTCGGCTCGGCCGCTCGGCATCACCAGCTCTTCGCGCCCTGGCTGCCGCCCGAGAACTTCCGCGCCGGCGTCGCGCCGATGCGGGGCGCGATGCCGGACGCGACCGGGATCCCCGACGGCCTCGCACGCAAGATCACGCACGAGCTCCGCGAGCGTGGGCTCCAGGACGACCCGCTCGGGATCGACATGGCCGACCTGGTCACGATCGAGGCGCTGCAGCGCGCAGGGATCCACGTGACCGACGGCTCGCAGGTGATGCTCGCGGCGCGCACGATCAAGACGCCGCAGGAGATTGCGCTGCTCGATCAGTCCGCGGGGCTCGTCGACGCCGTCTACGACGAGATCTACCGCATGCTGCGACCGGGCGTGTACGAGCACCAGATCGTCGCGCGGGCCCACCAGCTCCTGTTCGAGCTCGGCTCCGAGCAGGTCGAGGCCGTGAACGCGGTCTCCGGCGACCGCTGCAACCCGCACCCGCACGTCTTCTCCGACCGCCTCCTGCGGCCGGGCGACCAGGCGTTCTTCGACATCATCCACTCGTTCATGGGCTACCGGACGTGCTACTACCGCACGTTCAACGTCGGCGGCGTGAGCCCGGCGCAGCTCGACGCGTACAAGCAGTGTCGCGAGTGGCTCGACGCGGCCATCGCGCTCGTCCGGCCGGGGATGACGACCGACCGGATCGCCGCCGTCTGGCCGACCGCCGAGGAGCTCGGCTTCCCGGACGAGGAGACCTGCTTCGGCCTCCAGTTCGGCCACGGGATCGGCGTCGGCCTCTACGAGTCGCCGATGATCTCGCGCGTCCACTCACTCGACCACCCCGTGGAGCTCGAGGAGGGAATGGTCTTCGCGCTCGAGACGTACTGCGCCGCGACCGACGGCCGCTCGGCGGCGCGGATCGAGGAGGAGGTCGTCGTGACGGCGACCGGCTGCGACGTGATCACGCGCTTCCCGGCCGAGGAGCTGCTCGTCGCGGGCAAGACCTACGTTCGCGGCGCCGACCTCGTCTCCGGGAACGGACGCGACGGCCCGCCCGGGATGGCCGACGCCGTTGCGTCCTCGGCCGTCGTCGAGCCGGCCGGCGTGCCGCGATGAGCGACAGCGGCACCCGTGAGCTCGGCGACGGGCTGCCGGGCTACCGCCTCGTCCGGCGCGAGGACGTCGAGCTCGCCCCGGGGCTGCCGGGCCGCTCGAGCGGGCTGACCTCGTGCCGCGTCGTCGGCGGCTCGCTCGGCTCGACGCACATGGCGCTGACGGTGGTCTCGCTCGCCGACGGCCACGTCGACGAGCACCTGCACTCGTTCGAGACGAGCTTCTACGTGCTCGAGGGCCGGCCGGTGCTCTACCTCGAGGGACGCGGGGTGAGGCTGCAGCCCGGCGCCTGCGGGCTGATCGGCGTCGGCGTGCCGCACGCGTTCCGCAGCGAGGAGCGCGGGCTCTGGCTCGAGATGGCGGCCCCGCGACCGCGCCTCGACGCGAGCGACACGTTCTTCCTCGGGCCGCCGCCGGACGGCGAGGCCGCCCCGCTCGACGCCCGCGACCCGCGCAATCACAACATCTTCCTGCTCACCGAGGGCGAGACCGACCTCGACCTGCTCAAGCGGGGCCAGGCGATGGGCGCCCCGACCGTGTCCGGGAGCATGGCGACGGCGGTGCTCGCCTACAGCGGGATCGCGGTCAAGATGCTCGTCGACCAGCGGCTCGACGCCCAGCTCCACACGATGTTCATGGTCGACTACCAGCCGGGAGCCTGCGCGAACCCGCACGACCACCCGTTCGAAGAGTCGTACTACATGCTCGAGGGCGAGGTCGACGTCGTCGCCGACGGCGACCGCTACACGCTCCGACCGGGTGACGTCTTCTGGACCGCCACGGGCTGCATCCACGCGTTCTACGAGACGCAGGGCAAGCCGGTGCGCTGGCTCGAGACCTCGGCGCCGGCGCCGCCGCCGCGCTACTCGTACCGGCACGAGCGGGACTGGGCCTACCTGGCGGAGCGGCTCGCCTCCGAGGCCGGGGTGGCCACGTGAGCCAGGTCAGCGATCCCGCCGCGGGCGTGCTGGACGACGTCGAGCTCTACACGCGGATCTACGGTCAGATGCTCCTGATCCGCGGCTTCGAGGACCTCGTCCAGTCGCTGTTTCTGAAGGGCGAGGTCTACGGCACGACGCACCTCTACTCCGGACAGGAGGCGGTGGCCACCGGGGTCGCGAGCCTGCTCGAGGACCGGGACCGCGTCGCCGCGACCTACCGCGGCCACGGGCACGCGCTCGCGCTCGGCGTCGAGCCGCAGCGGCTGCTCGACGAGATGATCGGGCGCGAGACCGGCATCAACGGCGGCCGCGCCGGGTCGATGAACGTCAACTCGCCGACCGACCGGCTGATCGGCTCGTTCGGCATCGTCGGCGGCAGCATCGCCGCGGCGACCGGCGCGGCGCTCGCGCTCCGACGCACGACCGGCGGGGTCGCAGTCGCGTACTTCGGCGACGGCGCGATGAACCAGGGCTATGTCTTCGAGTGCCTCAACTTCGCGAAGGTGCAGCGCCTGCCGCTCGTCCTGATCTGTGAGAACA
>DATIER010000103.1:0-6406 GCA_035455605.1 Gaiellaceae bacterium
GACCGCCGCGATGCGCGTCGTGGCGGAGGTCGACGTCGAGCTCGGGCTCTCGCGCGTGGTCTGGGTCGGCACCGCGCAGGACGTCGGCAAGGCGATCAACCCGCAGGCCGTCCACGGCCAGATCGAGGGCGGCACCGCGCAAGGCCTCGGTCTGGCGCTGATGGAGGAGATCCAGACGCGCGGCGGCCTGATCACGAACGCCAGCTTCACCGACTACCTGATCCCGACCACGCTCGACATGCCCCCGGTCGAGGCCGAGCTCGTCGAGGACCCGGAGCCCGATGCGCCCTACGGAGCCAAGGGCGTCGGCGAGCCGCCGACGGTCGTCTCGACCGCCGCCGTCGTCTCGGCGCTACGAGCGGCGAGCGGACGCGAGCTCACGCGCGTCCCGATCCGCCCCGACGAGCTCGCCGGGCTCTGACTCCCGCTTCACGACGATTGCGACCGCGGCCAGGATCAGCAGCGCGCCGAGCACGACGCGCAACGTGAGCTGCTCGTTCAGCACGATCACACCGAGGGCGATCGCGACCACCGGGTTGACGTAGGCGTAGGTCGACACCTGCCCGAGCGGGGCATTGCCGAGCAGCCAGGCGTAGGCGGTGTAGCCGACGACGGAGCCGACGAGGATCAGGTAGACGAGCCCGAGGATCGAGCGCGCCGACCAGCCGGACGGGTCGAGCTCGGACGAGGACGTGGTGGCGAGGCCGATCACCGCCAGCACCAGCCCGCCGATCAGCGTCTCGTAGCCGGACGCGACCAGCGCGTCCCTCGGCACCGCCAGCCGCGGCGAGAGGAACGACCCGACCGCCCACGAGATCGCGGCGGCGACCGTCAGCAGCAGGTACCCGAGCGGCCCGGAGCCGCCGCCGGGCCGCACGAGCACGGCGATCCCGGCGAAGCCGACGAGCAGGCCGAGCGACGCGACGCGGTCGGGCCGCTCGCCCACGGCCAGGCGCAGCAGCAGCACCCAGAGCGGCACCGACGCGATGATCAGCGAGGTCAGGCCGATCGGCACGTGCTGCTCCGTCACGAAGAGGACCGCGTTCGCGCCCGGCAGCAGCAGGCCGACGAGCGCGGCCGAGGCGAGCTCGGCCCGCCCGATCCGGAGCGCCTGGCGGCCGCGGTGCCAGACGACGATGCCGAACATGATCAGGCCGACGACCGTGAACCGGAGGCCGGCGCCGAACACGCCGGGGATCGTCTCGCCGGCGAGCTCGATCCCGAGGTACGTGGAGCCCCAGACGATGTAGACGGTCCAGAGGGCGACCCAGACCTGCGCGCGGTGGCTCACAGGCGTCACAACGCGCTCGAGCCCCGGAAACGTCCGCGCGACGCTAGCGCCTGAGCGTCAGCGCCGCGCCGAGCGCGAGCAGCGCGAGTCCCAGCGCGCGGGCCCAGTTGATGCCGACGCGGTCGACGCCGAAGAGGCCGAAGCGATCGATCGCGGCACCCATCACGAGCTGGCCGGCGATCAGGATCCCGACCGTCGCCGCGACGCCGATCCGCGAGCCCGCGAAGGTGATCGTGAGCACGATCACCAGGCTCATCACGGCGCCGCTCCAGAGCCAGATCGGCTGACGCGCGGCGTCGGCGAGGCCGCCCGCGCTCTGCTTGACGAGCAGCAGCAGGACGAGCGTCAGGCCGGCCGACAGGATCGTCGCCCACGCGAGCGCCGCGAAGACGCCCACGCGCTCGCCCAGCCTCGCCATCACCGCGACCTGCACGGAGCCGGCCAGGCCGGCCAGGATCGCGAGCGCGGTGGCGAGGGCGTTCACGGCGAGCGAGCATCGCAGGAGCTCCGGACACGAAGAGGGCCGGCGGACGGCCGGCCCTCTTCGGTGTGGTCGTGTCGGGGTTGCTACCCGGTCGTGACCTTGGTGCCGTCGACGGTCGGGCTCTGGCCGAACACCTGCACCTCGGAGACGTGCACTTCGGTGTCGCGCGGCAGGAAGCCGATCGCGTTCGGGCCCTGGGTGACACGGCAGTCCGAGTTGATGTTCGGGTCGTTGTCCTGGTCGCCCTGGTAGGACGTCTGTCCCGTGCACTGGTTGTTGGTCACGACGAACTTGACGTGCGTCGCGACCTGGTTGCTCGCGACGTCGAAGTACCGGAGCGTCAGGTCCGGCGCGACCGGCCGCGGGTTCACGGCCGGGAACGCGTCGGACGCGGACTCGACGACCTGCGTCCAGCCGGCGTCGATCGACCCGTCGCACGTCGGGTTCGCGGCCACCTTGCCGGCGCGACACGTGTACGCGTCGAACGAGCGGAGCGCCGTGAACCGGTTGTTGCCGGGCACGAGCAGCGCGGAGACGCCGAGCCGCTTGATCACGCTGCCGTTCGGGTTGACGTCGCCGAGGCCGATCACGAACCAGCGGCCCTGCGCCGGAGCGCCGGTCTGGCCGTCGTTCGTGGCCTCGTCGTCGTCCTGCACGTTCGCGAGGTTCGTGTTCGTCCCGAGGGCGTCGCCCGCGATCGTCGCTCCCTGCGAGGCCGAGGCGAAGTTCGGGGCGAAGTGGATCGTGATGTCCCGGACCTCGCCGGGCTGCAGGTCACGCACGTTGAACCGCACCGCTCCGAAGCCGGGCGCGACCGCGACGAAGTTGTAGGAGCTCCAGCGCGGGTTGCTCGAGTTCGGCACGAACTGCGCGGTGTTGTCGAGGTTCACCGTCCGCGGCGTCCCGTCGGGATTCGTGCTCGGGTCGGTGTCGGCGACCGGCACCGAGCGGGCCTGGTAGTCGCCGACGTAGATCTTCGCCTTGACGGGGACGAGCGTGTTTCCCTTGTTGTCGGCGAAGAAGTTCAGCGTCGCGTTGTCAGCCTGCGGCGACGAGAAGTCCGGCGTCGGGTCGGTGTCGGCGTTGTTGGCGCTGCCGCTCGTCCCGACGTTCGGGTTCGTCTGGGCGAGCTGGCCGAGGCCACGCAGCGCGAAGCCCCGCCACAGGAGGTCCTGGTTGGCGCCGCCGAAGCGGGCCATGTCGGCCGCGAGCATCGCGTCGCGGGCGTCCTGCATCGTCGGGTTGCGCGACATCATCACCATCGCGTCGAAGTAGAGCTGCATCCAGCGCCGGTCTCCCGGGCACGTGTCGGACGACTTCTGTCCCCGTACGCACGCGAGGTCCTCCGCGGCCCCGCTCGACGGGTACCGCTGCAGAAACAGGTCGCGCAGGTCGATCTGGAGCGCAACCCACATCTCGCCGTCGGCGTGCACCTCGGGCCCGACGTTGTCGAAGCCGATGTCGCCGTAGTTGAGCGGATCGGTGTCCGGGTTCCGCCCGGGCGCCGGGAACGCGCCACCCATCGGCCGGCCCGCGAGGAAGTCGCGGATGCCGTTGTACGGGTTGCCCGTCACGTAGGCGCCGACGGTGTAGCGGTCGGAGCCGGGAACCGGGGCGATGTGGCTCTCGTTGACGAACTCGAGCGCGTTCAGGTCGCCGAACGCCTCGCCCATCGCGCCGGCGGGGAAGCCCTGCCGGGCACCGACGCCCTTGCCGATCAGGCGGTTCTCGACCGCATGGCCGAACTCGTGGGCGAAGACGGTGACGTCGTAGTCTCCGTCGACGCACGGGGCGTAGAACGCGCCCGGCAGCGGCTGCCAGAGGAACATGTTGGTCGAGGGGTGCTGCCCGTCGGCGCCGGTGCCCATGTTGGCGTTGTCGCGGGCCCCGTACGTCGGCGGCCCGCCGCTGATCGCCCGGTCCTGGGACTGGCCCATGATCGCGTCGTTGCCGACCGGAGTGGCCGTCGGACCGCCCGGCGTCGGCGACGTGTCGACCGTGTTGACGCCGTTGTTGTACTGCTGGGCGTTCCAGTGGCCCTCGTCCCAGCCGAGGTAGTAGGCGTAGTCGTGCAGCCGGTTGTGGCCGTTGAAGAGGTTGATCGTGGCGGCCGACCAGTCCTCGACGTTCGGATTCGCCTGAGCGCCGGCCTGTCCCGTCGCGTTCAGCGGCGCCGGGTCGCACTGAGAGTTGAACCACTGGTTTGTGAACGGGTAGTTCGACGCCGTGTAGTCGCGCGTCGCGCTGATGGGTCGGGGGTTGGTCGGGTCGTTGTACGAGCGGCCGCCGCCGCTCCACAGGAGCGCCTCGTCGACGTTGTTGCCGACCGTGCTCTGCGGGGTGCCCTGGACGCCGGTGACGTCCAGCGGGACGTCCCACGGGAACTTCGAGGCGACACCGAGCGGGTAGACCGAGCCGGCGTCCGAGACGACGTTCGCGCAGCCCGCCGTCGCCGTCCAGCAGTACGTCTGCCGCGTGTCCGTGCTCGGGTAGTTCCACGGGGACGCGTTCAGCGGGTTGTACAGCGGAGCGATCGGGAAGGCCGACCAGACCGGGTTGTCGGCCAGGTTGTCGACGAGGTTCTGCCGGTAGAGCAGCTTGCCGGTCGTGCCGTCGACGATCACGCGGTAGGCGTCCTGCGAGCCGTGGATCGACCTCGTCACGGTCGTGTCGTAGGCGCGGATCGCGCCTCGTCTCGCCGTGCCGAAGACGGTCGGCCGGACGGTCTCCGAGCCGCTCAGCCCGCTCGCCGAGACGGCGGTCGAGCCGTCGGCGGTCTTGCCGAGAGCCGCCACGTCCGAGACGTGGATGCCCGCGGCGTTCGCCGCCTTGACCCAGGCGTGCACGGGCGACAGCGAGCGCCTGCCCACGATCGCCTGGTCACGCGCGAGGCTCGACGACGCGTACACGACCTTCCAGCCGGTCTTCGCCCGGACGACCGTGACCGTGACGACGCCGTCGGCCGAGAGCATGCCGCCGAAGGTCTGGCGGAACGAGACGGCGTGGGCCCTGCTGCCGCGCAACGGCGCTGCCGTGAGCACCCTGAGGCCCTTGATCGAGCGCAGCCCGAAGGCCGCCTTGTGCGCGGCGAGCCAGTTCAGCGCCGCCGACTCGGCGGACGGTGCCTTGAGCCCGGCCGCGAGGTAGCCGCCGTAGTGGACGATCGAGACCGGCGTTCCGAGCGGGCCCCACGAGACGCGGCCGTGGATCGACCGCGCCGCTCTGAGCTGGGCCGTGCTCGGCGCGACCTTGCCGCGCGAGTCGAAGTCGCGAAGCTGGCCGTTGGGCCGGTTGAGGTCGACCACGCCGAGGCTGCTCGACGTGACCGTCAACGCAACGACTGCGAGCCCGGCGAGGACCAGCAGCCGAAAGGCTCCTGCTCGCCGAGGCCGGACGCTTGGGCGTCTCATGCGCTCCCCCTTGCGGTTGTTTTTCGTGTCCGCAGCCACGAGGCCGCCGCAGTAGGTCAGCGGCTGCGACGCGGTTCTACCACAGCTGCGCGTTAGGCTGCCCCTCGTCGGACGAAAGGGGGATTGCTGCATGGTCAGGGCGTTCGTGCTCTACGAGAGCGAGCCGGATCCGGAGCGGTATGAGCAGCACGCCGAGCTCTGCCGGCAGGTGCCCGGCGGGACGTTCCGCCACGGCAAGGTCTTCGGCGCGCCCATGGGCGAGCCGGCCTACGCGTACTACGCCGAGTGGGAGTTCCCGGACCGCGAGGCGTTCCGCGCGGCGGCCGGCAGCGACGAGTTCATGGCGACCGGCAGGGACGCGATGGAGATGGGCGGCCGCTTCCACGTCCTCTTCGCGGACGTCACGTGAGCGAGTCGCAGCCTTCCGCCCCACGGCCGCTGGCGCCCGAGGAGCTCGGCTTCGAGCGGATCGTCTACGAGAAGGCGCCGCCGCGGGCGACGATCACGCTCAACCGGCCGGAGATCCTGAATGCGTTCGACTTCCAGATGCTGCGGGAGATCGCGCGCGCCTGCGAGGACGCCTCGTGGGACGACTCGATCCGGGTGGTCGTGGTGACGGGCGCGGGCCGCGCCTTCTGCGTCGGCGCGAACCTGCGCGAGTGGGCCGACGGGTACGTCGGCGAGCCGAACGAGTACTGGAAGTGGTTCGGCGCCTTCAAGGACATGCACGACCGGCTGCGCGAGATCGGCAAGCCGACGGTCGCCCGGATCAACGGGATCGCCGTCGGCGGCGGCAACGAGCTGCAGATGGCGTGCGACCTCGCGGTGATGGTGGAGGACGCGTTCATCCGGCACGTCGGCCCCGAGCACGGCTCGGTGCCGGCCGGCGGCGCGACGCAGTGGCTCTCGATCATGGTCGGCGACCGACGCGCGCGCGAGATCGTGCTGATGTGCGACGAGATCCCGGCCCGCAAGGCGGAGGAGTGGGGCCTCGTGAACTGGGCCGTGCCGGCGGAGGAGCTCGACGCGAAGGTCGATGCGGTCGTCGAGAACCTCGTCCGGAAGCTGCCGCAGACGACCCGGTACGCGAAGCAGCACCTCAACTTCTGGCGCGACCTCGCCTGGCACGAGACGATCAACCATGCCCGAGACTGGCTGGCGCTCTCGATGGCGACGGACGAGCCGAAGGCCGCGATCGAGCGCTTCCTGGAGAAGCGGAAG
>DATIER010000104.1:0-12099 GCA_035455605.1 Gaiellaceae bacterium
CCAACGCCCGAGCCGAGCCTGACCGGCTACGGAAGGACGCCGGCGACAGCGTTCAGGGCGTTGCTGACGTTGCCGGCCAGGAGCGTGATGGCGGCGATCACGGCAAGCGTGATGACGGCCAGGACGACTCCGTACTCGGCCATTGTCTGGCCCTCCTCGCTCCGGCGGAGCGAGTCGGCGGCAACGTGCAGGAAAGCGGAAAGCTTCAGCATTTGATTCACCTCTTTTCCTCGGTCGAGCGGAACGACGTGCCCACACTTGTCGGGGGGAAAGGTGGCCATGCCAGTCATCGGTCCCATCCGCCCGGGACTCGATCCCTCGTGTTGGTATCGACCGTGCGCCGCGTTCAGTAGGTCGCGGCCGGCTCCAAACAGGCCGAACGGCCCATGGACAGCGGGATCCCGGTACGCGAAAGTCGTTGCCGCCTGGCTCCGCTGCGGTTGGGAGAGGCATGGAGTGCGTGGGCGCCTGTCAGATTCCCCCCCGGCAGCGCCCATCGCGCCCCAACTCGGCCGCGCATCTGTATCGGATCACCGGGGCCTCACGGCGGGGGTGGTCGGAAATGTACTGGTGCGAATCGGGCAAGCCGATTTGTTATGGACCGCCCCGGCCCCAAGGGCCTGAGCCTTCGTCTGCGGCCTCGTCGTCGAGCCGCAGGATGATCTCGGGCGGCTCGCCAGCTGATCGGGACCCGCCCTCGGCCTGACGGCGGGAGGCACGTAGTTTCCACGGATCCCTCTTGCTAGGCGATGCGGATCAGGACGACGCGTTGCGGTGGAGGATGTTGGTTGGCACCTCTGCGCGAGAGGAGGTGACATCTGATGGAGGACGCCAAAACGATTCTCCGGAAGGGGATCGACTGCTGGAACGCGCACGATCGTGAGGGCTTTCTCGCCCTCTTCGACGATGCCGTTACGTACTTCGACCAACCGACCGGTAAGGAGTTCGTCGGGCGTGAGGCCCTCGGGGAGCGCTTCTACGACCTCTGGACGGTCGCGTATCCGGACAACACCTTGAAGGATCCGATCGTGTTCGGTGAGCGGGAGCTGGTTTGCTTCCAGGGACACTTCGTCGGTACGCACACCGGCATCTTCCGCCGGCCCGAGATGGAGCTCGAGCTGCCGCCGACCGGGAAGCTCGTCGACGCGCCGTTTGTCTTCATCGCGGAGATCCGCGACGACAAGGTCGTCCGGGCATGGCACTACTACGACCGCCTCCTCGCCTTGGAGCAGGAGGAGGTCTTTGACCTCGACAAGCTGTTCGAGGTACTGCCAGTCGCCTAGCGACCGCGGTCTCAATCAAGTTCCGAGTGAAGCCGCCCCTTTTCGGCGGCTTCACTCGTTCCGTCGCTAATTGCGCGTGCCAGCAGATGCCAGGGGGGCTGTGTTGGAACTGTGTTGGTCCGGGACGGGGACGGTCTTCCGCGACCGCGCTATCGCTGCCCTCGCACGAACGCGAAACCGCTGGAATCAAGCGGTTCTACGGCGGGGGTGGGATTCGAACCCACGAGCGCCAGTTAAGGCGCTAGCGGTTTTCAAGACCGCCCCGTTCGACCGCTCCGGCACCCCGCCTCGCTCGATTGTCGCAGGGGTCAGCGCCGGACGATCTTGACCGCGTCCGCGATCACGTACCCCTTCGACGTCGACGAGCGGCTGACCGAGATCGTCCGCTCGCCTGCCTTGAGGAGCTCGATGCCGAGATACGTCCAGACGCCCCCGTTTCGCCGCTGGTCGACCCGGACGGTGTGGTGGCCGAAGACGAACGCGGTCGCCGGGTTGTGGTCGGAGGCGGCCGGCCAACGCGCGTAGACGAGGTAGCGGCCGCGCGCGGGCACGTGCACGGTGAAGCGCGCCGGGTCCGCGCTCGTCGTTCGCGCCGCGTGCCGGAGGCTCGAGCCGTAGCGCTGGGTCGCGTGAGCCGTGCTGCGCCGCCAGGCCGTCGAGGCGGCGAAGCGGCCGCGGGTCGCGTCGTCCACGGCCTGCGTGTAGACCGACGACGAGTCGACCGCCGTCGCGAACCCGTAGCCGCGGGCCCGGAGAGCGGAGACGACGGCCGGCAGCGCGTCCGCGTCGAGCGTCGAGCCGTCGGTCGCCGCGCCCACGTGCATCAGGACGATCTCGCCGGGGGCGAGGTGGTCGAGCACGCGCCGGACGATCGCGCCCTTGTCGCCGGCGGAACGGCCCTTCCAGCCGAGCGTGTCCACGGTCCAGTAGAGGCTGCCGTAGCCGAGCGACGCGGCGATCTCGCGCGTGCGTGCGTCGCGGGCGCCGTAGGGGAAGCGGAAGAGCGGCCGCGTCTCGACGCCTGCGACCCGCGCGACTGTCGTCTGGCCGTCCAGGATCTGCGCTCGCGCGGCATTGTCGGAGAGTGCGGTCAGGTCCGCGTGGTCGTACGTGTGGTTTCCCACCGGGAACGCGGCCGCGAGCGAGCGCGTCTCGGCGGGGTAGACCTCCGCCCAACGGCCGGTGACGAAGAACGTCGCTGCGACGTGCTCCTTCTTCAAGGTCGCGAGAATCGACCCCACGCCGGCCGAGTTCCCGCCGCAGTCGAAGGTCAGCGCGACGACCTTGCGCGTCGTCGGTAGCCGCGACCACTCCTTGCCGACGAGCGGCGAGCTCTTGACGGCGGCCGGCGCCGCCCCGGCGAGGAAGACGGTGAAGGCGAGCAACCCGAAGGCGGCTGCGCAGCGGTTCATGGCACGCTCAGCGTCGCCGCGGGCGGCGCGAGCCGCATCGGGGGCGAACCGGACCCCGATGCGGGGGAACGCGTACCCGGGTCAGGCTATGCGCGCAGGGGCGCCGAACTCGTGCAGCACGTCCGGCACCTCGCCCTGGAAGTTCTCCAGGATCGCAAGCGCCCAGCGGTCGGTCACGGCCGTGCCGTTCAGCGTGTGGACGTACTCGATGCCGCCGTTCGCGCGGTAGCGGATGCCGAGGCGGCGGGACTGGTAGTCGGTCGTGTTCGAGGCCGACGTCAGCTCGCGGTAGCGCTCTTGCGACGGGAACCACGCCTCGATGTCGTACCGCTTGGCGGCGGCCGCGCTCAGCTCGGAGGCCTCGATGTTCACCACGCGGTACGGGAGCCCGAGCTCGCTCGCGAGCGACTCCTCGATCGCGAGCAGCCGCTCGTGCTCGTCCCACGAGTCCTCCGGGAGCACGTACGCGAACATCTCGACCTTGTTGAACTGGTGGACGCGGAACATGCCGCGCGTGTCGCGTCCGGCCGCGCCGGCCTCCCGGCGGAAGTTCGTCGAGAAGGCGGTGTACCGGAGCGGCAGCTCCTCGCGGTCGAG
Source organism: Gaiellaceae bacterium (assembly GCA_035455605.1). Lineage (GTDB taxonomy): Bacteria > Actinomycetota > Thermoleophilia > Gaiellales > Gaiellaceae > AC-32. Next base: position 3,293 of record DATIER010000104.1, read on the forward strand.
GATCTCGCCCATGTGCAGGCCGGCGAGCGCGACCTCGGAGGTGCCCGTCAGGTAGAGGCTCTCGTCGGCGACCTCGTAGATCTCGAAGCGCTCCGCCGGGAAGAAGCCCGTGCCGTACATCGCCTCCTCGCGGACGAGCACCGGCGGGATCACCGGCGTGAAGCCCTGCGCGACGGCGCGTTCGAGCGCCCAGCGGTAGAGCGCGAGCGCCAGTCGGGCCGTGTCGCCGACGATGTACCCGAAGCGCGAGCCGGAGAGGCGGGCGGCGCGCTCCATCTCGAAGCGACCGAGCTCGAGGTGCTCCTTCGGCTCCGCGAGCTCCGGCTTCTCGCCGGCCTCCCGCACGATCTCGCCCTCGGCGTCGGCCTGCGCCCCGTCCGGCACCGAGTCGTGCGCCGGGTTCGGCACCTTCCGCATCAGCTCGTCGACGTGGGCCTCGGCCTCGCCGAGCTGCTCCTCGAGCGCGCGCAGCTCCTCCTTGACCTGCTTCAGCTCCTCGACCTGCTCCGGTGTCGGCTTCCCCTTCAGCTTCTGGCGGCTGCGGAGCTCGTCGACCTGCGGGATCAGCTCGCGGCGCCGCTCGTCCGCCGTGAGCAGCTCGTCGAACGCCTCGGCGCCGCCCTTGCGGGCGATTCCGGGCCGGAACCGGTCGGGCTCGGCCCGCGCGGCCTTGAGGTCGATCAACCCTGCTTCTGGGTCAGGTACGCGACGAGGTCGGCGATCTGCTTGGCCGACAGCGTCTGGCCGTAGTTGGGCATGGCGTTCGGGTAGCCCGACTGGATGTACGAGCTCGGGTTCTGGATCGACTCGTGCACGAACTGGTCGAGCGAGCCCTGGTTCGCCTGCTGCGCGTACTGCGCGAGCTTGTCCAGGTCGGGCCCGACGTTCCCGTTCGTGCCTGCGGGCTGGAACTTGTGGCAGCCGCCGCAGCCCTGCGCCTTGAAGAGCGCCGCGCCCGAGGTCGCGCTGCCCTTCACGGGAGCCGCCTGCGTGCTCGTCGACGGCACGGAGCCGACGACCGTCTGCGCCGTGGGCTCGACGACGCCCGCGCTGCCGCAGCCGGCCAGCACGAACGCGAGGGCGAGGAACGGGAGCGCTCGGCGCATCGACGCGCGAGTCTACAGACGCCCGGCGCGCTCTTCGCCGCTGGCGAACAGCCAGAGGCCGACCGCGGCGAGGCCGCCCCAGCCGGCGACATCCGTCGGGGTGTCGTTCACGAGCAGCGAGACGACGAGGGCCACGAGGTACGCGTCGAGCAGCGGCCGCCTCGGCCGCAAACAGGCGAGCACGGCGAGGCCGACGATCCCGAGCGCGAACAGGAGCGCGGCGTTCCAGGTCTGGGCGATCCCGGCCGCCGAGACGTGGAGCCGGTGCCCCAGGTCGCCGGCGAGCGAGCCGGGGCCGTTGCCGACGGCCCTGGTGACGTGGCTCGAGCCGCCGGTGGCGGCGTCGATCCCGACCAGGAGCAGCGCCGCGCCCGCCGCCGCCGCCGTCGCGAGCGCTGCGCGCCGGGCCGGCAGCCGCTGCAGGCGCAGCCAGAGGACGAGGAAGCCGGCCAGGTACACCACGAGCCCGCCGCCGTCGGCGCCGACACGGCTCGCGGCGATCCCGCCCGAGAGCACGAGCGCGACGGCCGGCAGGAGCGGTCCCGCGAGCGCGCCGAGGACGAGCGCCGGCGGGAGCAGCAGCGTCTCGACCTGGTTCGTGACGCCGTAGAAGCGGCCGCCGCCGTCCGGGTGCGGTCCGATCGAGGCCAGCGCGTTCCACTCCGGGTGCGTCCACATGACGACGAACAGGAAGGCGAACAGGCCGACGAGGCCGAGCGCGAGCGGGAGGCGAGGGGGGAGGAAGGCGCCGGCGCCGAGCGCGCCGAGGCCGCCGGCCAGGCCGACGCCGAGCGTCGCCTGCGACGGCGTCGTCACGCCGGCGCCGCTGAGCGCGACCGACGCCGCGATGCACGCCGAAGGCACGAGCAGCGCCGCGCGTGCGAGCACCCGAGCACGCGTGAGCAAGGCCGCGAGCGAGAACCCGAGCATCAGCCCGACGAGCACCAGCATCCCTCCCAGGCGCGAGTCGTGCGCCCGTGCGAGCCGCCGGTCGAAGCGCGTGAGCCGCCCGAGCGGGTCGCGCTCCGGCTGCGAGCGGATCGACGGCGCCTTGCCGCGCTCGAGCGCCTGCGCCGACCGTGCGACGTCGGCGATCGAGACGAGGCCCGTGAGCCGAGTCGAGCTGTCGGGGAGGATCCCCCGGTACCCCGGGCCGACGACCGCGATCGGGTACCGGCGCACGTTGTGGTGTGTGCCCGGCGGCGGCAAGGCGACGTAGAACGTCGTCCCGGCCGGCCGCCGCGCGAGCGAGATCAGCGGCTTGCCGCTCGGAACGCCGCCGTGGACGATCGAGAGCCCGATCTCGCCGCGGACGAGCGACGCGAGCGCGCTGCGCCTGGAGACGGTCGGGCCGCCGCCGACGACGAGCAGCCCGTGAGCCGCCCCGGGCGAGCGAAAGACCGCTGCCGTGGGGGGTTTCACGACCACCGCCACGTCCGTGGTGGCGGCCGCCGCGGTAGCGGGAATTCTTACGGTCGTCATAACCCCGAGGGCTACAATCGCTAGGAACGATCTTCCCAAGGGGGCCGATTCTCGATGAAACGCAAGTCATACGGTCGCGACGCAGGGCTGTCCCTGCGGATGCTGCTGACGACGTCGCTGCTCGGGCTGCTGTACGTCGTCTTCGCGGTCGTGCTCTTCGAGGTGCTGAACGCCGGCCTCGTGCTGATGGTCGTGATCGTCGGCGCGATGGCGTTCTTCCAGTACTTCACCTCCGACAAGCTGGCGCTGAAGGCGGCGGGCGCACGCATCGTGGAGCGCGACGAGGCGCCGCAGCTGCACGACATGATCGAGCGCCTCTGCGCGATGGCCGACCTGCAGAAGCCGCGCGTGGCGATCATCGAGAGCGACGTCCCGAACGCGTTCGCCACGGGCCGCAACCAGAAGCACGCGGCCGTCGCGGTCACGACCGGCCTCTGGAACCGGCTCGAGCCGAAGGAGGTCGAGGGCGTGCTCGCCCACGAGCTCTCGCACATCGCGAACCGCGACGTCCTCGTGATGACCGTCGCCAGCTTCTTCGCGATGGTCGCGGCGCTGCTCACGCGCTTCGGCCTCTACAGCGGGATGTTCGGCGGCTTCGGTGGCAACCGCGACAACAACAACAACGTCCCCGTGTGGCTGATCGTGCTGCTGGTCTCGGTCGTGACGTACTTCCTCAGCCAGATCCTGATCCTGGCGATCTCGCGCTACCGCGAGTACGCCGCCGACCGTGGCTCGGCGCTGATCACCGGCGCGCCCGAGTACCTGATGAGCGCGCTGCAGAAGATCGCGAGCGGGATCACGCAGATCCCGCAGCGCGACCTGCGCGAGGTCGAGGGCATGAACGCGTTCTTCATCGTCCCGACGAACTGGAAGTCGAGCATGGGCCAGCTGTTCATGACGCACCCGCCGCTCGAGAAGCGCCTCGCCGCGCTCTCCGAGATCGCGCGTGAGATGGGAAGGCCGGTCGCGTAGCGGGGTGGGCCTGGCCGACGTCCTCTTCGGGCGCAAGAAGCTCAAGGGCCCGGCCGGCGAACGGCTCTTCGCCATCTCGACCGCGCGGATCACGCTCGAGACCGAGCTCGACCTGAAGCCCGCCGGCGCGGCCGGCGTGTGTTTCAAGTCGCTCTCGGCCGGCGAGTTCGTCCGGGCCGAGAACGAGCTGCAGCAGCTGCTCGACGCCGTCGGCACGAAGTCGGGCTCCAGGGTCGAGCGGCACTCCGACGAGTACGGTTACGAGTGGCTCGTCGTGCACGACTCGGACTTCGAGGACCTGGTCGCGACGGTGCACCTGATCTCGTCGGAGCTGGAGTCGCGAGGCTTCGGGCCGCAGCTGCTGGCGGCGGTGTTCCCGTTCGCGGGCAAGGGCTTCGACGGCGGGCGCGTCTACTGGATCTACGGCTTCAAGCGCGGCGCCTTCTGGCCGTTCGTGCCGAAGGGCGACGGCAAGGAGCGCGACAACGCGGAGGAGCTCGAGCTGAAGGCGAAGCTCGAGCAGGAGCTTCCGGTCGAGCAGGATCTCTCGCGGTGGTTCGCCGTCTTCGACGCACCGCTCTAGCGGCAGCGGTCGCGTGTGCGGTCGTCTCGGCGGCCGGGGCGGGGGTTCAGGTCAGGGGGACGCTGCTCGAGCGCTCGTTCCCGTCGAGCGCGCTGCGCGGCCGGGTCGGCTTCGAGATCTACCTGCCGCCGGGCTACGCCCGCTCGGGCAAGCGCTATCCCGTCGTGTACTTCCTGCACGGCCTGCCGGCGTCGTCCCACTCGTTCCGCGGCGCGGCGGCGTTCGCGCAGGCGCTCGAGTCGGCGGGCAAGCCGGCGATCCTCGTCGGGCCGCAAGGTGCCCGCGACGGCGACGCCGATCCCGAGTACCTCGACTGGGGCGGCGGCAGGAACTGGGAGACCGCGCTCGGCACGGAGCTTCCCCGTTACGTCGACGCCCACTTCCGGACGATTTCCACCAGGCGGGGCCGCGCCCTCGTCGGGCTCTCGGCCGGGGGCTACGGCGCGGCGCTCGTCGCGCTCCACCGCCTCGCGGCGTTCTCCGTGATCGAGTCGTGGAGCGGATACTTCCACCCGACGAACCGGACGGGCACGAAGCCGCTCGACCTGGGCTCGCAGGCGGCGAACCGGCATGCGAGCGCGCACTCGTTCGTGCGCTCGCTGCGGCGGACGTTCGCTAAGCGGCCGACCTTCTTCGCGTTCTACGTCGGCGCGAAGGACGCGCGCTTCCTGGCCGAGAACCGCCAACTGCATCGCGAGCTGGCGGCCGCGAACGTGCCGCACGTCTTCGAGGTCTACGAGGGCGGCCACTCACAGTCGCTGTGGCTGCGGCACGCGACGCCGTGGCTGCGGCTCGCGCTCGACCACCTGGCGCCGGCTCGCTGAGTCCGCGCCGGGCCCGCGTGGCGTCGCGGTGAGCCGGCGGATCCCCGGGGACGGATCGGCACACCGTTGTGACGGTCGTGGCGCAGACACGGCACGACCCCCGCGGTACGCTCACAGCGGGCGGCGGGTGGACCTTCAATCCCCACCCGGGGTGGGGACGCGCGCGCGTGAACAAGCTACGGCCGGGCGGCGGTTGCAGTCGAGCGGCGGCCGCGGGCCGAGGCGGCCCGAGCTACGGGAGGTCCGGGATCAGGCCCTCGCCGTCGAACAGCTGCCGCGCCTCGTCGAGCGTCAGGTCGTCCGGCGGCACGATCGCCTCGGACGGCTTCAGGTCCTCGTCGGCGAGGCGCGCGCCGTTCGCCCGCACCTGCTCGGCCATCCGACGCAGCAGCGCTCGGAGCTGCTCCTCGTCTCCGGCGTCCAGCGCCGCGCCGGCCTGGTCGTCGAGGTCGTTCAGGCCCTTCGCGACCTCGTCGTCGACGTCGTACTGGCCGTCTCCCATCACGCGGACGATCACTGCTGCAGCTCCTTCTGCCCCTCGCCCTTGCCGAGCTCGGCCTTCATCTGCTCGAGCTCCGTGTCGACCTGCGACTGGGACGCGATCGCGCCGAGCTCGCGGTCGAGCTCCGTCTGGTCGGAGGTGAAGTCCTCCAACGCGCCCGACGTGGTCAGCTCGTCGATCGCCGACGCCCGCGCCTGCATCTGCTCGGTCTTGTCCTTCGCGCGTTGGATCGCGAGCCCGGTGTCCGCCATCTGCTCGCCGATCCCGGTCGCAGCCTCGCCGATCCGCACCTGCGCCTCCGCAGCGGAGTACTGCGCCTTGATCGTCTCCTTCTGCGTCCGGAAGGCCTCGACCTTGGCCGAGAGCGTCTTCTCGCTGGCGACGAGCTTCTCCTGCTGCTGCTCGAGCTGCTGCGTCTGCTGGTCGAGCGACTGCAGCTGCTGCTGGAGGCCGGACTTCCGCTCGAGCGCCTGCCGGGCCAGGTCCTCGCGCCCCGCCGCGAGCGCCGCGCGCGCCTGCGAGTCGAGCTTGACGAGGCTCTGCTGCAGCTGCGCCTCCTGCAGCTCGAGCCGCTTCTTCGCGGTGACGACGTCGGCGATGCCGCGCTTCACGTTCTGCAACAGCTCGAGCTGCTTCTCGTACGAGTAGTCCAGGGTCTCTCCCGGATCCTCGGCGCGGTCGAGCAGCTTCGAGAACTTCGCCTTCACCACCATCGACGCGCGTGACATCAGACCGGCCATTCGTCCTCCTCTGCGAGCGGAGCGTCTAGCCTAGCGACGGTGATCGTCGAGCGGAGCATGCATCCAGACTGGCTCTCGAACGCGTACCTGATCGGTGACCGGGAGGGCGGGACAGCCGTGTTCGTCGACTCCGGCGCGCCGCTCCGGCCACTGTTCGACGCCGTTTCGGCGCACGGGCTGACCGTCACGCACCTGCTGACCACCCATGCGGACGCCGACCACATCGCCGGCGACGACGCGATCCGCGGCCGGTACGACTGCAAGGTCGTCAAGGGCGACCTCGACACCGGCGGCCTCTCGATTCGTGCCCTGCCGACGCCGGGCCACAAGGACGATCACCTCGCCTTCGTCGTGAACGACCGCCTGTGCTGCAGCGGCGACGTGCTGTTCAAGGACGCCGTCGGCGGCGGCGACTTCGAGCAGATCAAACGGTCGGTGATGGATGTCCTGATGAAGCTTCCGCCGGAGACGCGCGTGCTCCCGGGCCACACGGACGAGACGACGATCGGGCGCGAGTGGGAGGAGAACCCGTTCGTCCGCGTCTGGCGCGGCGTCGAGCCGGAGGGCACGGAGCCGGTGCGCGTGGGCGGCGAGGAGGCGACGCTCGTCGTCTGGTCGCCCGACTACGACGGCAAGGGCAAGGCCTGGGTGCGGCTCGCCGACGGCCGTGACGCGATCGTCGGCGGCTCACGCGTGGAACGCGGCTAGGCACTCGCCTTCCGCCTCGAGCTCGGTGCGTGCGCCGCGCGGCAGCCGCCCGAACGGCTCGAGCGCGATCCGGCCGTCGCCGTACCGCCAGGTGCCGGCGACCTTCCCGTCGACGAGGAACGTCCGCTCCGATTGCGGATTGCCGGAGTTGAAGATCCGCCGCCGGTGCTCCTCGGCGAGGATCCCGGTCCGGCGCGCGTGGACGAGCAGGGTCGCATCCCAGGTCGGCAGGAAGCGGACGGGGGAGGGCGTGTCGGCCGGCGGCAGCGGCGCGCGAGGGAGGTCGAGCAGCGCGCGGCCGTGCTCGTCCCGGAGCCGGCGGAGCGTCATCCCGCCGATCGCCTCGGCCAGTGCGCCGGCGCGCATCCCGGCCCAGTGGCCGATATCCGCCGCAGGTGCCGGCCCGAACGCGCCGAGGTACCGCCGGACGAGGTGCATCCGAGCCTCCGGCTCGGAGAGCTCGGGCTCGGGCCCGACCCATTCCTCGGCGAGTCCGAAGAGGTCGGCACGGCGGCGCTCCCAGGTGCCGGCCGGTGGTACGCGGACGAGCCACGTCCAGAGCCCGATGCCCGGCAGCCACAACCCCGCCGCCTCGATCTCCTGCTGGCGGCGCGGCCGCCCGGAGAGGAACCGCTCCAGGCGCGCAGCCGTGCGCCGGAGCCGGCGCTCGTCCGTCTTCTGCACGCTGCGCGACCACGCACGGCGTTCCTCGCGGATCGCGATCACGAGCGGCCAGTAGTCGCGGCGCGAGACGACGTGGATCGTGTTTCGCATCAACGTCGCCTGGACCAGGGCGCGGCGCTCGAGCGCGCGCGTCACGGCCTCCCGCTCCAGGTTCTCGACACGCGACCAGAGTCCGACGTACGTCGACGGCGCGTACTGCGCCTGGACGCCGCCCATCCGCTCGACCGCCCGCGGCAGCGAGCTGCCGCGGCGCTCGAGCAGCAGCTGGCGCGCCAGCAGCGCACGGTTCAGCTCCCGCTCCGACAGCACCCGCTCCGCCACGTCCTCGACGCTACCGCGGCTAAGCTCGCGCCGACCGACGAGGAGGTGCCATGGCGATCAAGCTCCACCGCTGCAAGAACCTCTGGGTGAAGGGCCCGCATCCGTGCTGGAAGGTGCAGAGCGCGCTCGACGACGCGGGGGTGGAGTACGAGGTCGTCGTCGAGAAGTACTTCGGGCCGCGCGAGACCACGGTCGAGCAGACGGGCCAGAAACGCTTCCCGTGGATCGAGTTCGACGACGGCTCCGTCTACCGCGAGGAGTCGAAGCACATGGCGCAGCGGATCCGCGAGGGCGAGCTGCAGGAAGCGCCGCGCGTCCCGTGATCGTTCCGGAGCAGATCGACGCCTACGCGGAGGCGCACACGACGCCGCCGCCCGGGCTGCTCGCGGAGCTGGCGGCCGAGACGCGCGAGACGATGGACTCGCCCGGGATGCTGACCGGCGCGGTCGAGGGCCGCTTCCTCGAGCAGCTCGTGTTCGCGCTGCAGGCGACGCGCGTGCTCGAGCTCGGCACGTTCACCGGCTACTCCTCGCTCTCGATGGCCGCGGGCCTGCCGGAGGGCGGCCACATCGACACCTGCGAGCTGCACGAAGACCACGCCGCGGTCGCGCGCCGCTACCACGCCCAGAGCCCGGTCGGCGACCGGATCACGGTGCACCTGGGCCCGGCGCTCGAGACGATCGAACGCCTCGGCGGCGAGTGGGACTTCGTCTTCATCGACGCCGACAAGGAGAACTACGGGAACTACTACGAGGCGCTCGTGCCGCGGCTGGCGCCGACCGGCCTGATGGCGATCGACAACACGCTCTGGAGCGGGCGGGTGCTCGACGACGGAGACGACACGGACGCGACCCGGTCGATCCGGGAGCTGAACGACCGGATCGC
>DATIER010000105.1:0-12460 GCA_035455605.1 Gaiellaceae bacterium
TGCTTGATGGGCCGTGTAGGGATCGAACCTACGACCTTGGGATTAAGAGTCCCCTGCTCTACCAGCTGAGCTAACGGCCCGGGGCGGCGAATAGTGTAGCCGCGCGATGAAGGTCTTCTCCGTGATCGGAAACCGGCCCCAGTTCGTCAAGGCGGCGCCCACGTCGGTGGCGCTCCGCGAGCGCGAGTTCGACGAGGTCGTGCTCCACACCGGTCAGCACTACGACCGCGAGCTGTCGCAGGTCTTCTTCGAGGAGCTCGGCCTCGACGAGCCGCGCTACGCCCTCGACCTGCGCACCGCCGACCCGGCGGAGATGCAGGCGGCGATCGCGCCGGCGCTCGCCGAGGAGCAGCCGGACTGGGTGCTCGTCTACGGGGACACGAACTCGACGCTCGCGGGTGCGCTGGCCGGCTTCGAGGCCGGCGTGCCGGTCGCACACGTCGAGGCGGGGCTCCGCAGCGGCGACCTCTCGATGCCGGAGGAGCGCAACCGCATCGAGGTCGACCGCGGCGCCGCGCTGCTGTTCGCTCCGGACGAGCGGTCGCGCGAGCAGCTCGCAGCCGAAGGCGTGCCGGGGCGAGCCAAAGTCGTCGGCGACGTGATGGCCGATGCGACGCGATTGTTCGCGCCGATCGCCCGACGGCGTACCAACATCGGCGGCGATGTCGGCCTCCCCGACGACCAGCCCTACCACGTGCTGACGATCCACCGAGAGGCGAACACCGAGCCGGAACGGCTGCGGCGGCTCATCTCGGAGCTGAATGCAACAGGGCACACCTTCGTCTTCCCCGTTCATCCGCGGACCGCGAACGTGATGAAGGAACACGGCATCGAGCCCGCGCCGTACCTCCACGCAGTAAGCCCGCTCGGCTACCTGGAGATGCTCGCCCTCGTCGCCGGCAGCACCGCAGTCGTCACCGACTCCGGCGGCTTGCAGAAGGAGGCGTACTGGCTCCGCGTTCCATGTGTGACGCTTCGCCCGTCTACCGAGTGGGTCGACACGGTGCTTGCAGGGGGAAACGTCCTCGTGGATCCCGATGCGCCCTTCGACCTCGGGACAGTCCTGACGGACGCCTCCTTCCCGCCGGACGCGCCCGATCTGTACGGCGACGGCCACGCCGCCACGTTGATCGCGGACGCCCTCTATACGCTTCGCCGGTCATGAGCACGGTCGCGATCGTCGGAGCGGGCTACGTCGGCGTGCCGCTGGCGCAGGTCTTCGCCGACGCCGGGCACAAGGTGCTGCTCGTCGACGTCGTCCCGGAGCGGGTCGAGCGGCTGAACAACGGCGACAGCTACATCGAGGACGTGCCGTCCGAGGCCCTGAAGGAGCACGTCGACGCCGGGCGCCTCGAGGCCACGACCGACTACGACCGGTTGCGCGAGGCGGAGGCGATCCTGATCGCGCTGCCGACGCCGCTCTCCGACCAGCGGGAGCCCGACCTGACCATCCTGGTCGACGCCGCCGAGCAGATCGCGCCGCGGCTGCAGCAGGGCCAGCTGGTCGTGCTGGAGTCGACCACGTACCCCGGCACGACGCGCGAGCGGATCGCGCCGATCCTCGAGCGGAGCGGCCTCCGGGCGGGCGAGGGCTTCCACCTCGCCTTCTCGCCGGAGCGCGTCGACCCCGGCCGCGAGGACTGGACGACGAAGACGACGCCGAAGGTGGTCGGCGGGCTGACCGACGAGTGCACGCGGCGCGCGGTCGAGCTCTACTCGAGCGCCGTCGACCGCGTGATCGAGGTCACCTCGCCCGAGGCCGCGGAGCTCACCAAGCTGCTCGAGAACATCTTCCGCTCCGTGAACATCGCGCTCGTGAACGAGCTCGCGCAGCTGTGCGACCGGATGGGCCTCGACATCTGGGAGGTCGTGGACGCGGCGGCGACGAAGCCGTTCGGCTTCATGCGCTTCGAGCCCGGGCCCGGCCTCGGCGGGCACTGCCTGCCGGTCGACCCCTTCTACCTCTCCTGGAAGGCGCGCCAGTACGACTTCTACACCGAGTTCGTCGAGCTGGCAGGGAAGGTCAACCAGAACATGCCGTACTTCTGCCGCTCGCTGATCTCGCAGGCGCTGAACCACGGCGCGCAGCGCTCGCTCAGCGGCTCGAAGGTGCTCGTGCTCGGCGTCGCCTACAAGGCCGACGTCTCGGACACCCGCGAGTCGCCGGCGCTGAAGCTGATCGAGCTCCTGCGCACGGCGGGCGCCGACGTCTCCTACCACGACCCGCACGTGCCGGAGCTGCCGGGGCTCGGCCTCTCCTCGCAGGCCCTCGAGCCCGGCGGCTACGACTGCGTGACGATCGTGACCGCGCACTCGTCGATCGACTACGCGCAGCTGGTCGACGACGCGCGCCTCGTGGTCGACTTCCGCAACGCGACCGGCCCGAACGGCCGCGGCAACGGCAAGGTGTGGAAGCTGTGACGCGACTGGGACAGGCGGGGCTCGGCGCCTGGGGCAAGAACCTCGCCCGCAACTTCGACGACGTCGCCGACCTCGTCTGGCTCTGCGACGCCGACGCGGACCGGCGGCGCGAGTTCGCGGCGCGCCACCCGCAGGCGACGGTGACAGGCGATTTCGAGGAGCTGCTCGCCGACCCCGAGCTCGAGGGCGTCGTGATCGCGACGCCGGTCGTGACGCACTACGAGCTCGCCAGGCAGGCGCTCGAGGCCGGCAAGCACGTCTTCGTCGAGAAGCCGCCGGCGATGCGCGCACGGGAGATGGAGGAGCTCTGCGACCTGGCCGAGCAGCGCGGCCTCGTGCTGATGCCCGGCCACCTGCTCCTCTACCACCCGGCCGTCAACATGCTCAAGAGCCTCGTCGACGGCGGCGACCTCGGCGACGTCCTCTGCGTCTACTCCAACCGCCAGAACCTCGGCGTGATCCGCACCCACGAGAACGCGCTCCTCTCGCTGGGCGTGCACGACCTGTCGGTGATCCTCTACCTGCTCGACGAGGAGCCCGCGGAGGTGTGGGCCCACGGCAACGCCTTCCTCAACCCGGGCGTCGAGGACATCGTCTTCTGCTACCTGCGCTTTCCCTCCGGGAAGATCGCGCACATGCACCTTTCCTGGCTCGACCCGCACAAGATGCGGAAGATCACTGTCGTCGGCCGCGAGAAGATGGTCGTCTTCGACGACATGGAGCTCGAGCGCAAGGTCACCATCTACGACAAGGCGCCGTGGCACCCGACGGAGACGTGGGGCGAGTGGCAGACGCGGTCGGGCGACATCTTCAGCCCGAAGGTGCGAAACGACGAGCCGCTGCGCCTCGAGTGCCTGCACTTCCTCGACCTCGTGGCCGGCAAGGGCGACGGCCGCAAGCCTGCGCGCGACGGCCTCGCCGTGGTGCAGGCGCTCGAGCAGCTCCAGTCCTCGCTCGTCGCGGCTCCCGCGTGAGCGAGATCGCGGACACCGCGATCGTCTACCCGGGAACGGTGGTCGGCGAGGGCTGCAAGATCCTCGACTACGCCGTCGTCGGCAAGCAGCCGACGCTGTCGCCCCGCTCGACCGCGAAGCGCGAGGACCTGCCGCCGCTCGTCCTCGGAGCGGGCACGATCGTCTCCACCGGAGCCGTCGTCTTCGCTGGGACGACGCTCGGCGAGCGCGTGATCGTGGGCGACCAGGCCTGCGTGCGCGAACGCTGCACGATCGGCGACGACGTGGTCGTCGGCCGCGGCTCGCTGGTCGAGAACGACACGTCGGTCGGCGCGCGGACGCGGATCCAGGCGAACGCCTACGTCACCGCCTACTCGCTGCTCGAGGAGGACGTCTTCATCGCGCCCTGCGTGATCACCACCAACGACAACTTCATGGGCCGGACCGAGAAGCGGCTGAAGCTGATGAAGGGGCCGACGATCCGGCGCGGCGCCCGCGTCGGCGGCGGCTCGGTGCTGCTGCCCGGGATCGAGATCGGCGAGGAAGCGTTCGTCGGCGCCGGCGCCGTCGTCCTGCGCGACGTGCCGCCGCGCGCGGTCGTGGTCGGCTCGCCCGCACGGCAGATCCGCGAGGTGCCGGGCGAGGAGCTGCTCGGCTAGAAGCTGAGCTTGATGCGGTACGCGCCGCTGCTGCTGCTCGCCGGCGCCAGCTTCACCTGCACGTAGTACCAGCCGGCCTTCGCCGCGCGGTACCGCACGTGCTCGGGCACGCCCTGCGGGTGGATCGAGCGGCGGGCGCGGAGATCGGAGGTGGCGCCGGCGAGCGAGGTCAGCTTGCGCTTCCAGAGAATCAGCGACGGGTCGATCGTGCTCGCACGGACGACCACCGACAGCCGCTGGCCCTTGTCGAGGTGCACCTTGTAGACGTCGTTCGGGTCGTCGTAGGCGTCGAGCGTCGCCGTGAACGCCCGCGGCGTCGCCACGATCGCGGCCTCGGCGCCTGCGTCGTCGTTCGGCTCGAGCCGGTCCGGCACCGGAAGCTGGCTGCGCCCGAGCGAATCGAGCGCCCGCTCGAAGTCGAGCCGGCCGTAGCCGCTCAGCGGGTCCGGGCCGTTGGTGCAGTCGGCGCAGCCGCTCGCCGGCGTCGCGTCGTCGGCCGTCTGCTTGAGGATCGCGCTCGCCTGGTCCGGCCGGAGCGACGGGACCTCGCCGAAGAGCAGCGCCGCGGCCGCGGCCACCTGCGGCGAGGCGAACGAGGTGCCGTCGGCGTGGCGGAAGTCGGTGGTGCCGCAGCTCGAGTAGCCCTGCTCGCTGCAGCTGGCGAAGCGCTGAGTCAGGTTCCGCGGGAAGAGCGAGAAGATGTCCATGCCGGGCGCTGCGAGGTCGACGTACTGCTTGTCCCGGTTGGAGAACGTCGGCACGTTGCCGGAGCGCCCGTAGGCCGCGACCCCGAGCACGTGTGGAAACGCCGCCGGGTAGCTCGCGTACGGCCACGGCTTCGTCGGCGCGTCGTCGCCGTTCCCGACGGCGGCGACGACCAGCACGCCGCGGCGCACGGCGAACTCGATCGCCTGCTTCTCGACGGCCGAATAGCCGTCGACCGACGGATCGCCGGGGTCGCGGGTGCTGCCGAGGCTGAGGTTGATCACGCGTGCGCGCATCCGGACCGCCCAGCGGATCGCCGCCGCCTCGGCCTTCGGCGGGATCGACCCGTCGTCGCGCACGACCTTCGCCACGAGCAGGCGCGCGGGCGGCGCCAGGCCGACGATGCCGGCGCCATTGTCGGCGATCGCGGCGATCTCTCCGGCGACGAACGTGCCGTGCCCGAACGTGTCGGTCTTCGCCGAGCCCCCGACGAAGCTCTTCGACGCGACGATGCGGTCCTTCAGCTCCGAGTGCCCGGCGTCCACGCCCGAGTCGATCACGGCGACACGCACCGTCGGAAGCTGCTTGGCGGTGTCGAAGGTGTCGAGGGCGTGGTCACGCGAGACGTACCACTGGCGCGCGAGGAACGGGTCGTTCGGCTGCTGGGCGCCGGCCGCGACCGCCGCCGGCACCGCGACCGCGGCCGCGAGCCCGACGGCGACCAGGAGGCGTCTCATGCCGCCACCACCGTCAGCACCGGCGAGAGCCCGGGCGCGAAGCCGTTGCCCGGCGCGATGCGCGCTCGGTACGTGCCCGGCACGAGGTCGACCGAGGCGCGGAACGAGCCGTCGCCGGCCAGCGTGCCCTGGGCGACCGTCGTCCACGTGCCGTTCGCCGCCTGCCGCTGCACCTGCACCGCCGCGCCGGCGAAGACGGGCGTGACGACGCCCGACACCGACGTGCGGTCGGTCGAGGCGGTCAGCCGCACCGACGGCGCGACCGAGAGCCGCACGGGCGCGCTGCGGACGATGCCCGACGAGATCCGGTAGTCGGTCGTCACCTTCGGCGAGAGCGTCGCCGTCACCTTGCCGTTGCGCGAGGTGAGCACGGCGAGCGGCTTCCACTGGCCGCCGTACGGCCGCGCGTCGAGCGTCACGCGCGGAAGGCCGCGGGCGACGCCGACCAGCTGCGTCGTCGTCCCGTACTCGAGGGGAGCCGTCGGGGGCGTCAGCGTCATCGCGCCGATCGTGAACCAGGTGGAGCGCAGCCCCATCGCCGCGCGCGCCGACGAGCCGCTGATCGTGCGCGTGCCCTTCGTCCCGATCAGCGTCAGCGAGCGGACGCGGCCGGACGCGGCGGCGTCGGTGCGCACGTCGAGGAGCGTCCCGCGGGCGCCCAGCCTCTTGCCGAGCTGCGCGGCGCCGAACCGGATCGGGCCCCAGTTGTGGTAGGGCGAGAGCGTGTCGTACGGGTCGGGCACGGAGACCAGGTACGGCAGCGGCTTCGAGCTGTTCCAGACGTCCTGCACGTTCGCGGTGCGGCCGCCTGAGCTCGAGAAGAAGAACGTGTCGGCGACCTCGCCGTCGTAGAGCGCGACCTTCCCCGCAGTCGCGTCGACCGCGTCGCGCGCCGGTTGCGACTCCGCGGCGATGCCGCCGTAGACCTGGCTGCGGGTGTCGGGGTAGAGGTCGAAGTCGCCGGCGCCTACGAGGTGCGAGAGGGCGTACGAGCGGGCGACGACGGCCTGTGCCTTCAGCGCCTCGGCCGGCCAGCGGTCCGGCATCTCGCTCGGGACGACGCCGTAGAGGTAGGGCTCGAGGCCGACGACGTTCACCACCCGGACGCGCTTGCCGCCGGTGACGCGGAACGTGCCGCGGTAGGCGCGGCTGCCGAGCGTGAGCGGCTGGGTCCCCGGTGAGAACACGAGCGGGCTCGGCAGCGCCTTCGCGCTCGCCGCGAGCTTCAGCTTCAGGCCCGGGCCGAGCTTCTGCCGGCCCGCGGGCAGCTTGTGCGCCTTGCCGGTGCCGTCGACGACCGAGAACGGCGCCTTCGACGAGATGACGACGCTCCTGGCAGCGGCCGAGAGCAGCACCCGCACGCGCTTGACCGGAGCGTCGCCGAGCTCGGTGCCGGGGTAGTAGTGGGCCACGATCTGGTCGTACGTCCAGCCGTGGAGCGCATAGCCGTAGGCGCCGTACTGCGCCATGCCGACGCCGTGCCCCCACCCGTGGCCGGAGACGAAGAAGGCGCCGCCCGCCGGCTTGGCGGCAGGCGTCGCGACCGGCCCGGCAAGGCCGAGGGCGGCGAGGAGGGTTGCTGCGAGTGTGCTGACCATCGCCGAGTTAGGCCGGTGCGCGGCGCGACAAACCCTGGCTGGGCGCCGCAGCCGGACCCTGAGGGTAGCGCACGTTCGAGCGGTTTTCGGCAGAACTGGCCGGAACTCGCACCGTTTCCCGCCTCGCGTCGACGGGGAAGGCGAAAGTCTGATGGCTGTCGAGACGGAGCTCCTGCCGCCTCGCTACCGCTCCCCACGCCGGATCGGGCGCGGCGCGATGGGCGACATCTACGTCGCGACCGACGAGTTGCTAGGCCGGGAGGTCGCCGTGAAGGTGCTCGCGGAGCGCTATGCGGCAGACGACGGCATCCGCCAGCGCTTCAAGCGCGAGGCGCTCGCCGCCGCGCGCCTGTCGGGCGAGCCCGGCGCGATCACGATCTTCGACGTAGGCGAGTGGGAGAGCCGCCCGTTCATCGTGATGGAGTACCTCGGCGGCGGCTCGCTCGACGACCGCCTGCGCCGCGACGGCGCGCAGCCTCCCGGTCGCGTGCTCGCGTGGCTCGACCAGGCGGCGGCGGCCCTCGACGCGGCGCACCGGCACGGCATCGTCCACCGCGACGTCAAGCCCGCGAACCTGCTGCTGAACGACCGCGGCGAGCTGCGCGTGGCGGACTTCGGCATCGCGAGCGCGGCCGGGATGGACTCGATGACGCTCACCGGCACGGTCCTCGGGACAGCCGGCTACCTCTCGCCCGAGCAGGCCGAAGGGGAGCGCGCCGGGCCCGCAAGCGACGTGTATTCCCTCGCGGTCGTGGCGTACGAGCTGCTGAGCGGGCAGCGACCGTTCGAGCGCGACTCGCAGACGGCCGAGGCCGCTGCGCACGTCAACGCGCCGGTGCCATCGATCGCGCAGCGCTGCAAGAACCTCCCGTACGAGGTCGACCCGGTGTTCCAGCGCGCGCTCGCGAAAGACCCGACTGCGCGCTACCCCTCCGCCCGCGAGTTCGTAGGCGACCTGCGCGAGGCGATGCGCCGCTCCGCGGGGACGACCCTGGCGTTCGCGCCCCCGCCTCCTGCACGGCCCACCGCGCAACGCTCCGGCGGGCGACGCGTCCTCCTGCCGCTCCTGCTCCTGCTCGCGGCGGGCATCGCCGGTGCGATCGGGGCTGCCGTCCTCACGAGCGGCGGCTCGAGCCAGACCGTGATCACGCGCACCGTCGCGGGCACGGGCGGCACGACGACGATCCGCCAGACCGTCACGCAGTCGACGACCGCGGCGGCGCCGGCCGCACCACCGCCACCGCCCTCGCCCCAGCCGCCCCCGCCCGCGCCGCCGGCGGCCTCGGGCAACGGCCACACGCTCAACGACCAGGGCTATGCCCGGATCCAGAGCGGCAACTACGCGGGCGCGGTCCCGCTCCTCGAGCAGGCCGTCCGGCAGCTGCAGGGGAGCGGGCCGACCGACCCCTACGAGGGCTACGCGAACTACAACCTCGGCTACGCGCTCTACCGCCTCGGCCGCTGCAGCGAGGCGATTCCGTACCTGAAACGGGCGGAGCGCCTCGAGCCGGATCGCACCGAACCCCGTTCGATCCGCCAGCGCGCCCAGCACTGCTAGGCACCTAGACTCCGCGCGATGCGGATCCTCGTCACCGGCGCGGCCGGCTTCATCGGCTCGAACTTCGTCCGCTTCTGGCTGGAGCGGCACCCCGACGACCACGTCGTCGCGTACGACCTGCTCACGTACGCGGGCAACCGCGAGAGCCTGGCGGACGTCGAGGAGCGGATCGTGTTCGTCGAGGGCGACATCGCCGACCCGGAGGTCGCGGAGCAGACGCTGCGCGAGGAGGAGGTCGAGACGGTCGTCAACTTCGCCGCCGAGTCGCACAACTCGCTCGCCGTGGTCGACCCGGGGCGGTTCTTCCGGACGAACGTGATCGGCACGCAGACGCTGCTCGAGGCGGCGCGGCGCGCAGGCACGGTCACGCGCTTCCACCACGTCTCGACGTGCGAGGTCTACGGCGACCTGCCGCTCGACTCCGACGACGTGTTCACCGAGGAGACGCCGTACCGCCCGCGCACGCCCTACAACGCCTCGAAGGCCGGCGCCGACCACGCCGTGCGCGCGTACTTCGAGACCTACGAGCTGCCGGTGACGATCACCAACTGCTCGAACAACTACGGGCCGTACCAGTTCCCCGAGAAGGTGATCCCGCTCTTCGCCACCAACGCGCTCGACGACAAGCCGCTGCCGCTCTACGCCTCGACCGCGAACAAGCGCGAGTGGCTGCACGTGCTCGACCACTGCCGCGCGATCGAGCTCGTGCTCGAGCGCGGCGTGCCCGGCGAGACGTACAACGTCGGCTCCGGCGTCGAGAAGTCGATCGAGGACATCGCGAACGCGGTGCTCGAGCACACCGGCAAGCCGGAGTCGCTGAAGACGATCGTCCCCGACCGCCCGGGCCACGACCGCCGCTACCTGCTCGACTCGACGAAGATCCGCGAGGAGCTCGGGTGGCGCGACGAGATCGCCTGGGAGGACGGGATCGCGGAAACCGTGCGCTGGTACGCGCAGAACCGCGAGTGGTGGGAGCCGCTGAGCGACCGCGCCCCGGTCGACGAAGCGGCATGGCGCGGCTAGAGGCGCTCGAGGCAGGCGCGCAGGCCCTCGCGCCAGTGCGGTAGCCGCGGCGCGTCGGCGCGCTCGCTGCGCAGCACCGAGTACGCCGGTCGCGGAGCCGGGCGGCCGAGCTCTTCGGTCGTGATCTCTCGGACGCGGCAGTCGAGGCCCGCCTCTTGGAAGATCGCCCGCGCGAACTCGGCCCACGTACAGTCGCCGTCGGCCGCCAGGTGCCAGACACCGCCGGGAAGCTGAAGCAGCTCCCGCGTCGCCTCGGCGAGGTGCCCGACGTAGGTCGGGCAGCCGCGCTGGTCGGCGACCACGCTCACCTCGTCACGGTCCGCGCCGAGGCGCAGCATCGTCCGGACGAAGTTCGTGCCCGTCCAGCCGAAGAGCCACGAGCTCCGGACGATCCAGCCGTCGCGCACCTCCTGCTCGCCGGCGAGCTTCGTGCGGCCGTAGACCGAGGCCGGCCGGGGCTCGTCCGACTCGACGTACGGCTCGCGCTTGGCGCCGTCGAAGACGTAGTCGGTCGAGAAGTAGACGACCGGCGCGCCGAGCGCCGCGACGTTGCGCGTTCCCTCCACGTTGACCGCCCGCGCGCCCTGCGGATCGGACTCGGCTCCGTCGACGTCCGTCCAGGCCGCGGCGTGGAGAACCAAGTAACAGTCTGGTACTTGCTCGATCGGGCGCGTGACGTCCAGCTCCGCCCGCGTCCGCGCGTCCGCCTCGGGGAACACCTCCTGGAGCGCGGCGCCGAGCTGGCCGCCCGCGCCGGTGATCATCAGACGGCGTCGCGCTCGCTCAAGATCGGCGATCGCGTGCTCCAGAGATCGACGACGCGCTCGTCGTTCCACGGCACGCCGTGCTCGTCGGGGTCGGCCGCGTCGTACTCCTCGGTCACGTGGTAGAGGAAGAGGCAGTCGGTCAGCGCCTCGAACCCGTGCGCGTGGTGGCCGGGGATGAACACGGCGACCGGGTTGTCGTCGCCGATGTCCACGGTGAACGTCTCGCCGCTCTCCCGGTCGAGCACGACCACCCGCACCATCCCCTGCAGGCACGCGAACAGGTCGCTCTGCCCGCGCTCGTGGTAGTGCAGCCCGCGCACGACGCCCTTGCGCGAGAAGGAGAGGTTCGACTGTTTCACCGGCTGCGGCAGCTTCGAGGCGCGCATCAGCTCCATGAACCAGCCGCGCTCGTCCTCGAACCGCCGCAGCGGGATCAGCTCGACGCCCGCGATCACCGGTTGGCGCCGTTCGCGCGGACGAAGTCGTTCACCTCGTAGTAGGCCTCGATCGACTCGCCCGCGTCGCCCCAGAACCCTTCGAGCACGTCGTACTCCATCTCGCCGCGGCCGACGTACCAGTTGTTCACGTCCGTGATCTCGAGCTCGCCGCGGCCCGAGGGCTCGAGCGTCGGCAGCACGTCCCACACCTGCTCGTCGTAGAAGTAGATCCCCGTGACGGCGTACGCGCTGGGCGGGTCACTCGGCTTCTCGACGATGTGCGTCACGCGGCCGTCCTCGAGCTCCGGCACGCCGAGGTGCCGCAGGTGCTCGGGCTCGTCGATCTGCGCGAGCAGGATCCGCGCGCCGCGCTCCTGGGCCCCGAAGTGCTCGACCGCCGGCCGCAGGGACTGCTCGACGACGTTGTCGGCGAGCATCACGCAGATCGGGCCGCCGCGGCCGAACCGCTCCGCCAGGCCGAGCGCCTCGGCGATCCCGCCCGGCTTGTCCTGATAGGCGTAGAAGAGCCGCTCGACGCCGTGGTCGTGCCCGTTCCCGAGCAGGCGGAAGAACTCGCCGGCATGCGTGCCGCCGGTGACGAGCATCAGGTCGGTCACCCCCGCCTTGACGAGCGCCTCGATCGCCCAGCTGATCATCGGCCGGTCGTAGATCGGCAGCAGGTGCTTGTTCGTGATCTGCGTGAGCGGATGCAGCCGCGAGCCGGTCCCGCCCGCCAGCAGCACGCCCTTCAGCCCGCTCGCCACGGGCGGGATGCTACGAGGTCGGCGCCTCGAGGGACGACGGAGGCACCCGCACGACCCGCGCCACGCGGTTCGGCAGCCACCAGTTCCAGCGGCCGAAGAGCGCCATCAGCGACGGCACGAGCAGCACCCGGACGATCGTCGCGTCGACGAGGATCGCGACCGCGAGCCCGAGGCCGAACTCCTGCAGGCCGACGACGCGTCCCGCGACGAAGCCGGAGAACGCGGCGACCATGATGATCGCCGCGGCGCTGACGATCCGGCCCGTGCGCTCGAGGCCGAGCCCGACCGCGCGCACGTTGTCGTGCGTCTCGTCCCAGGCCTCGCGCATGCGCGTGACCAGGAACACCTCGTAGTCCATCGAGAGGCCGAACAGCATCGCGAACAGGAAGATCGGGATCCAGGCCTCGATCTGCGGGAACTGGTAGAGGCCGAGCACGCTCTGGCCGACGCCCCACTTGAAGACGACGACGAGCAGCCCGTAGGCCGCGGCCACCGAGAGCAGGTTCAGGATCACCGCCTTCAGCGGCAGGAGCAGCGAGCGGAAGGCGCGCAGGAGGAGCAGGTACGTCAGCACGAGCACGCCGAGCACGAGCCACGGGAAGACCGCGTACGACCGGTCGATGAAGTCGACCCCCTGCGGAGGCCCGCCGCCCGCGAGCACCTCGACGCCCTCCGGCCAGCCCGCGGCCGGGATCAGCGTGCCGCGCAGCCGGTGGACGAAGCTCTGCGCCGCGGCCTCGCCGTACTCGTGCCTGCCGGCGACGACGATCTGCGCGTAGCGGCCGCTGGAATCGACGAACGGCCGGCGTGGCAGGAAGCGCGCGTAGACGACCTCCGG
>DATIER010000106.1:0-13394 GCA_035455605.1 Gaiellaceae bacterium
GACGCCGTTCACCGGGCAGGAGGGCGTCTTCGCTGCCGGCGGCGGCGTCGAGATCCCGCCCAACGCCGACTTCAGCGGTGGCGCGACGGTCACGATCACGAACAGCGTCATCACCGGCAACCGCGTCGCCCCGAGCGACACCGCGCCGTTCGGTCCACCCTGTCCCGGTGGCCCCTGCCCCTTCGCGTTCGCCGGCGGCGGCGGAATCGACAGCTGGGGCACGCTGACGCTGGCCAACACGAGGGTGACCGACAACCGCGTCGGGTCGGCCTCCGGGCTGTCCACGCTCGCCAGCGACGCCGACGGCGGTGCGATCACGAGCTTCCTCGGCCCACTCACGATCAGCGGCTCGGTCCTCGACGGCAACGAGGCGAGCGCAACCGGCCCCATCGGGCGGTTCGCCGAAGGCGGAGCAATCGCGGCGACCGGCGGCACCGTGGCTCTCAGCAACAGCTCGGTGACCGGCAACACGAGCGCACTCGAGGCGGCGCTTCCGAGCAGCGTCGAGCTGTTGGCCAACGGCGGCGGCCTCCACATCGCGGGAGACGTGTCCAAAGCCACGATCACCAACACGACCATCTCCGGCAACTCCGTCTCGATGACGAACTCGGTGGGCGACGCCGAAGCGTTCTCCGGCGGCCTCCTCGTCGACCTCGGGATCGACTTCACGATGAGCAACAGCGTCGTCTCCGGCAACAGCGTCAGCTCGAGGACGCTTGCGGGCTCGTCCGGCAATGCCGAGGGCGACACGGGCGCCGGCGCGATCCTGGGCACGATCAGCAACACGCGCTTCACCGACAACACGGTCTCCGTCACCTCCTCGGCCGGCGACGCGAGCGGCTTCGCGGGCGCGATCATCGACTTCGGGTCGATCACGAACAGCGTCGTCAGCGGCAACCACGTCCACGCCTCGAGTCCGAGCGGGACGGTATTTGCCGCGGGCGGCGCGATCGTCGTCGACGAGCCGGGCCTGACGTTGCGCACCAGCGAGGTGAGCGGCAACACCATCGACGCCAGCGGGGCGAGCGGGAGCGTTCAGGGCGGCGGCATCTTCGACGGGCCGATCGAGAACGGCCCGCCGGGCGGGCCGCTGACGCTCCTGAGCAGCGCCGTCTCCGGCAACGGGCTGAGCGCAGGCCCGGGCGTCTCGCTCCAGGGCGGCGGCCTCTACGTCCAAGGCAAGGCGCTCACCCTGAGACGCAGCGAGATCGCGCACAACGTCCCCGACGACTGCTTCGGCTGCGCGTGACCGTCCCCGGCAGGGACACGACCGCCACGTCGCGACCACGGCGAAACCCTACGAAGGGCCGGTGGACACGCGCGCCCCCGAACGTAGGATCGAGGTTTCCTGCGGGGGGCCGATAGGAGGGCGTAATGCAACGGCCCGGCGTCATGGCACCCCCGGATCTCTACGAGCGGCCGCCGCCGGCCGGGCTGATGAGCCCGCGCGCGCCGCAGCCGGAGCCGATCGACCTGAAGCTCGCGCTCTGGTCGCTCGCGGCGGTGCTCGCCGCGGTCGAGCTCTGCCTCGAGCTCGCGGCCGCCTGAGCGGCGGTTGCGCTAGCGTACGCAGCTCCACAGAGCGTGTATCTGGCCGGCTGACGCCTCCCATCTACCCGTTCGCGAGCGGTAGAAGGAGGTGTTTCCATGGCTACAGGAACAGTGAAGTGGTTCAACGACTCGAAGGGGTACGGCTTCATCAGCCCCGACGACGGCGAGAAGGATCTGTTCGTGCATCACACGTCCATCGCGGGCGACGGCTACAAGTCGCTGGCGGAGGGCGCGAAGGTCGAGTACGAGCCCGCCGAGGGCGCGAAGGGCCCCGAGGCGAAGAACGTCGCGACCATCGGTTAACCACGGGCGGGCGCGCGCCGTGCGCCGCGGCGCGCGCAGCCTCAGTCGAAAGGACGAATGGCCAACAAGAAGCGGCAGCAGACGATCAACAAGCGCAACCGCGAGCGCGCGGTCGAGGAGAAGCGCACGCTCAAGCGGCAGGCGAAGCAGGAGAAGCGCGAGGCCGCGCGCAGCGGCGAGCCGGCGCCGCTCGAGCCGACGGGGCTCGAGCCGGACGGCGAGCCGGGCTGACTCGCCTCGAGCGCGACTAGCGGGACGTAGACGTGGGCGCGGCGTTCGGCTGGGGCGCGGTCGCGGCGTCGTCGCTCGTGCTCGGGATGCTGCTCGGCCTCGCCCGCGCGTGGCCGAGCCGGCTCATCGGCCTCGTGCTCTCGTTCGGCGCTGGCGCGCTGATCAGCGCGGTCAGCTTCGAGCTGTTCGAGGAAGGCGTGAAGGTCGGCGGCGCGACGGCGGTCGGGCTCGGGCTCGGCGCCGGCGCGATCGCCTACTTCGTGCTCTCGCGCGCGGTCGAGCACCTGGGGCCGGGCGGCGGAGGCGGCGGCACCGCGCTCGCCCTCGGCGCGTTCCTCGACGGCATCCCGGAGCAGACCGTGCTCGGGATCGGGATCGCCGCCGGCGCAGGTGTGAGCGTCGCGCTGCTCGTGGCGATCTTCGTGTCGAACCTGCCCGAGGCGATCGGCTCGGCTGTGGACATGCGCGCGGGCGGCGACGCCGTGCGGCAGATCCGGCTGCTCTGGGTCGGCGTCGCGGCCGCGTGTGCGCTCGCCACGCCGCTCGGCTACGTGCTCGCCCGCGCGACCGGCGGCCACTTCCAGGCGGCGATCAACGGCTTCGCGGCGGGCGCGCTGATCGTGATGCTCGTCGACTCGATGATCCCCGAGGCGACGGAGAAGAGCGGGCGCGTGGCCGGCCTCGCGACGACGCTCGGCTTCGCCGTCGCCGCCGGCCTCTCCACGGCGACCGCCTAGTCGCGGCGCGTCCCGCGCCACGGGCCCGGGACGAAGTCGAGCACGACGTTCACGACCCAGACGACGATCGTCGCCTCGACGAGCGCGCGGAAGCCGTGGATGTCGAAGCCGCTCACGAGCAGCGAGGTCAGCCAGAGCATCACCA
Organism: Gaiellaceae bacterium; assembly: GCA_035455605.1. Taxonomy (GTDB): domain Bacteria; phylum Actinomycetota; class Thermoleophilia; order Gaiellales; family Gaiellaceae; genus AC-32. Next base: position 2,968 of record DATIER010000106.1, read on the forward strand.
TCGCGACGCCGAACCAGATCAGGCCGAGCGTGATGAACGCGAGCGGCAGGGTGAGCGCCCGGAGGATGGGCTTGAGGATCGTGTTCAGGATCCCGAACAGGAGCGCCGCCCGGAGCAGGTCGCCGGCGTCGCCGACCGTCACGCCGTCGAGCACCGCGACGACCACGCCGAGGACGACCGCGTTTGCGACCCACGACAGCGTCAGCTGCTTGGCCAGCCGGATCACACGCCTATCTGATCGCGGACGGCTCGTCCCGCGAATCATCCCGCTGGGACGACACGTCCGTCCTTCCCTCCCGTCAGGCTGGACGCGAACCCCGAACAGGAGGAAGCGCGTGATTGCAGCGGACTACCCGTTTCTCGACGTGATGTGGACGATGATCGTCTTCTTCGCCTGGGTGATCTGGTTCTGGCTCCTGATCACCGTCTTCGCCGACGTCTTCCGGCGGCACGACATCGGCGGCGGCACGAAGGCGCTCTGGGTGGTCTTCGTCATCATCCTGCCGTTCCTCGGCGTCCTGATCTACCTGATCGCCGAGAGCAAGGGCATGGCCGAGCGGAACCAGAAGCAGGTCGAGGCTGCGCAGCAGCAGACGGACGCCTACATCCGCGACGTCGCCGCGAGCAGCGATCCGGCCGAGCAGATCGCCAAGGCGAAGCAGCTGCTCGACGCGGGCACGATCAGCTCCGCCGAGTTCGACGCGCTGAAGCAGAAGGCGCTCGCGACCTGAGCAACGGCTAGCTGCATCTCGCCGGCGGCGCCCTAGCCGCCGGCGAGATCGTGCAGCGCCTCGACCGTCGTCCAGTTGCGCGAGGTCGCGGTGACGCCGAGGCCCTTCCCGCCGAGCTTGGCCCAGAGCTTCGAGCGCGCGACGCCGGCGGGGTGCCACGCGTAGACCTCGCGGCCGCGGGCGACCACCTGCTCGCCCGACGCGGCGAGCGCCTCGAGCTCCTCCACCCTGGCGGCAGGCAGCTTCGACTCGAGGAACGTGACCTGGTAGCGCTTCGGCTCGGTCGCGACCTTGCCGAGCGGGTTCGCCTTCACGATCCGCGCGAGCTCGGCCGCCGTGCGGACGACGACCGCGATCTCGAGCCGGAAGGCCTCGGCGATCACCTGCTCGACCTGCTGCCGGAGCGAGTCGGCCTGCGCGCCGGTCGAGAGGACGACGTTGCCGCTCTGCACGTAGGTCCGGACGTCGTCCAAGCCGGCCTCCCCGAGCGCGTCGCGCAGCGCCGGCATCGCGATCCGGTTCCGCGGGCCGATGTTGATCCCGCGCAGGAGGACGGCGTACCGACCCACGTGGCGAAGCGTAGAGGAGGAAGGAGGCGGGCCGTCCCGCCTCCTCCTCTGGGAGCTACGAGGCCGCGATGCCCTCGAGGCCCGGCGGCAGGCCGGTGACGCTGCCGATCGGGGTCAGCGTGCCGTTCGGGCCGACCTGGAACTCGTCGACCGTTCCGGCGAGCCCGGTCTCGGCATAGAGGTAGCCGCCGCTCGACGCGAGGTCGATCGGGCCGGCATTCGTGGTCGCCGCCACCGCCTGCAGCAGGCTCGGCTGCCCGTCGGGGCCGACGGCGAAGGAGCTGAGGTCGTTGCTCGCCGTGTTGGAGACGAAGTAGACGTCGCCGACGCGCTGGATCCAGCAGAGCGCGCCCTGGCCGTCGCCCGCGGACTTCGCGTCGCTCAGGCTGCCATCCGCGGCGAGTGCATACGTCGTCACCGAGCTGGCGCCGGCCTCGCCGGCGACCAGGCGTCCGCCCGCGCCGAAGGTGAACGCGAACGGCACGGGCGTCGCCGACGGGTTCGCGACCGGCGCGGCCGAGAGGCGCCCGTCGGGGCCGACCGCGAAGACGTCGATCGAGCTCGTGCTCGCCTTCGTGGTCACGAGCAGCTCGCTGCCGTCGGGCGAGAAGCCCACCTGACCGGGCGAGGTGAGGAAGTTCGGCGGGTCGGTGTTGGCGAGGCCGAGCGACCGGGCCGAGCCGGGGATCGAGACGAGCCGGTGGCCGGCGATCCGGAAGCCCTCGACGACGCCGGCGCCGCCGGCGTTCACCACGTAGACGAGCCGGTCGTGGACGGCGACGCTCGCCGGGAACTGGCCGCCCGAGCCGAGCACGCCCGTCAACTCGAGCTGGTCGCCGTGGACGCGGAACGTCGAGATCGTGTCGCTGCCGGCGTTGACGGCGATCAGCAGCTGGTGCTGCGCGTCGTAGGCGAGCGAGCCCTGCGAGGCGAGATGGTCGGACTCGGTGCCCGGCAACGCCGCGCCCCCGAGGCCGCCGGTCGGGTACAGGCCGACCTGCGTCAGCTGCCCGTCCGCGCCGCGGTCGAAGACGGCGATCCGGTTGCCGCCGAGCTCGTTCGTCTGCACGAAGACGGCCGCTCCTTGCCGTCCGTCCTGGCCGGCGAGCGCGGACTGCGCGCCGACGAGCAGCAGCACTGCCGCGGCCCCCAGGACGCTCAGAAGTGCGCGTGTTCTCATCGCTTCCTCCTCTGCGAGTTGGCCCCAGCCACGCTAGGAGGAGGGCGGCGGCGGCGCGCTTACGATTTTCGTAACGCGGCGAGCCGATTTAAGGAACCTGTAACGGCCGGCGACCCGGGGAGGACATGTACTGACGAGATGTCGAGCGTCCTCGTAGTCGACGACGAGCCGACCGTCCGCGACGTCGTCGCGCGCTACCTCGAGCGCGACGGCCATCGCGTGGTGACCGCCGGGGACGGCGACGCCGCCCGAGGGGTGATCGAGCGCGAGCCGCTGAGCCTGGTCGTGCTCGACGTGATGCTGCCGGGCCGGACGGACGGCCTCGCGCTCTGCCGCTGGATCAGGTCGAGCTCGGAGCTGCCGGTGATCCTCCTGACCGCCCGCGCCGAGGAGAGCGACCGGATCGTCGGGCTCGAACTCGGCGCTGACGACTACGTGACGAAGCCGTTCTCGCCGCGCGAGCTGGCGACCCGCGTCCAGACCGTGCTGCGCCGGGCCCACGCCGGCCGGCCCCCGCGTCGGCGCATCGCCGTCGGCGGGCTCCAGCTCGACGCCGCCACGCACGAGGCCCGCCGGGACGGCGAGCCGCTCGCCCTGACCGCGAAGGAGTTCGACCTGCTCTGGTTCCTCGCCGCGAACGCGAACCAGGTGTTCTCGCGCGATCAGCTGATGCTGCGCGTCTGGGGCTACTCGGCCGCGCTCGACACCGGCACCGTCACCGTCCACGTCCGCCGCCTGCGCGAGAAGCTCGAGCGCGACCCGTCCGACCCGCGGCTGCTCGAGACCGTCTGGGGCGTCGGCTACCGGCTGCGCGCATGACTGTTCGCGCGCAGCTGGCGCTGCTCGCGGTCGCCGCCGTCTGCCTGCCGCTGGCGGTCGTGGTCGGGTCGGGGCTCGTGATGTTCGGCATGCACGACGAGTCGACGTTCTGGCTCGTGGCCGTCGTCTCGGCCCTGTGCGCGCTCGCGGGCGCATTGCTCCTGGGACGGCAGCTGCTGCGGCCGCTGGACAGGCTGGCATCCGCGTCGAGGCGGCTCGCGGCCGGCGATCTGAGCGCACGCGCGTCGGAGTCGGGGCCGCCCGAGCTGCGGGAGCTCGGCGCCTCCTTCAACGAGATGGCGGCGAACCTCGAGCGGCTGTTCGAGACGCGGCGCGAGCTCGTCGCGTGGGCGAGCCACGACCTGCGCACGCCGCTCGCCTCGCTGCGGGCGATGGTCGAGGCGCTCGAGGACGGGCTGGCGACGCCCGACGAGTACCTGCCGGCGGTGCGGGCCCAGACCGAGATCCTTTCCCGGCTCGTCGACGACCTGTTCGAGCTGGCGCTGATCGACGCACGGGCGCTGACGCTCGAGCTGCGCGAGGTCTCGCTCGGCGAGCTCGTCTCGTCGTGCGTCGAGGCGCTCGCGGCCGACGCCCGCGCGCACGAGGTGCAGCTCGCGGCTCGCGTCGAGGAGCCGGATCCGGCCGTGAGGGTCGCGCCGGAGAAGGTGCAGCGCGTGCTCTTGAACCTGCTCAGCAACGCGGTCCGCCACTCGCGGCCGAAGGGCGAGGTCGCGGTCGTGGTGCACGAGGACGCCGACTGCATCGTCGTCGCGGTCGAGGACGACGGCGACGGCCTGGCCGCCGAGGCGCAGCAGCGGATGTTCGAGCGCTTCTGGCGCGCGGACGACTCGCGCACGCGGGCGAGCGGTGGCTCGGGGCTCGGCCTCGCGATCGCACAGGGCCTCGTCGAGGCTCACGGCGGACGGATCTGGGCCGAGAACCGGGACGACGGCGGCGCCCGCGTCGCTTTCACGCTGCCGCTGGCGGGCGCCTAGCTGCTGCTCCGCCGCTCGGACTCGGCCTTCAGGTGCTCGAGCCCCTGCTCGAGCGCGCGGTCGAGCGTCTTCTGCAGCCACCCGCGCATCAGCCTCGCGAGGCGGCCGGAGAACGTCTCCTCCGTCTCGACGTGCGTGCCGCCGTCGCGCGGCTCCAGCCGGTACTCGTGCAGCGCCGCGATCGACATCGTCCGCCCGCGCCAGCGCACGCGGCGCGGCGGATCGACCTCCTCGAGCGTCGAGACGATCGTGCCGGGCCCCGACTTCCAGCGGAACGTCGAGCCGGGCTCGAGCCGGCCGTCGAACGACATCGACTTCACGTCCGGGTTCCACCTCGGCCAGTCGGCGAAGCCCGTGAGGACGTCCCAGACGACCTCGGGCGGCGCCTCGACCTCGATCGAGCGCGAGCTGCGCACCGGAGCAGCCACGAGCCGATGCTAGTGGGTGACGTAGCATCGCGTGCGCATGGACGCGGTGGCTCCCTCGGCAGCAGCGAAGGCCACGCCCGAGCTGGCGCTGCAGCTCAAGCGGTTCGGCGACGTCACGCTCTCGCCGGACGGGGCACGGATCGCGTTCGCCGTCTCCGCGTCGTACCGCGAGCGTGGCAAGGCGATCGAGTCGCGCATCTGGAGCGGCGAGGTCGACGGCGAGCTGGTCGAGGGCGAGCCCGGGTCGCTGCCACGGCTCTCGCCCGACGGGTCGCGCCTCGCGTGCGCCTCCGACGCCGGCCACGAGGGGCGCCTCTCGCTGTGGCTCGACGGCGTCGAGCTCGGTCGGATTCCGGGCTCGGTCGAGGACCTGCGCTGGTCGCCCGACGGCTCGCAGCTGCTGGTGCTCGCGGCCGACATCGGCGCCGACATGGCGGGCGCGGCCTCGGCGAAGAAGATCGAGGAGGCCGGAGCGGCCGAGCAGGACCCGAAGGTGATCAGGCCGGCGCAGTTTTGGCGGCGGCTGTGGCTCGTCGACACCGGGAGCGGCGAGACGCGCGAGGTGACGCCGGCCGGGACGAACGTCTTCGAGCTCGACTGGGCCGGCGGCAAGGCCGTCGCCGTCTGCACCGAGGATCCGTCCGAGAGCGCCTGGTACGACGCGTGGATCGGGCTGATCGACCTCGACGCGCGGACGGTGGAGCGCGTGCACACGCCGAAGTGGCAGCTCCAGTCGCCGGCGATCTCGCCCGGCGGCGAGGTCGCGTTCGTCGAGGGCTTCTCGTCCGACCGCGGCACGCTCACCGGCACCGTCCACGTCCTCGGCCAGGGCCCGCTTGCGCCAGAGCTACACGCCACGTGGGTCGAGTTCGCCGACGAGGATGGGCTCTGGGTCGCGGGCTGGCGCGAGGCCGGCTCGTTCGCCGGGCGACTCGACCTCGACGGCGGCTACCTCGAGCTGCTGAGCGGGCAGCTCACGCTCGGCAACCGCTACAACCCGCGCTTCGCGGCGAGCGCGGACGGGTCGCGGATCGCGCTGCCGGTCGAAAGCGCGGACGAGCCGGCCGAGGTCGTGCTCCTCGAGGGCGGCGGCCGCCGGGCGCTGACGAGCTTCAACGCCGGTCACAGGGATGAGCTCGCGACCGTCGAGTGGCGCGACTACCGCTGGACGTCGTTCGACGGGCGCGAGATCCAGGGCCTGCTCGCGCTGCCGCGCGAGCGCGGCGACGCCCCGCTGCCGCTCGTGGTCGACGTCCACGGCGGCCCGACCGGCTCGTGGACGTGGCAGTTCGCCCCTGCGTACGGCTACCCGCAGCTGTACGCGTCGGAGGGCGTCGCCACGCTGCTGCCGAACGTGCGCGGCAGCGTCGGCTGGGGCCCGGAGTTCGCCGAGGCCAACCTCGGCGACATGGGCGGCGGCGACCTGCAGGACATCCTGACCGGGGTCGACGCGCTGGTGGCCGACGGGGTCGTCGACGGCGACCGCGTCGCGATCAGCGGCGGCAGCTACGGCGGTTTCATGGCCTGCTGGGCGATCACGCAGAGCGACCGCTTCGCGGCGGCGATGCCGTTCGCGGTCGTCACCGACTGGGTCAGCTTCCACTTCACGACCAACATCGGGCAGTTCGACCGCCTCTACCTGCAGGCCGACCCGCTCGACCCGGAGGGCGAGTACACGAAGCGCTCGCCGCTCTACCACGCGGCGAAGTGCCGGACGCCGGCGCTGATCGTCCACGGCGAGGACGACCTCTGCACGCCGCTCGGCCAGGCGGTCGAGTTCTACAACGCCCTCGTCGAGCACGGCTGCGAGGCCCAGCTCGTCGTCTTCCCACGCGAGGGGCACGGCTGGAGCGAGCGGCAGCACCACGTGGACGCCTGGAACCACGTCCGCGACTGGATCTCGCGCTACCTCTAGCCGGTCCGGAAGTGCTGCAGGCCCTCCGGCGGCTCGTCCGTTACGGCGACCCGCTCGACGACGGCGCCGCGCGGGCCGTGCTCGCACCAGCGGACGAGCGCCTCGACCGCCTCGGGCTCGCCCTCGAGCACGATCTCGACCGTGCCGTCGGGCCGGTTCGCCGCCGAGCCGCCGACGCCGCGCGTCCGGGCCTGCCGCGCGAGCGAGTAGCGGAAGCCCACGCCCTGGACGAGACCGTGGACGGTCAGCCGGCGGCGGATCACGGCAGCTCCAGGTCGCGCCGCTCGACGAGCAGCGCGCCGGCCGCGAGCGCCGCGACCGCCGCGAGCGTGACTGCGAGCACGCCCCACGCGTCGAAGCCGTTCTGCAGCGGCGACTGGCCGACGAGCCAGAAGGGCGACAGGACGCGCAGCGGGTCGAGCCAGCCGGCGAGCGAGTGCAGCCCGCCGACGAGGTACGCCGCGGCCGCGTAGCCGGCGGGCACGCCGAGCGCGAGCAGCTTGCTCGGCCACGCCGCCCCGACGGCGACCGCGAGCCAGCCGTAGAGGAGGCCGAGCGCGCCGATCCCGAGCAGCGCCTCGGCCAGATGTCCGAAGTCGAGCCCGAGCCCGACGATCCCGTCGAGCGCGGCCAGCGCCACGAACCCCGCGAAGCAGACGGCCGCGACCTCCGCCGCGAGTGCCGCCGCCTTCGCGAGCACCGCGTTGCGCCGCCGCAGCGGGTACGCCAGCACGAGCTCGAGCCGCCCCGTCTCCTCCTCCCCCGCGAACGTCCGCGCGCCGGAGCCGATCGCGAGCGTCAGCACGAGCAGCGGGAGCATCAAGCTGAAGAGCTCGGTGTCGAGGAAGCCGGCGCCGGTCGTGATGTCGCCGCCGATCGAGAACAGCGACTTGAGCGCCGTCGGGTACTGCTGCACGAGCTGCTCGAAGCCGGAGAAGCCCTTGATCGACGGGTAGATCGAGGCGACGAGGATGCAGTAGCCGACGATGCCGATGCACCAGCCGGCGAGCGCGCGGCGGTGGTCGGAGAGGCCGCGGCGCAGCAGCTCAGCGGCCATCGGGCTCCTCGTAGAACTCCAGGAAGATCTCCTCCAGGTCGGCCGGCTCCGAGACGAGGTCGACGACCCGGTGCCGCGCCGCCTCCTTGACGATCGCGTCGAGCGCCGGCTCGGGTGCCGAGAGCCGGATCGTCGTTCCGTCGACTCGTTCCACCCGCACGCCGTCGAGCGCGGCGAACGCGCCGGCGTCGACCGGCTCGCCGAAGGCAACCGTCACGTGGCGCAGTGCCCGCTCCCGCAGCCGCTCGACCGAGTCGACGTCCACGAGCCGCCCGGCGCGGATGATCCCGATCCGCTCGGCCACGTGCTGCACCTCGTCGAGGGAGTGCGACGAGAGGAAGACCGTGCGCCCGTCGTCCGCGGTCTCGCGCAGCAGCACGCGGAACTCCGCCTGCAGCAGCGGGTCGAGGCCCGAGGTCGGCTCGTCGAGGATCACGAGCTCGGGGCGGTGCATGAACGCCTGCACGACGCCGACCTTCTGGCGGTTGCCCTTAGAGAGCTGGCGGATCGGGCGGTCGAGCACGAGCCCGAAGCGCTCGCACAGCCGGTCGCGCAGCCCGGCGTCGACGCCGCCGCGGAGGCGTGCGAGCGAGTCGAGCTGCTCGCGCGCCGTCAGCCGGTCGTAGAGGCGGAGGTCGCCGGGGAGATAGCCGATCCGCCGGCGCGCGTCGACGCCCTGCGTGCGCGAGTCGAGGCCGAGCAGCGACGCGCTCCCGCCGGTCGGGCGGATCAGGTCGAGCAGCAGCCGGATGGTCGTGCTCTTGCCCGCGCCGTTCGGGCCGAGGTAGCCGAAGACCTCGCCGCGCCCGACGCGCAGGTCGAGGTCCTGCACCGCGCGGACGCCGTTGCCGTACGTCTTCGAGAGCCCGCGGAGCTCGATCGCCGGTCCGGCCATCGGCGCAGGATTGCGTTTCTCCGGCTCGCGCGGCGGAACGACTGGATCGTGCCGAGGTTGCCCTACGTCGACGGGCTCGCGACGACGCTCGCCGGGGCGGCCGTGCCGTACGGCTACGCGATCGCGATCTGGTCGACCGGCGCGCTGCTGATGAACCGGCACTCGACGCCGCACGTGGTCGACGTCGTCCTGTTCGCAGGCGGCGCGGCAGCGGCGTACGCCGTCCTGCGCATCGGCAGCCGCAACGGCGAGTCGCACCAGCCCCAGGGGATCGGCGAGCACAACGTCCTGCGCGGCGGCGTGGTCCATCTCGTCGCGATCTCCGCGGCGATCGTCGCGGCCGGGCTGCTCGCGCGGCTCCCGGCGCCCGGCGCGTGGGTGGCGGCGCCACTCGCCGCGACGCTCCTCTACCTCGGCGGCACGGCCCTCACCGAGGCGCGCGAGATCGCGCTCTCGGCCCGCGAGGCGCTGCGCTCCTAGCCGCCAGAGCAGAATGCGAGGCGATGCTCGAGCTCGACACGCCCCACGGGCCCGCGCGCGTCCACGTCCACGAGGCGGCCGCGCCGGCCGCGGGCTGGCTCGTGCTCGGCCACGGCGCGGGCGGCGGCGTCGACTCGCCCGACCTGAGGGGCGCCGCGGAGGCCGGGCTCGCGGCCGGTCTCGCGGTCGCGCTCGTCGAGCAGCCCTACCGCGTCGCCGGCCGGCGCTCGCCCGCCCCGGCGACGCACCTCGACGCGGCGTGGATCGCGGTCGTCGAGCAGCTGCCGCTCGCCCGGCTGCCGCTCGTCGCCGGCGGCCGCTCGTCGGGTGCACGCGTCGCGTGCCGCACGGCCGCCGCGACCGGCGCCGTCGCGGTGCTCTGCCTCGCGTTCCCGCTGCACCCGCCCGGCCGGCCGGAGAAGAGCCGCCTGGCCGAGCTGGACGCGGTCACGGTGCCGACGCTGATCGTCCAGGGCGAGCGAGACCCGTTCGGCCTCCCGCCGGCGGGCCCTGGCCGGCAAATCGTCACGATCGCCGGCACGCACTCGCTGCGAAGCAGCGGCACGGTCGAGCGGGCCGTCGCGCCGTGGCTCGAGCGCGTGCTCTGAAATTCCCGACGATATTCGCTTGCGCGCGTGTAATGCTTCAGGTATTGTCTCGCGCTCAATTCGGGGAAAGGAGGTACGGTCAGTTGAAGAGCAACCTCGTGCATCGTCTCGACGTCGCCTCCGCCCCGGCGCGCGTGGCCGTACTCGCAGAGGCGGCGTTCGGCGACCACCGCCTTCGGGCAGCCTCCATCAGGAGTAGCTCCGGCTAACGCGAACGCGACGGAGCAGGGCTTTGGTGAAGGCGGCTCGAGAGGCCGCTTTCGTCGTATCTGAGGCGAAAACGTCGATCCGTCACACAACCTAGGAGCACAACGTGGAGCCATCACCCACGGTGTAGCCGAGTCGATCTCGACTTGGAGCAACGGCCGACGATGTGCTGACCGGTTTCGGTAATTGTCCTGAAAAAGAGGGCGACGCCGGTGGCAGCGCATTTTCATCCGAACCTCCACAGCCAGGCTCTCGACTCGGGATCCGATCAAAGAGCCAAAGGCGAAGGGAGGTGAACGCGGTGATGTACTACGACTCCGAGTCCCGCCGCCAGCGACAGCGCGAGCGCGTAGCCGAGATCAGGGCCGAGTACCAGCGCGTGCAGCGGCACGGAGACGTCGGCATCTCCGTCGCGATGCGGCGCTACGCGCAGTCGGCGTGGTCGCACGTGCGGTGGGCCGTGCCACGGCGCGCACCGGTCTCCGGTGCCTGAGTCGCTCCACCCGCAGAGCCGCGCGCTTCGCCTGGGCGCGCGGCTCT
>DATIER010000107.1:0-13671 GCA_035455605.1 Gaiellaceae bacterium
GTCCTGGCCTCGCTCGATCCCGCTCGCGGCGACGAGCGAGACGACCATCCAGCCGGCGGCGTACGCGAAGCCGACCAGCGGCGAGACCGCCGACCAGAGCACGCCCACCACGGCCGACGAGGCGAAGTCGCCGAACGACTGGACGCCGCCGAGCAGGCCGAAGCCGCTGCCGCGCAGGTGGTCGGGCAGCAGCCGCGCGAACAGCGCCGACTCCGCCGTCTCGGCCAGGCCCTTGCCGATCCCGGCCAGGACGAACGCGCCCCCGAGCACGGGCCAGGCGTGCGAGGGCAGCGCGAAGACGGCGTAGCCGGCAGCGAAGGTGGCGGCGCCGCTCGCGAAGACGACGCGCGGGCCGGCGCGGTCGAGCCAGTGCCCGCCGCCGAAGGCCACGAACGCCGCCGCGAGGTTGTGCGCCGCGTACAGCAGGACGGCGAGCGAGGTCGCGGCGGCGATCGAGCGGCTGCCGTCGTGGAGCAGGGTCGTCGCGCGGAGCACGAGCAGGCTCGTCGCGACGTTGCCGAGCTCGAACGCCGAGACCGGCAGCAGCGGCCGGGCGACACCGGCCTCGTGCAGCCCGCGCAGCTCGAGCCGGACGCGCCGCCGGACGCCCGGCGTCCGGTGCCGCGTCGCCTCGGCCGCCGCGAAGACGATCGCGATCGCGGCGAAGAGCCCGGGGACGGCCGAGAGCAGGATCGTGTGCCGCACGCCGAGCCACGTCACGAGGCCGGCCGCGAGGAGCGGCCCGACCACCGCGCCGAGGTTGTCGCCCGCCCGCTCGAGCCCGAACGCCCGGCCGTACGCCTCCGGGGGCGCGAGGCTGGCGAGCAGCGCATCTCGCGCCGGCGACCGGACCCCGCGCGCGAGCCACGCGACGCTGCGCAGGACGCCGACCTGCCAGACCGTCGCCGCGAGGCCGATCGACCCGGTCGCGAGCGCGGTCACGACGTAGCCGCCCGAGGCCATCCGCAGCCGCCGGCGCTCGTCGTTCGCGAGCGGCCCGCCGAGCAGCTTGGCCACGCCCGCGAGCGCGTCGGCGACGCCCTCGATCACGCCGAGCACACCTGCCGACGAGCGGAGGGTGACGGTGACGAAGGTCGGCAGGACCGACGTCGCGATCTCGTGGCCGGCGTCGCTGAAGAAGCTCGCGGCGCCGACGCTGCCGACGCCGCGCGTCAGCCATCGCGGGCGGGCCGCGGGCTCAGCCGCTACGGCCGGCACGGTCCGCGGCGAGCGACCGGCGCCGCCGCTTCAGCCGCGCGAGCTTGTCCGCGAGCTCGTCGGCGAAGGCGGCGAGCGTCTGCTGACGCGAGGTGAGCAGCTCGAGCTGCCGCTCGACGAGCGGGATCGCCGCCTCGACGATCTCCGCCCGCTCCTCGTCGCTCGTCGTGTCGGCCCACTGGCCGCGCAGCACCGCGCGCGCCTCCTCGGCCTCCGCCAGCTCGACGAGCTCCTCGAGCGAGAGCCCGAGCAGGTCGCGCAGGCGGATCAGCTCCTGCAGCCGCACGACGTCGGCCTCGCCGTAGAGCCGGTGAGCGCCCTTCGCGCGCTGCGACTCGCGGCCGAGCAGGCCGCGCTCCTCGTAGTAACGGATCGTCCGCGTCGTCACGCCGACGCGCTCGGCGACCTCGCCGATGCGGAGCGCGCCCTCGCTCACGCGGCCTCGGCCTCGATCACCTCGGGGCGCGCGACCGCCTCCTGGTGGTGGTACTTGCCGCCGCGGAGCAGCGACGCCACGGCGGCGACCACGCAGGCGAGCGCGGCGAAGACGAACGCGTACACGAGCGCCGAGTGGAACGGCCCGGAGATCAGCTGCGGGAAGAAGCTGCGGCCGGTCAGCTCGTGCGCCTGCGACGCCGGCAGCGAGCCGAGCACGTGCGGCCCGAGCAGCGTCTGCATCGGGTTGTAGCCGAGGAACGACGCGAACAGCGTCGCCACCGGAGGCAGCGTCGAGACGCGGTGGGCGTCGGCCGCCGGGACGCCGTGCGCGACGAGCCCGCTCTGCAGCGTGTGCGGCAGGCCGGCGGCGAGGCCGACGATCATCAGCGTGAAGAAGACGCCGATCGAGAGGACGCTGGCCGAGTTCATGAACGTCGCGAGCATGCCTGCTCCCGCGCCGCGCTGGGCGGGAGGCAGGGAGTTCATCACGCCGGCGCTGTTCGGGGAGGCGAACAGGCCCATCCCGATCCCGTTCAGCAGCAGGATCAGCGCGAACCAGCCGTAGGAGAAGTCGACCGGCAGTACGGTCAGGAGCACGAAGCTGAGCGCCGCGAGCAGCATCCCGCCGGTCGCGAACGGCCGGGCGCCGAAGCGGTCGGAGAGCCAGCCCGACGCCGGGCCCGCGACGAGGAAGCCGGCGATCAGCGGCAGCATGTAGATCCCGGCCCAGAGCGGCGTCTGCGAGAAGGCGTAGCCGTGCTCGGGCAGCCAGATCCCCTGCAGCCAGATGATCAGGATGAACTGCAGGCCGCCGCGGCCCATCGCGGCGAGCAGCGCGGCGAGGTTGCCGGCCGCGAACGCCCGCACGCGGAAGAGGTCGAGGTGGAACATCGGGTCGGCGACGCGGGTCTCGATCTCGCAGAAGACGGCGAGCAGCGCGGGCCCGCCGAGGAGCGTCAAGAGCACGAGCGGCGCCGTCCACCCCATCGTGTGGCCGCCGTAGGGCTGGATCCCGTACGTGATCCCGATCATCACGCCGACGAGGCCGAGTGCGAAGGTCGCGTTGCCCCACCAGTCGATCCGCGCCGGCCGCCGCTGCGAGAGCTCACGCAGCGAGTGGTACGACCAGACCGTCGCGACCACGCCGATCGGCACCGAGACGAGGAAGACGAGCCGCCACGAGATCGGCCCGAGCACGCCGCCCAGGACGAGGCCGATGAACGAGCCGGCGATCGCGGCGATCGAGTTCACGCCGAGCGCCAGCCCGCGCTGGTGCTGCGGGAAGGCGTCGGTGAGGATCGCGCTGGAGTTAGCGAAGATCAGCGCGCCGCCGACGCCCTGGCCGACACGCATCAGGATCAGCCAGAGCGCGCCGGCGGAGCCGTGCATCCACGTCACGGAGAGGAGGATCGAGAAGACGGTGAAGACCGCGAAGCCCAGGTTGAACATGCGGACGCGGCCGTACATGTCTCCGAGCCGCCCGAGGCTGACGAGCAGCACCGCCATCACGACGATGAAGCCGAGGATCAGCCAGAGCAGGTAGCTGGTGTTGCCCGGGGCGAGCGGGTCGATCCGGATGCCGCGGAAGATGTCGGGCAGCGCGATCAGCAGGATCGACGCGTTGATCGTCGCGATCAGCATCCCGAGCGTCGTGTTCGAGAGCGCCACCCACTTGTAGTCCAGCCGCCGCATACTTTACGTTGACGTAAAGTAGCAAAAGCGGAAGCTCAAACAGGCGGGCCCAGCAGCGCCACCAGCTCGCCCGAGGCGAGTGCCTCCTCGACGACGAGCTCGTTCGTCTCGAGCCGCAGGACCGGCGCGCCGAGCGCCTCGAGGAACGCGTCCGGCGGGTCGAGGAAGCCGATCGCCTCGGTGCGGAAGTGCATCGGAACGACGAGGCGCGGCACCAGCGTTCGCACCACGTCGGCCGCCCTCTCGCCGCCGATCGTCGGGCCTCCGCCGGCCGGCACGAAGAGCACGTCGACGGCGCCGATCGCCTCGACCTGCTCGGGCCGCAGCGCGGCCTGGCCGAGGTCGCCGAGGTGGCAGAAGCGGAGGCCGCCGAGCGAGAAGCACATGATCGAGTTCGGCCCGCGGGCGGTGCCTGCGACCTCGTCGTGCTCCGACGCCACGGCGACGACCTCGCCGAGCGGCGAGTCGAGCCGCCCCGCCGTCGAGCGGATCACGACCGGATCGCCGCCGACCGCCTCGACGGCGTTGTGGTCGCGGTGCTCGTGCGTGACGAGCAGCAGGTCGGCGTCCACGTTCGCCACGGGCGGGTAGCGGAACTCGGCCGAGCCGAGGTCGCCGAAGGGATCGACGAAGACCGACCGGTCGGCCTCGATCAGGAAGGCGGACTGGCCGTACCAGCGGATCAGCGTGCTCACGAGCTCTCCGGCATGTCGGCGACCAGGGACTCTGCCAGGCGGCGGATCACGGGCGCGACCTCGCCGTCGCCGTCGTGGTGCGGGACCAGCGCCGCGAGCTCGACGCGGCCGGCATCGACGAGCCGGGCGTAGACGGCCTGCCCGCGCTCGCTGAGGCAGCACGTGCCGCCGTCGACGAGCACGAGCCCACGGCGCTCGAGGCCCGCGAGCACCGGGTCGAGCCGCGCCGGCTCGACCTCCAGCGCCGCGGCGAGGGCGCCGGGCGCGATCGGCTCGCGATCGTGCAGGCGGCCGAGCGCCCACGCCTGCGGCGGCGTCGCGTCCACGCCGGAGCGGGCGATCAGCTGCCGGTAGATCCGCGTCCGCTCGTCGCCGCGCACGAGCGAGCTGAGGATCCGCTCGAGCTCGCGCTCCGAGCTGTCCTCGCGCGGCGAGGCGAACGTCTCGCCGATCCCCTCGGCGGCGGCCGCCCGGAGCGGGACCTCCGGCAGCAACCATGTGAGCAGGAAGGCGACGACCATGATCCCGGAGGCGGCGACGAACACCGGGTGGAGCGCCGCGGCGAAGGCGGCGACGTACGGCGCGTGCACCGCCGGCGGCAGCTGCTTGACGGCCGCGGGGTTCGCCGCCGTCGGCAGGTGCGCGCCGCGCGGCAGGAGCGCCCCGAGCTCGTGCGCCAGCCGGTTGGCGAAGATCGCACCGAACAGCGACACGCCCACCGACCCGCCGATCTGCCGGAAGAGCGTCGAGCCCGAGGTCGCGACGCCGAGCAGCCGGTAGTCGACCGCGTTCTGCGCCGCGAGCACAAGCACCTGCATCACCATCCCGAGGCCGAGGCCGACGACGAGCATGTAGAGCGCGGAGACGGCGGTCGAGGTGTGCACGCCGAGGCGCGAGAGCAGGAACAGCCCGACCGCGGCGATCGCGGTGCCGGCGATCGGGAACGGCCGGTAGCGCCCGTGGCGCGTGATCAGGTTGCCGCTCAGGATCGAGGTCACGAGCACGCCCGCCATCAGCGGCGTCAGCAGCAGCCCCGACTGGGTCGGGCTCTTGCCCTTCACGATCTGCAGGTAGAGCGGCAGGTACGTGACCGAGCCGAAGAGCGCGAGCCCGACGATGAAGCCGACCGCGCTCGTGACGGTGAAGGCGCGGTTGCGGAAGAGCTCGAGCGGCAGGATCGGCTCGGCCGCACGCCGCTCCACGAACGGGAACACGGCCGTGAGGACGGCCGCGATCGCGACCAGCACGATGCTCTGCGCCGAGGCCCAGCCGTAGGTCGTCCCGCCGAGGCTCGTGAAGAGCACGATCGCGGACAGCGCGCCCGCGAGCACCGCCGCGCCGAGGTAGTCGACCCGCGCCTGCGTGCTCGGCGGCCGGGCCTGGAAGACGACCGCGATCACCGCGAGCGCGGCGAGGCCGATCGGCACGTTCACGTAGAAGATCCAGCGCCAGGAGAGGTTGTCGACGAAGAAGCCGCCGAGCAGCGGCCCGACCACGGTCGAGACGCCGAAGACGCCGCCGAAGTAGCCCTGGTAGCGGCCGCGCTCGCGGGGCGGGATGATGTCGCCGACGACGGCGATCGTCGTCACGAAGAGCCCGCCGCCGCCCAGTCCCTGGAGCGCGCGGAAGGCGATCAGCTCGCCCATGTTCTGGCTGATCCCGCAGAGCGCCGAGCCGATCAGGAAGATCACGATCGCGGCCTGCAGCAGCTTCTTGCGGCCGTAGAGGTCGCCCAGCTTGCCGTACAGCGGCCCGGCGATCGTCGACGCGAGCAGGTACGCCGTGACGACCCAGGAGAGGTGCTGGATCCCGCCGAGGTCGCCGACGATCGTCGGCAGCGCGGTCGAGACGATCGTCTGGTCGAGCGAGGCGAGCAGCAGCACCAGCAGCAGCGCGCCGAAGATCAGTTGGACGCGCTCCTGCTGCGGCCGTTCGGTCACGCGGCCTCGGCCACCGCCTCTTCGCTCGCAGCATCCGGTTTCGGCACGTACAGCGCGACGAAGAAGCCGAGCGCGAGCGCTCCGGCGGCGACGGCGAACGCGAGCGTGAAGCCGCGCTCGGACGGGCTGCCGGCGACAAGCGTCGCCGTCACGATCCCGGCCGAGACCTGGCTGCCGACCGCGCCGCCGATCGAGCGGACGATCGTGTTCATGCCGGTCGCGACGCCCGTCTGCCGGGCGGGCACCGACTCGACGATCAGGTTCGCCATCGACGCGAACGCAAAGCCGATTCCGACGCCCATCACGAGCAGCGCCACGTAGATCTCCCAGCGCTGGTCGTGCGCGAGCGTCAGCAGCACGAACGCGAGGCACGAGACGAGCGCGCCGAGCATCAGGGGCACGCGCGAGCCGACGGTGCTGGAGAGGCGGCCCGAGATCGGCCCGCCGATCAGCATCCCGAGCGTCGCCGGCAGCATGAAGAAGCCGGCCTCCGTCACCGAGGCGCCGAAGCCGAAGCCGTTCGAGGCCGGCAGCTCGACGAACTCGGGCACGAGCACGAACGAGGCGAACATGCCGAAGCCGAGCACAAGCGCGGCGAGGTTGGTCGTCCACACGCCGCGCAGGCGCATCATCTGCATGTCGACGAGCGGCGCGCGGCTGCGCGACTCGGCCCAGACCCAGACCGGGATCAGCGCCGCCGCCAGCGCGAACAGGCCGAGCGTCTTCGGCGACGTCCAGCCCCAGGTCGGGCCCTCGCTGATCGGGACGAGCAGCGCGACGAGCCAGGCCGCGAGCAGCACCGCGCCCAGCGGGTCGATCCGCCCGCGCGTCCGCACCGGCGACTCCGGCACGAAGACGACGATCCCGACGGTCGCGACGATCACCGCGACGAGCGGGAACCAGAACAGCCAGTGATAGGAGAGGTGGGCGACGATCGGCCCGGCCAGGACGATCCCGAGCCCGCCGCCGATGCCCATGATCGCGGAGATCATCGCGATCCCGTGCGGGACGCGCTCGCGCGGGAACTCGTCCCGGATGATCGCGAACGAGAGCGGGAAGACGGCCCCACCGGCGCCCTGGATCACGCGCGCGACGATCATCAGGCCGATCGAGCTCGCGAGCCCGGCGAGGGCGGTGCCGAGCGCGAGCACGACCAGCACCACGACCATCACGCGCTTCTTGCCGTACATGTCGCCGAGCCGGCCCGCGATCGGCGTCAGCACCGACGCGCTCAGCAGGTACGCGGTCAGGATCCAGGCCGCGCCCGCCGTCGTCGTGTGCAGGTCCTCCTGGATCGTCAGCAGGGCGGGCGCGACGAGCGACTGCAGCAGCGCGTAGGCGACCGCCGCGACCGCCAGCAGCGTGAAGGTGACGTTGTAGTGCTGGCGCTCGACTCCCGACATCCCTGCTGCATACCAGAAGCGAGCGCGAGAACCCGGGCAGTCAAGATGGAGGCGTGCACCCGGGCACCGCCCTGCTGCTCGTCGGCGCCGTCCTCGCCGCGAGCATCGCCGTCGCGCTCGTCGCGGCGCGCACCGGGCTTCCGGTGCTCGTCGCCTTCCTCGGGCTCGGGATGCTGCTCGGCTCCGACGGCCCGGGCGGGATCGACTTCGACAACGCCGTCCTCGCGCGGCGCGTCGGGACGATCGGCCTCGGGCTGATCCTGTACGAGGGCGGGCTGCAGACGTCCTGGCGGCGCCTGCGCGAGGTCGCAGCCCCGGCGGCGCTGTTGAGCACGGTCGGCGTGGTGGTGACGATGCTGATCACCGGCCTCGGCGCCCGCTGGCTCTTCGACCTCTCGTGGCTGGAGGCGATGCTGCTCGGCGCGGTCGTCGCCTCGACCGACGCGGCCGCGGTGTTCGCGACGCTGCGCTTCACGCACATCCGACGCCGGCTGGCGCGAACGCTGGAGGCGGAGTCGGGCGGGAACGACCCGATGGCGATCGCGCTCACGCTCGGGTTGATCGCGTGGATCGAGCGTCCGCACTCGTACGGGCTCGCCGATCTCGCGCTGCTGGTCGTCCGGCAGCTGGGCCTGGGGCTCGTCGTCGGCGTGGCGCTCGGGGCGGTCGCCACCTACGTCTTCGCGCGGATCCCGCGCTCCGTCGGCGCCTTCGCCCCGGTCGCTTCGCTCGCCGCGGCCGCGCTCGCGTTCGGGGCCGCGGACGTGATCGGCGGCAGCGGCTTCCTCGCCGTCTACCTCGTCGGCCTCGCCGTGGGCAGCACGCCGTCGCGCTACCGGCGGCAGCTCGTCGCCTTCCACGAGGGGATCGCGTTCGTGGCGCAGGTGGTGCTGTTCGTGGTGCTCGGCCTGCTCGTCTTCCCGCACGACCTGCCCGGCGTCGCGCTCAGCGGGCTGGCGATCGCCGTCATCCTCGCGTTCGTCGCGCGCCCGGTCGCCGTCTGGGTCTCGACCGCGTTCTCGGACTACACGCACCCCGAGCGCCTGCTGCTCGGCTGGGCCGGCCTGCGCGGCGCCGTGCCGATCGTGCTCGCGACGTTCGCCCTCTCCTCCGACGTGCCGCACAAGGAGACCGTCTTCAACGCCGTCTTCTTCGTCGTGCTGGTGTCGGCGGTCGCGCAGGGGACGACGCTCGAGCCGCTCGCGCGCCGGCTCGGGCTCGTCTCGGCGGCGCCGCCCGTGCCGGAGGCGCCGCTCGAGGTGCCGCCGAGCAGCGAGCTCGAGCTCGTCGACTTCGCGGTCGGGCCGGACCACGCGGTGAGCGGCTCGGCCGTGCGCGAGCTCGGCCTGCCGCGCGACGCGCTGATCGCCGTCGTCAACCGCGACGGCCGGGCGATCCCGCCGCGCGGGAGCACCGTGGTCGAGGCCGGCGACCGGCTGTTCGTGCTCGTCCCGCGCGGGAGCCGGGCCGACCTCGAGGACGTCTTCCTGCGCTGGCGCCGGCGCGTCTAGGCCAGAGCCTCGATCTGGTCCTCCGCGTAGCCGGCCTCGGCGAGCACCTCGCGCGTGTGCTCGCCGAGCAGCGGCGGCGGCCGCGTGGCGGCCCCGAGCGGCGACGGCACGAGCGGGAGCCTCCCGGCCGCCGGATGGTCGACCGCGAACGTGTGGCCGGCGAGCGCGTCGAGGACGCCGCGGACCTTGGCGACCGGGACGCCCGCCGCCTCGAGCCGCTCGACCCACTCGTCGGCGCCGCGGGCCGCGAAGACGCGCGCGAGCTCGCCCACCAGCTCGTCCCGGTGCTCGACCCGCGCGCGGTTGGTCGCGAAGCGGGCGTCGGCGGCGAGGTCGGGCCGCTCGAGCGCGGTGCACAGACGCCGGTAGAGGCCGTCGTTCGCCCCGCCGACGACGATCGTCGCGTCGGCGGTGCGGAACGTCTGGTACGGGACGATGCTCGCGTGGGCGTTGCCCTGGCGGCCTGGCTCCTCGCCGGTCACCAGTGCGTTCTGGGCCAGGTTGACGAGCGCCGAACGGGCAGTGTCCGCCAGCGAGATCTCGATCCGGCGGCCGCCGCCCTCGAGCAGCGCGGAGAGGATCGCCGCCGCGGCCGCGTAGCCCGCGAGCACGTCGACAACCGCGACGCCGACCTTCGTCGGCTCGCCGTCGACGGCCCCGGTGACCGCCATCAGGCCGCCGTCCGCCTGAACCATGAAGTCGTAGCCGGGCCGCTCGTCGCCGTAGCCAGTGATCGAGCAGTAGACGAGCCTCGGGTTCTCGCGCGCGAGACGCTCGTGGCCCGCGCCCAGCCGCTCCGCGGTGCCGGGCCGGAAGTTCTCGACCACGACGTCCGCGTCGCGTGCCAGTCGCAGCAGCACGTCCTGCGCCTCCGGCCGTGCCAGGTCGAGCGCGACGCTTCGCTTGCCGCGATTGACCGACAGGAAGTAGGCCGACTCGCCGCCGGCGTACGGCGGCCCCCACGAGCGCGTCTCGTCTCCCTCGCCGGGACGCTCGACCTTGATCACGTCCGCGCCGAGGTCGGCGAGCAGCATCGTGCAGTACGGCCCGGCGAGCACGCGCGAGAGGTCGAGGACGCGGATCACGGGCACGCGCCGATCGTAAAGCGGTGCCTTGCCGCGCGCGCAGCCGCGACGCTACCGGGGCGGCGCTTCGTGCCCGCGCTCGGCGAGCAGCGCCCGCGAGAGCTCCGTCTGCCAGTAGACGATGCTGCGCCGGTTCGCCTCCAGCAGCCCGGCCTCCGCCGGCGCGCTGCGCAGGCGCTGCCGCTGGAGCACGAGGTCGTCGAGGATCTCCCTGATCCTCGCCGGCCGCAGCTCGCGCAATTCCTCCGTCGCCATCACCCTCCCTCGTGGCGAAACGTGCCCTGCGCTAGTTGTGCCGCGGCGGAGACGGCAACGCCACTGACCGTGCGGAGGGACCTAGTGCGGGTCGAACTCGCGGTGCGCGCAGACCGGGCAGTACGGCACGACGTTCGGCGGCTCGTCCGAGTCGAGGTAGAGCCGCCAGCGCTCGGCCGGGTCGAGCCACATGCGCCCGCACTCCTGGCAGACGATCAGCGGTTGGTGGAGGGCGATCTCGTCCGTGTCCACGAAGGTCTTTTCGACAGAAGCGCCGCGGGGTACTCCTAGACCTTCGGGCAGTCTAACCGGGGCGCAAGCCTTCGTACTCGGGGTGCAGCCGCATGAAGTGGGCGACGAACGGGCACAGCGGGTCGACCTCGAGGCCGCGCTCCCGCGCGTCGTCGAGCGCGGCCCGCGCCAGCTGTGTCCCGAAGCCGCGCCCCTCGTACTCGTCCCCCACCTCGGTGTGCGTGATCACGATCCCGCCCTCGCGCGGGCGGTAGTCGGCGAACCCGATCAACTCGTCGCCCTTGCGGAGCTCGTAGCGGCTCCGCTCGGGCCGGCGCTCGACGTGGAGGTCGTCCATCGCGGGCATTGTGCCCGCGCGGGCGCTACGCCGAACCCGCCGCCCGCTCGAGCTCGGCGACCTCGAGCTTGCCCATCTTCAGCATCGCCGCCATCACGCGCTGCGCCTTCTCCCGGTCGGGATCGGAGAGCAGCTCCGGCAGCCGCTTCGGGACGACCTGCCACGAGAGCCCGAAGCGGTCCTTGAGCCACCCGCACGGGCCGTGCTCCCCGCCCGCGCCGAGCTTCTCCCAGTAGTGGTCGACCTCGTCCTGGTCCTCGCAGTCGATCGAGAACGAGAACGCCTCGCTGTGCTCGAAGTCGGGCCCGCCGTTGAGCGCGACCACGCGCTGCCCGTCGAGCTCGAAACTGACCGTCATCGCGAGGCCCTCTTCACGCGGGCCGGCCGAGCCGTAGCGCGTGACCTCGAGGATGCGCGAGTTCGGGAAGACGGAGGTGTAGAGCTCGGCCGCCTGCTCGCTCTCGGTGTCGAACCACAGGAAGGGAGTGACCTTCGGCATCGCGTCGTCCTTTCGTCGGGAGCTGTGTCTACGGGAGCAGACGCCGGCGCCGGGCGAAAGTCATCGCCCGGCGCCGCGCGCGTAGTCGGCCAGCTGCTCGCGGACGCGGTCGATCTCGGCCGCGTACATCGCGAGCTCGGACTCGTCGGCGCCGCCCCGCTCGCGCACGCCCTGGACGAGCACCAGCCCCTTGAGGTGCAGGACGAGGTCGTCGAGCTCGCGGAACTCCCGGACGGCGGCGCTCACGCCGCCTCCTCGAGAACCGAGAGCTCGGGCTCCGGGACGACCTCGTCCTGCGGTGCCCGCGCCGGCTTGACGAGCGTGATCGCGATCAGCAGTCCGAGCACGAGCAGCCCGGTCAGGGCGTAGAGCCCGGTCTGGAAGCCGTGGTCGAGCGCGGCGCCGCTCGCGGCGGAGACGCCGTTGGCGCTCGCGAACGAGCTCGACGAGGTGGCGGCGATCGCGCTGACGGCCGCCAGCCCGACCGCGCCGCCGATCTGCCGGCTCGTGTTCACGAGGCCGGAGGCGACGCCGGCGTCTGCCCGCTCGACGCCGCTCAGGCTCGCGATCGTGACGGGCACGAACGACATGCCCATGCCGGCGCCGCCGAGGACGAAGGCGGGGAAGAGATCCCAGAAGTAGTGGCCCTCGACCGGCAGGCGGGTCAGCCACGCGACCGAGAGCACGCTCGCGAGCAGCCCCGCCGCGAGCGTCGGCCGGACGCCGATCCGCGTCACGATCATCTGCGCGAGGTTGGAGACGACGACCACGGTGAGCGCGAAGCCGCTGAACGCGACCCCGCTCTCGATCGCCGAGTAGTCGAGGACGTCCTGCAGGTACAGCGTCAGTAGGAAGAACTCGGAGAACGCGACCGCGCCGACGATCGCCATCGCCGCGTTGGCGCCGGTGAGCGTTCCCGAGCGGAAGATCCGCAGCGGCAGCAGCGGCGCGGGCGAGCGCAGCTCGATCGCGACGAATGCGGCGACGAGCAGCGCCGAGACGCCGAAGAGCGTCAGCGTCACGGGCGCGGTCCAGCCGTCGGTCGTCGCGCGCGTGGTCGCGTACACGAGCAGCATCAACCCGGCCGTGATCGACACGGCGCCGGGGACGTCGAAGTGGCTCCGCGCGGAGCGCGCGCCCGCGGTCAGCAGCACCGGCGCGAGCGCGATCGCCGCGAGGCCGACGGGGACGTTGATGAAGAAGACCCACGACCAGCTCAGGTACGAGGTCAGCACGCCGCCGAGCAGCACGCCGACCGCGGCGCCGCTGCCCGAGGCCGCGCCGTAGATGCCGAGCGCGAGGTTGCGCTCGCGGCCCTCGGCGAAGGTCGTCATCAGCAGCGAGAGCGCCGCCGGCGCGAGCAGCGCCCCGCCGAGGCCCTGCACCGCCCGGAAGGCGATCAGCGACGCCTCCGACCACGCGAGCCCGCAGAGGAGCGAGCTGGCGGTGAAGAGCGCGAGCCCGCCCACGAACAGGCGCCTGCGCCCGAGCACGTCCGCGAGCCTGCCGCCGAGCAGCAGCACGCCCCCGAACATGATCGCGTAGGCCGAGATCACCCACTGCAGGCTCGCCTGCGAGAAGTCGAGATCGGACTTGATCGACGGCAGCGCGACGTTCACGATCGCGACGTCGAGGATGACCATGAACTGCGCGGTGACGATCAGGGCTAGTGCGCTCCAGCGGCGGTCTGTCCGGACTGCGTCCCCCATGTGGTTGTCCTTCCTAATCGTTGGTTATGCCAACAATCTACCAGAACAACCTTTGAGTGCGCTACCCTATTTGCGATGAACGTCACCACATCGACACCCAAGGCCCCGCTCGCCTCGGCGCCGCGACTGCCGCAGGAGCTGCTCGAGTCGACGACCTTCCTGCTCAAGCGCCTCGGCTTCGCCGCCAAGGAGCGCGCGCTGGCCGCCTACGAGGAGTCGGGCCTGCACCCGTACCACCACGCGGTGCTGCTCGTCCTCGACGAGGGCTCACGCGAGACGCAGGGCTCGATCGCCGACGCGCTCGGCTACGACCGCGGGCAGCTCGTCGGGCTCCTCGACGAACTCGAGGACCGGGAGCTCGTCGAGCGGAGGCGCGACCCGAACGACCGGCGGCGGCACCTGGTGCGGCTGACGCCGGACGGCAAGCAGACGGTCAAGCGCATGCGCAGCCTCTCGCGGCAGCTCGAGGACGACTTCCTCGCGCCGCTCGACGAGGAGGAACGCGCTTCGCTGCACGCGCTGCTGCGCCGGCTGGCGGAGACGCACGAGCCGCGCTGCGCGCCGCTCAACCCGTAGGCCTCGAGCCGCCCAGGACGGGCCGCCGGCCCATTGCGCCGCGCGTGCTCGAGGCAGAGGC
>DATIER010000108.1:0-11511 GCA_035455605.1 Gaiellaceae bacterium
ACGAGGGAGCGAAGGCGAAGGCGGCCGAGCAGAAGGCGGCCCGCGACGCGCGCAAGGAGGCGAAGCGGGCGGCCAAGGCGTCCGAGCAGGGTGAGGCGTGACGTGGATCGACGTCGAGCTGGTCCTGATCGCGCTCGCGGCTATGCTGTCGCCGACGACGCTCACCTTCTCGGTGCTCGCGCTCGTCCTCGGTGACCGGCCGCTCCGGACGGGCGTCTGGTTCTACGTCGGCGCGCTCACCGCAACGCTCGCGATCGGCGTCGTCGCAGCCTTCGTCCTCGGAGATGCCGCCGCGTCGAAGACGCCGTCGACGCCCAAGACCTGGGTCGCGGTCGTGGACGTGGTCTTCGCTGCCGTGATCCTCGCCTGGGTCGTGAGGAGGTCGCGGCGCCCGCCGGACCCCGCGCAGATGGAGGGAATGATCAACCGGATGAGCGGCCTCGCCACGGCGCCGATCGCGGCCATCGCAGGCGCCGGTGCAGCGCTCGCCAACCCCGGCGGCTTCATCCCGCTCGCGCTGAAGGACATCTCGGAGACGAACCCCACGAGCACCGGGTACGTGATCCAGTGGGTGTTCTTCGCCCTCGTCTCGCTGCTGCCGCTCGCGGTCGCGCTCATGCTCCTGGTGGTCGCGCCGGACTGGACCGGCCGCGTGCTCTCGCGCGCGCGGGCGTGGCTCGAGCGCCGGGCGATGACGATCGCCTACGTGCTCCTCGTCCTCATCTCGATCTCGCTCCTGAGGAATGGAATCGCAGGCCTCACCAGCTGACCCGAGCGTCGGCGCCTTCGACGGGCTCTCCCGCCGCCCGGGCGAGCGCTGGTCGCGCTTCGCGACGCGTGTGGCAAACGCGTTCGGGCTCGTCCTCCTGCTCGTCATCGCCATCTACGTCCTCTCCTCGCTGGCTCCCTACAACGACTGGGGCGCCCTCGCTCTCGCCGTGGTCACGTCCGCGTGCGGGATCGTCGGGTTGACCAGCGCGGAAGCAGGACCCCGGCTCCTGCGCTGGTCGATCGCGCTCGGGGCGCTGGGGGTCCTGCTCGCCTTCGCTGCGGCGCTGGGCGCGGGCGGGCGCGTACTCGCCGTCTCCGCGCTGGCCGGCGTGCTGCTCCTCGCCACCGCCGCGGGCAAGATCCTGGGCGCCGTGCTCACCGAGCACGAGGTGGGCTTTCGAACGATCCTCGGCGCGATCAGCGTCTACGTGCTGCTCGGGATCCTCTTCACGTACGTGTACCTGGCGGTCGACAAGCTCCAGCCGGGCGAGTTCTTCGGCCAGCCCGTCAAGAGCGGCGACTTCGTCTTCTTCAGCATCACGACGCTGACCACGACCGGCTACGGCAACCTCGTACCCACCGGCCAGCCGGGAAAGATGCTCTCGGGCCTCGAGATGCTCGTCGGGCAGATCTTCGTCGTGACGCTGATCGCCGGACTGGTCAGCCTCTGGCGGCCGGGCGCGCGGCGGCAGGCGCGCTCGGAAGCCGCGGGCGAGCAAGGTAGTCCAGACCGAACCCGAGGGCCGTGATCGCGACGATCGCCGTGAACGTCTGCGGCGCGTTCCGCAGCGTGTCGACCGCGAAAAAGCCGAGCACGACGGCCGTGACCGTCATCGCGAGCAGGACGATCGCACCGTTGCTGCCGGTCTCGACCCTTCGCCGGTAGCCCGCGGCGCCGACGAGCAGGAAGATCAGCAGCGCGACGGCGCTGCCGATCGACGCGATCGCCGAGAGGTCGACGAGGTTCGCGACCAGCAGCACCAGCGCCGCCGTGACGAGGAGGCCGCCGTTCTTCCCGAGCCGTGAGCCGGATCCGAACCACGCGGGGAAGAATCCCTCCTCCGCGAGCATGCCGGTCAGGTTCGACGAGGCGTACAACGTCGCGTTCGTGGCGCCGGTCGTGGAGAGCAGCGCCGCGACGCACATGACCGTGAAGCCGGCGTCGCCGAGGGCCGGCCGCGCAGCCTCGGCGATCGCCGTCTCGCCGTACTGGATCACCTGCGCGACGGTCAGCGTTCCGAACACGCCGAGCGAGATCAGCACGTACACGACCGACGTGATCCCGAGGGCCCCGTACATCGCGCGGGGCAGGTCGTGCCGCGG
This sequence comes from Gaiellaceae bacterium, assembly GCA_035455605.1. Taxonomy (GTDB): domain Bacteria; phylum Actinomycetota; class Thermoleophilia; order Gaiellales; family Gaiellaceae; genus AC-32. Next base: position 2,095 of record DATIER010000108.1, read on the forward strand.
GTTGCGCATGTCGCCGGCGGCGAACGTGATCACGTTGAAGCCGAGGTAGGCGAAGAACGTGAGGGCGACGCTGGCGACGATCTTCGAGAACGACGGGTAGCCGCTGAACGCGAGCTTGTCGAGGTCGATGTCGAAGATCGTCACCCAGATGAAGACGCCGAAGACGACGAGCACGCCGGTGACGATCAGCGACTGTGCGACCGCCACCACCTTCGTCCCCACGAGGTTCAGACCGGTGAGGCCGATCACGAGCAGCGTGATGAAGAGGTGGTTCCAGGCCTTGCTCGCGTCGTTGCCGACGAACAGCGAGGTCGCGTAGCCGCCGAACGAGACGGCGATCATCGCCGTCACGATCACGATCGCGGCGATGTAGCCCAGCCAGGAGGCGGTCCCGACGAGACGGCCGCGGCCGAACCCCACGACGAGGTAGGTGATCAGCCCGCCCGAGGACGGGTAGCGCGTGCCGAGCTTCACGCAGACGTACCCGAGCAGGATCGCGACGACGCCGGCGATCAGGAACGACATCCAGGTCGCCGCGCCGGCCACGGCTCCGGCCTCGCCGAGCAGCGCGAAGATGCCCGCGCCGATCATCGAGCCGACGCCGAGGAAGGTCGCTTCGCGGACCCCCAGCGTCTTCTCGACGGGCTGTGGCTCAGGCACGTGGCGGTCAGGCAGTTCCGTGCTCGCGCTCGGCCTCCTGCTCCATCTGCTCGAGCCGCGTGTAGTAGTCCGGGAACTCGTTCAGGTGCGCGAGCGCGATCTTGCCGGTGACGATCGGGTCGTCGTCGGTGACGTTCGTGCCGAGGTCGTGGCTGCCGTGCTCGAGCTCGACGTCCATGCCCATGCGGAACTGCTCGACGTCGAACGGCGCGGTGTTCCAGTCGATGCCGATGCGAGCACCGACGTCGCGGGCCTCGTCGGCGGTGAAGCTGCGGGTGGCGGTCATGGGACTCCCTTCGGCTGCGTGGTCGGTATCGCGCTGCTGAAGAAGAGCGCGAGGATTGTCATCAGCGCCAGGATCGCAAGGCCCGCCTTCAGCCCGGTGATGCGGGCCTCCTGATAGCCGGCGACAGCGTCGTCGGCGGCGCGCGAGCTGACGTGTGCCTCGTCGAGCGCGGCCTGCAAGTCGGCGTCGGAGATGAACGGCACGCCGCTCGCAAGCTGCACCTGCGCCTGGTCCTTGACCCGATTCGGGATCGCGTCGCTCTGCTCGATGTTCGTCAGGAAGGCGCTCGAGGTGGCCGCGATCAGCAGCGCCCCGGCCAACGCCGTCCCCATCGACGCGCCGAGGTTCGTGGCCGTGTTCTGGACGCCGCCGACCTCCGGGGCCTGGTCGTCCGGCACGGCCGAGACGGTCACGGCGCCGAGCTGCGACGCGAGCGCGCCGACCCCGAGGCCGATCAGCAGCATCGGCAGCAGCACGACCTCCGGGCCCGAGTCGACGGAGAGCGCGCCCATCAGGATCACGGTTCCGAGCAGCAGCGCGAGCAGGCCGAGGCGGACGACACGCCGGGGGCTCGCCTGCGGCCGGAGCCGCGGGACGCCGATCGCGGCGAGGAGCAGCGTGATCGAGAGCGGCGTCAGCCGCGCGCCGGTCGCGAGCGCCGAGAGGCCGAGGTGGACGGAGAGGTAGAGCGGCACGACGAAGAAGAGGCCGGCCTGGGCGAGGTACTGGAAGAAGAACATCGTCAGCCCGCCCCGCAGCTGCCTGTTCTGCAGCAGCGCCGGCCGTACGAGCGGCTCCTTCCCGCGACGCTCCCGGTAGGCCCCCCACTGCAGGAAGGCGTAGAGCACGGCAAAGCCGGAGAGCACCAGCCAGACCGTGGGCGAGAGCCCCCACCATGACGTCCCGCCCGCCTTCGGCTTGATCCAGCCCCACTCGCTCGAGCGCAGCACGCCGAACACGAGCAGCGCGAGCCCGGTCGCCGACAGGACCGCGCCGACGAGGTCGAGCTGCGGCCGGGTCTCCGGCGGCGCGTCGGCGATCCGGCGGGCGAGGACCAGGATCGCGATCACGACCAGCACCTCGCCCGCGAAGACCCAGCGCCAGGACAGATAGGTCGTGAAGACGCCGCCGATCAGCGGCCCGACGGCGACCGCGATCCCTCCCGCGGCCGCCACCATCCCGTACGCCGCCGGACGCCGCGGTACCGGGACGTTGCCGGCCACGAGCGCGACGATCGCGGGCAGGATCAGCGCGGCGCCGACGCCCTCGAGGAACGACCAGCCGAAGAGCAGGACGGGCAGGTTCGGCGCGATCGAGGTCGTGAACGAGCCGCAGCCGTAGATCACGCAGCCGACGGCGAAGGCCCGCTTGCGCCCGATGATCGCGCCGACCTTGGCGCCGATGATCATCAGCGACGCCATCACCAGCGTGTAGGCGGTGATCGCGCCCTGGATGCCCGTCACGGTCGTCCCGACGTCGTTCGCCACCGTCGCGATCGAGACGTTCATGACCGAGGTGTCGAGCGTCATCAGGAACTGCCCGGTGGCGAGCGTCAGCAGGACGACCGAGGCACCCCTGGCCGCCTGGGCCGCCGGCGCGGCGGCGGTCGTGCTCACGAGCCCGCGACCGGCACGGCCGCGGCCGGAGCCGGCTCGGGCTCGCCGCCCTGGAGCAGCTCGCGCCAGCCGAGCAGGACGGCGTTGACGGCGGGCGCGCCGACGAGCGGCTCGTCCGGGAGCGGCAGGTGGGCCGGGTGCAGCAGGAACGGCCGCGTCTGCGGCCCGCCGAGGCCGCCGTGGAACGAAATCAGCTCCTCGAACGCGCAGCCTTCCTCGAGCAGCGGCTCGTAGAAGCTCCCGACCGCGATGTCGGCGGCATGCGTGAAGCCGTCGGCGCGCGCGAGGTGGTGGGCGGCGTTCGGCGAGAAGGGCGCGAGGGGGTCGTCGCCCTCGACCCGGTCGTCGCGGAGGTGGCGGGTGCCGCGCGGGCCGAGCACGAGCGGGCCGTCGCGCTCGGAGCGCACGAGCAGCCAGCCGAGGTGCGGGTGCTCGCGCAGCGCGGGCAGCAGGCGCGGGTGGCGCGACTCGATCTCCTCGAGCGTCAGCCGGCGCGGCTCGTCGAGCAGGTAGATCAGCCCGAGGTTCCCGGAGGCAAGCACGACGACCTGCTCGCCGCTGACGTCCTTCTTGGACTTCTTCTGCTTCGGCGCCTTCCCTCCGGAGGCCTCGTCGACGGCCCGGCCGACGGTGCTCTGGTTCTCGTCGCCGGCCTCGACGTGCGCGACGTCGGCGTGCTCGACCGACCGGCGCACGAGCTCCTCGAGGCCGTAGCCGTTGCGCTGCTTGAAGGTCGCGCCCTGCGTCTGGCCGTGGTCGGAGAGGACGACGAGGTCGTACGGGCGCGCGGCGTAGCGGCGGGCGCGGTCGATGCGGCCGAACTGCTGGTCGAGCTTCCGCAGCGCATCCATCGTGTCGGCCCGCTCGAGCCCCGAGTGGTGCGCGACCTCGTCGTAGCTCGAGAAGGTCGCGTAGACCGCAGGGCGCCCCTTCATCATGTCCGTGAGGACGCCGTAGACGATCAGGTCGCGGACGACCACGCAGAGCGCGGCGCGGAGCAGCGGGTAGTAGCCGCCGCGGTGGCCGCGGGGGCGGACGTCGCGCCGCCGCGCGCGCGAGGCGGCCGAGACCTCGAGCACGACCTCCCAGAACACGAGCACGAGCGAGCGGAGCACGTTGAAGCCGTTCGCGTAGAAGGCGCGGTAGCCGGGGTTCGCGTGCCGCTCCGCCTCGCTGCGGCTGGCCGTGAGGATGACGTGGTCGGCCTCGCCCGAGAGCAGGTTCCCGCGGCTGGCGCCGCCGTTCGCGAGCAGCCCGCGGCCGACGCGGTGCCGCCGCTCGATCTCGGCGCAGTCGGCCGGCGCCGAGCAGACCATGATCGTCGAGGTCTCCTTCTCGACCCAGCGGAAGGCGGGGATGTCCTCGTTCGAGCCGAGCAGGATGCCGGCCTGGCTCGCGCCCGTCTGCGAGGAGAGGTCGGTCTCCCACTCCGCCAGCCGGTGCGAGCCCTGCTCGAGCCAGCGCGCCATCGTCGGCGCATCGCCGTTCCGGATGGCGTTCAGCAGCACGGGCAGCGCGAGCCCGTCGATCTCCAGGAAGACGATCCCCGGCACGTCGGTCTCCTCCCGCTCGCCCGAGCGGCGCGCGATGCGGTGGATGACGCGGAACGTGTAGGTGTCGTCGTCGTTCGTGCCGAGGACGACGTCGAGCACGATCCCGAGCGCCGCCGCGACGAGCGCGACGCCGAGCGCCGACCAGAACGAGTCGATCTCGAGGTCGCCGCCGGTGATCTGGTCGGCCGCCAGCAGCATCAGCGCGTCCAGCACGAGGACGACGAGGAAGCCGAGCGCCGCCACGAACGGCAGCCGCACCGCGGCGACGACGGGCGGCAGGATCGCGTTCAGGACGGCGATCACCGCCGCCGCGACCAGCGCGTTGCCGAAGTCGTGCACGGCCGCGCCCGGGACGACCCACGCCGCGCCGAGCAGCGCCAGCGCGGACGCGAACCACGCGACGAGGACGCGGAACACGTGGAACCGCGGCCGGCCGACCCCCCACTCGGGCCGGGAGCCGTACTCGGGCCGGGCCGCGCTCGACATCAGTGCTTGAAGCCCGCGGCGCTGTCTTCGTCGTGCACCGGGGCCGGCTGCCGCTCGAGCCGCGGCAGCTGCCGCTGCAGGTCGTTCAGCAGCATGTCGGCCATGTCGTGCGTGAACCCGCGCCGGACGACGACGCGCAGGGCGGCCAGGTCCTCGCGGTTCTTCGGGAACGTGTACGCCGGCACCTGCCAGCCGCGCTCCCGCAGCGCGTTCGAGACGTCGAAGACGGTGAAGTTGTCGACGCCGTCGGCGAGCGTGAACGCGAACACCGGCAGCTCGTCGCCGCGCGTCAGGAGCCGGAACGGCCCGAGCTCCGCGATCTCGCCGGAGAGCCGCGTCGCCACCTCGCGCGCGTACTCCTGGATGTTGCGGTAGCCCTCGAAGCCGAGCCGCAGGAAGTTGTAGTACTGCGCGACGACCTGCGCGCCGGGCCGCGAGAAGTTGAGCGCGAACGTCGGCATGTTGTCGCCGAGGTAGTTGACCCAGAAGACGAGGTCGGCGGGCAGCGCGTCCGCGTCACGCCAGATCGCCCAGCCGACGCCCGGGTAGACGAGGCCGTACTTGTGGCCCGAGGCGTTGATCGAGGCGACGCGCTGCAGGCGGAAGTCCCACACGAGCTCGGGGTCGACGAACGGCGCCACGAACGCGCCGGAGGCGCCGTCGACGTGCACCGGCACGTCGATGCCGGTCTCCGCCTCGAACGCGTCGAGCGCCGCGCAGATCTCCTGCACCGGCTCGTACGAGCCGTCGAAGGTCGAGCCGAGGATCGCGACGACGCCGATCGTGTTCTCGTCGCAGAGCTTCACCGCCTCCTCGGCCGAGAGGTGGAAGCGGTCGCCCTCCATCGGCACGAGCCGCATCTCGACGTCCCAGTAGTTGGCGAACTTCTCCCAGCAGACCTGGACGTTGATGCCCATCACGAGGTTCGGCCTGTCCGCCGGCTTGCCCTCGGCCTGCCGGCGGTGCTGCCAGCGCCGCTTGAGCGCGAGCCCGCCGAGCATCGCCGCCTCGCTCGAGCCGGTGGTCGAGCAGCCGGTCGCCTGCTCCGCCTCGGGCGCGTGCCAGAGGCGGCTGAGCATGTTCACGCAGCGGGCCTCGATCTCCGCCGTCTGCGGGTACTCGTCCTTGTCGATCATGTTCTTGTCGAAGCACTCCGCCATCAGCCGTTCGGCCTGCGGCTCCATCGACGTGCTGACGAAGGTCGCGACGTTCAGCCGCGCGTTGCCGTCGAGCATCAGCTCGTCGTGGACGATCTGGTAGGCGACGTCCGGCGGCAGCTCGTGCTCGGGCAGCTCGTGCCGGGGGATGGTCGCCTCCTCCAGGCCGAAGAGCGGATGCAGCCTCAGCTTGTCGGCCAGGCGGTGCGGTCGCTTGTGCGTCAGTGCCATCAATCCTCCTTGGGGTCTCGTCGAGTCTCGCGCCCGGTCGCACGCGGGCGCGTCACCCGGATCGGAGCATTCGGCAGGTGCGGCGGCCGGGCCCTGCGACCCGGCCGCCGCACGCATCGAGGTCAGGTCAGCTCGCGGCGCCTGCCGCCGTAGACCGCGAGCCCGTAGATGACGAGCAGGTCGATTGCGAAGATGCAGAGCGACCAGAACGGATATGCCTGGATCATCATCAGCTGGGCCAGCGCCTGGAGCCCTGCGACCGTGATCCCGGTCCAGCGCGCGAGCTGCGAGCCGGACGCGACGCCGAACGCCGCGAGCAGCGTGACGGCGCCGACGACGATCAGGATCCAGCCCCACGTGTTCAGGTCGCTGAACACGTAGTGGGCGTTGGCGACGTAGAAGGACGACTTCGACACCGCGACGATCCCGTCGATCAGCCCGAACAGCCCGGCCAGCCCGAGCATGATCGCCGCGAAGCTCAGCCACCCGGCTCCCCGCTCGGGAACCGGCTCGTAGCCGGGCTCCGTGTAGTCGTACCGCGGCGCCGCCGCCCGGCCGTCGTGAACCTCTCTCGGGATGGTGCTCATGCTCCACCCTCCTTTCTCGTCCCCGCGGCGGTGCAGGCGGGCCAAACGGCTCCGCTCCCGCGGGGCACCTCGAAGTCTCGGCCCGCGCCGGACGCGCGCCATCGTGCCGCGCGCGGATCGCGCCTTCGGCGAAGTACTTAGGGCTCGTTCGCGCTCGCGGGCAGCAGCAGGAGCGCGCCGACGAGGAAGCAGAGCGCGCCGAGCGCCGTCCAGGCGTTGGCCGCGGCGAGGTCGAGCGCGCTGCCCGTGGAGGGGACGACGTAGCCGGCGACGGCCGAGATGCCGAAGGCGACGCAGCCGGCGAGGTTGACGGCCGCGATCCACCAGACGAGGCCGCGCCGCGGTCGGCGGACGGCGGCGTAGGCGATCACGCCCGAGACGAGGAAGCAGATCGACCCGAGCGCGTCCGGCCGCCAGACGAGGCGGTTGTACTCGTTCGAGTCGATCCCCGTGCGCAGGGCGTGGTAGGTGCTGACGTTGAAGAAGATCGTTCCCGCGAACTGCACGACCGAGCTCCAGCGGTCGGCGCGCGTCTCGGCCTGCAGCGTCTGCAGCAGCGCCGCCGAGGTGAAGAAGATCGAGCCGACGAAGAAGACGGCCCCGTCGGCCGCCGAGCCGACGAGCTCGACGAAGCCGGGGAACGGCCCGACGAGGAAGCACGCCGAGCCGATCGCGAACAGCACCCCGATCCACCAGCCGGCGCGCCGAGGCGCCCACCAGACCTTCATCCGTTCGGGGCGATGCCGCCGGCCAGGCGCACGAGGAGCATCGCCGTGGGATCGCAACGCGCTGCCGCCGGTCCCGGCTGCAGCGTCGACGGAAGGAGATTCGGTCATGTGTCGCTGGCTCGCGTATTCAGGGTCGCCGTTGTCGCTTGAGACGATTCTCTACAAGCCTGAGCATTCGCTGATCGACCAGAGCCTGCACTCGAAGCTCGGCGCCGAGACGACGAACGGGGACGGCTTCGGGATCGGGTGGTACACCGAGTTCGCGAAGACGCCCGGCGTGTACCGCAGCATCGAGCCGGCCTGGAACGACAGGAACCTCCGCGACCTGTCGGGGCACATCATGTCTCCGGTGGTGTTCGCGCACATCCGGGCGGCGATCGGGTCCGCCGTGCAGGAGACGAACTGCCACCCGTTCCGCCACGGCAAGTGGCTCTTCATGCACAACGGCTTCATCGCCGAGTTCGCCACGGTCAAGCGCGACCTGGTGCTCGCGATCGACCCGTCGCTGTTCCCGTTGATGGAGGGATCGGCCGACACCGAGGTGATGTTCCACCTCGCGCTCACGTTCGGGCTCGAGGACGATCCGCCGGCGGCGATGGAGGCGACGGTCGGGCTGATCGAGGAGGTCGGCCGCAAGCACGGGGTCGAGCACCCGATCCAGATGACGGTCGCCGTCACGAACGGCGAGAGCATCTGGGCGTTCCGCTACTCGAGCGAGCGGAGCTCCCGCTCGCTCTTCTACACGACCGCCGTCGAGACGGTGCGACAGCTCCACCCGGAGCTCGACATCCTCGCGCTCGTCGACGACGAGGCGCGCCTGATCGTGTCCGAGCCGCTGCGCGACCTCCCCGGCGTGTGGAACGAGGTGCCGGAGTCGACGTGGGGCGTCGTCCAGCCCGGGCAGGACGAGCTGCACGCGTTCACGCCGAAGGCACCGGCCAAGTCGGTTCCCGTGCCTGCCTAGCCGTGCTGATCTTCCTCGCGATCGCGCTGCTGCTCCTGCTCCCGTCGCCCTGGAGCTTCGTCGGCTTCTTCGTCGTGCTCGCCCTCTGGTTCGTGGAGCTCGGCCTCTGGAACCGGACCGTCAAGCACCGGCGGAAGGCAGTGGGGGCGCAGACGCTGATCGGCAAGGAGGCCGTGGTGAGCGAGCCCTGCCGGCCGGCCGGGCAGGTCCGGCTCGACGGCGAGATCTGGCAGGCGCGCTGCTCCGCGGGCGCGTCCCCCGGCGACCGCGTGCGCGTGATCGGCCGCGACGGGCTGACGCTCCTGGTCGAGCCGGTCGCAACCCTGAGCGCGGCGCTGCCGGAGGGCGTCCGCTGAGGGACACGGCGCACCCGGCCGCAGCCGAGGTCGCCGCGGCCGAGCCCTCGACCGCGCCGCGCCGGGCCGGGCTCGTGCTCGGCTCGCTGATCGCGGTCGCGGCCGTCGCGAACCTCGGCCTCGCGGTCGCGAACGTCGCGCTCCCCTCGATCGGGCAGCACTTCGACGCCTCGCAGACCGCGCTCAACCTGGTCGCGGTCGGCTACTCGCTCGGGCTCGCGGCGTCGGTGCTCTACTTCGGCGCCGTCGGCGACCGCTACGGGCGGAAGCTGCTGCTCGTCCTCGGCATGGTCCTGACGATCCCGGCCGACTGCCTGGCGGCGTGGGCGCCGTCGATCGGGGTGCTCTTCGGGGCCCGCGTGATCGGCGGGCTCGCGGCCGGGATGGCGTACCCGACGACGCTCGCGCTGATCACGGCGCTGTGGTCGGGCCCCGCGCGCACGCGCTCGATCGCCCTCTGGGCGGCGATCGGCGGCGCGATCTCGGCGCTCGGGCCGCTCTGCTCCGGGATCCTGCTCGAGCACTACTGGTGGGGCTCCGTCTTCCTGCTCACCCTCCCGCTCGCCGGCATCGCGCTGCTGATGGCGCTCTACCTCGTTCCGGCCCACGTGAACGAGACGACCGACCCGGTCGACCACCCCGGCGGCGTGCTCTCGATCGTGCTCGTCGGCGCGCTCATCCTCGGGATCAACTTCGCCGCGGTGCCGAACAAGGGCACGCTCGTGCTCGGGCTCTTGCTCGTCGCCGCCGCCGCGCTCGGCGCCTTCTACTTCCGCCAGCGCCGGGCGGCCAA
>DATIER010000109.1:0-14698 GCA_035455605.1 Gaiellaceae bacterium
GGCCGGCTACGCCTGCGTCATGTCGCACCGCTCCGGCGAGACGGAGGACACGACGATTGCCGACCTCGCGGTCGCGACCGGCTGCGGGCAGATCAAGACGGGCTCGATGTCGCGCACCGACCGCGTCGCGAAGTACAACCAGCTGCTCCGGATCGAGGAGGAGCTCGGCGACCGCGCGGTGTACCCGGGCTGGGACGCGTTCCCGCGTTTCGTCCGCTAGGGCGCTCGCTAGGCTGACACGGTGGCCGCCGCCGCTGTCCCTCGCCGGACGAAGATCGTCGCGACGATCGGCCCTGCGTGCTCGACGCCCGAGCGGCTCGCGCAGCTCGTGCGGGCCGGCGCCGACGCGGCGCGGCTGAACCTCTCCCACGGCACGCACGACCAGCACCGCGAGTGGGCGCGGCTCGTTCGCGAGACCGAGCGCGAGGTCGGCCGGCCGATCGCGCTGATCGCCGACCTGCAGGGCCCGAAGCTGCGCATCGGCGACCTCGACCACCCCGTGTCGCTGCGGCGCGGCGAGCCCGTCGTCGTCGGTCCGGCCGACGGGAGCACCGACGGCGAGCTGCCGGTCAGCCCGTCGGTGATCAGCGAGGTGCTCCAGCCGGGCCACGACGTGCTGATCGACGACGGCCTCGTGCGCCTGCACGTCGACGCCGTCGTCTCCGGCCGCGCGCGGTGCACGGTGGTCGAGGGCGGCGTCGTCACCTCGCACAAGGGGGTGAACCTCCCCGGCGTGCCGATCCCGATCCCGTCGATCACCCGCAAAGACATGGACGACCTCGAGCTCGCGCTCGACCTCGGCGTCGACTTCGTCGCGCTGTCGTTCGTCCGTTCGGCCGCCGACGTGCGCGACCTGCGGGCACTGATCGAGCAGGCGGGCTCGCCCGCGCACGTGGTCGCGAAGATCGAGAAGTCCGAGGCCGTGGACGCGCTCGACGAGATCCTCGGCGAGACGGACGTGGTGATGGTCGCCCGCGGCGACCTCGGCGTCGAGATCGGGCCGGCCCTCGTCCCGCTGCTGCAGAAGCGGATCATCGTCTCGGCGCTGGAGCGCGGGAAGCCGGTGATCACGGCGACGCAGATGCTCGAGTCGATGGTGCACCAGGCCGAGCCGACGCGCGCCGAGGCGAGCGATGTCGCCAACGCGGTCCTCGACGGCAGCTCGGCCCTGATGCTCTCGGGCGAGACGGCGGTGGGCGAGTACCCCGTCGAGTCGGTCGCGTACATGGACCGGATCGCGCGGGCGGTCGAGCCGAGCCTCGCCTACCGGCACCAGCTGCCGGAGGTCGGCGACGAGCCGACGGTCGGTCAGGCGATGTCGAACGCCGTCTGCGACCTCGCGGAGGCGCTGCGGGCAAAGGCGATCCTGGTGCCGACGTACTCTGGCCGGACTGCCTCGGCGGTCGCGCGCCTGCGGCCGCGGCGGCCGATCCTCGCGCTCACGCACCACGACTACGCGCTGCGACAGATGGCGCTCGAGTGGGGCGTGACGCCGATCCTGATTCCCGAGGCTGCGCACTTCGACGAGCTCCTGGAGCGCACGCTCGGGGCGGCGCGCGAGTCGGGCCTGGTCGAGGAGGGCGGCCGCGTGGTGATCGCCGCCGGCACGCACGTGAACCTGCCGGGAACGACCAACCTGATCAAGGTCGACGTCGTCTAGCAGGGCTCCGGCCGGCGGCGGCGAAACGCCCCGCGTGGCCAAACGCTCCCGCAAGCCGCCGCGCTCGCGCTACGTCATGCGCTGGCTCGGCCTGGGCGCCATCGTGCTGGTCGGGCTGCTCTACGCGCGCCCGCTGCGCAGCTACGTCGACACCAGGCACGAGCTCGCGAGCCGCGCCGCCGACGTCCAGGCCCTGAAGGCGGAGAAGCACGCGCTGCAGCACAGGCTCGCGCAGTCGAGCACCGGCGAGGCGCTCGTCGAGCAGGCGCGTCGCCTCGGGTACGTCCGCCCCGGCGAGCGGCTCTACATCGTCAAGGGCGTCTCCGCCTGGGTGCACACGAAGGCCCGGGCTACGATCGACAACGGTGGTGGACGATGACCGGACGATCGTGGAGCGGCAGCTCGGCCGCCGGCCGCGCGCGTTCCACCGCGTGGCCGTCCGCTGCCCCTTCGGCCTCCCGGCCGTAACCGAGCAGGCGCCGCTCGACGAGCGCGGCGAGCCGTTCCCGACCACGTACTGGATCACCTGCCGCCACCTCGTCGTGGCGATCGCGCGCCTCGAGGCCGACGGCGGCGTCGAGCGCTGGAGCCGCGCGGCGCGCGAGGACGAGCGCTTGCGCGCGAGCCTCGAGCGCGGCCATGACGAGCAGCGCCGCCTCCGGCCCGAGCTGCCGGGCGGGATCGGCGGCCAGACGCGCACGCATGGGCTCAAGTGCCTGCACGCGCACGCCGCCTTCGCGCTAGCGCGGCCCGGCTACGAGCTGGGCGAGCGGATCCTGGCCGAGGTCGAGCCGCTCTGGCCCGACCGCTGCTGCTCCGTCTAGCATCGCGTCCCGTGGACGGGAGCCTCGAGACGACGCGCCGGGAGTGGGAGGAGGGCAATCGCCGGCTCCAGGCCGCGGCCCCCGACCGGACGCTGTACCAGCGCCTGCTGGCGGAGGTCGAGGTCGTGCTCGACCAGCTCCGGCGCCGCGTCGGGCAGACGTTCACGCTCGGCGAGCTCGCCTCGGCCTACGGCGACTCCGACCGCTGGGTGCAGGAGGCGCTGCAGCAAGCCGAGCCGGCGCTGGGCTGGCCCGCGCGGACGGCGACGGTTCAGGACGCGGCGTTCCACCTCTACTCCCGCGGCGCCGTCGACTACAAGCCGTGAGCACCTACCAGCGGCGGCGCAGGCGGCGTCACCCGGTCCGGAACGGCCTCGTCCTGGCGCTGCTCTTCGTGCTCGTGTTCGCCCTCGGCATCGCGCTAGGGCAGGCGCTCGAGGACAATCCGAAGCCGGCCTCGACCCTGACGCAGGACCGGACGTTCACGCTCGCTCCGCCGGCGGCGACCGTGACCGTGACGGCGCCGTGAGCGCTGGTGTTCGGAACGGCAGCTTTGGGTAGATTCGCCGCGGATGGCTCGCAATGCGAGGATCCCGGAAGCGACGCGGGAGCCCGAATGGCTCACGCTCGGCCAGGCCGCGCGCTATCTCGGTGTCGCGCAAAGCACGATCCGCAAGTGGTCGGACAACGGCCGCGTGCGGGTCTACAAGACGCCGGGCCGGCACCGCCGCTACCGGCGCGACGACCTCGACGCGTTCCTCGAGCGCTCGGGGCCCGAGGCGCGGCGCGGGCCGGTCGTGCTGATCGTGGACGACGACGACCGGCTGCGCGAGTACGTGCGCGTCAACCTCGAGATGGAGGGCTACACCGTCCGCGAGGCGGGCAGCGCCGAGGAAGGCATGCGCGTGCTCGACGACTCGCGCCCGGACCTGATCCTGCTCGACGTGATGATGCCGCAGGTGGACGGCTGGGAGATGCTGCAGCGCATCCACGACCGCCACGGCGTCGGTGCCGTGCCGGTCGTGATGTTCAGCGGCAAGGTCGACGAGCGCGCCGCCGGCGAGGCGGCCGAGCGCGGGGCGCAGGGGTTCATCGGCAAGCCGTTCGACCCCCGTGAGCTGATCGCGCAGACGAAGCAGCTCCTGCCGACCTGATCCGGCTCGACCACCACCTCGAGCGGTGGGTCGTCCACCATCGCGTCGACTGGCTGAACACGCCGTTCGTCGACCTGACGCGCGTGGCGACGGACGGGCTCCTCTTCGTCCTGCTCGCGGCAGCGCTCGCGTTGTACTGGCGCCGGCCCTGGGTGCTCCTCGCCGTCGCCGCCGCCGGCCTGAGCGCCGACCTGCTCTCGCTCGCGCTGCGGCAGCTGATCGGCCGTGACCGCCCGTTCGTCGTCTACCCGGAGCCGCGCCCGCTGGTGCATCCGCCCTCGAGCGGCTCGTTCCCGTCCGGCCACGCGGCGGCCGCCTTCGCCTGCGCGACCGTGATCGCGTGGGCCTCTCCGCGGCTGGCGGTGCCCGTGTACGTGCTGGCCGCGCTCGTCGCGTGGTCGCGCGTCTACGTCGGCGTGCACTACCCGCTCGACGTGCTCGGCGGCGCGGTGCTCGGGGTGCTCGTCGCTACAGCTCTTCTGAAGCTCGGAGCAGCCCTGCGACGATCACGGCCAGGGACGCGAGCAGGCTGATCCAGATGCCGATCCCGCGGCTCGCCGGCGGCGGGATCGAGTCCGGGATCGAGATCAACCGGATCAGGACGAAGATCGTCGCCAGCGAGCCGAGCGCGATCACGACCAGGCTCTCGGGCACGGACGGCGGCAGCTCGAAGCCGAACTCGCGCAACACCGCGATCGCCAGCAGCGCGAGGCCGACGACGAAGACGAGCTTGCCGAGCACGCCGGTGTGCCAGGCGATCACGGCCAGCGTCGGGCCGGTCGTATTCGGGCCCGCGTACCAGTCGGTGAACGCGGAGATCGTGAGCACGAGCCCGGCGACCCAGGCGAGCCGGCCGCCGAGCGTCCAGAACCCGGTGGCGGGCCGGACGTAGACCTCCTCCTCGGGCTCGTAGAGCGGCTCCTGCTCGGGCGGTGGGAACGACTCGGGCGTTTGCATGGCCGCAAGTATGGGCATCTTCGCGGTCGAATGGCGATGGATCGTGCGCAGGCGCCGGGGGACGCGGGCGGCGACTACGTTCGCTTCTGGACGGTGGGCGACAGCGGCAAGGGGGAGTACCGCTGCTCGGACTGCGCGTACGGCGTCACCGTCCACACCACGCTGCCCGTCTGCCCGATGTGCTCCGGACGCTCGTGGGAGCGGGCGCCGTGGCGGCCGTTCAGCCGTGCGCGGCTACAGCCCGAACAGCCGCTGGATCTGGTTCCAGATCACGATCGCGAGGCCGACGCTCGTGGCGAGCACGGCCGTCAGCACGAGCCAGAACCGTAGGCGCGCGAGGCTCTTCTCCCGTTCGCGCTCCTCGAGCTTCCGGCGCCTGATCCGCTCGCGGCGGTAGTTGCGCTGGATCACGGTCGGGTCGAGCAGGTCCTCCTCGACACGCTGTCGCTCGGGCAGAGCCACACGGGGAGTCTAGTAGGCCATTTCACCGCTCGGGCGCCGGGAGGCGCCATGGGCGGGGCGTGGGCGCACCAGCATCCTGGCGCTCTCACGCCCCGTGCCTGAGCGCTATTTCCGTCTCAGGAGCACTGCCCTCTGGTCAGCGAGCGGTGTGGGCCGTTCGATGGGGGAAGTGCCAGCGGTGATCCGATTCGCGGCCCGACCGTGCCACGACGAACGCGAGCAGCGCGAGCGCGAGCGCGATCACGCCGTCGACGCGCTGCCAGCCGGTCGGCGCCGCGAGGTTGTTGACGGCGCCGAGTAGAAGCACGACTGCTGTCACCCAGGTCCCCCAGCGAAAGACGCTGAAGCGAACGCGGCTCCCCCAGTAGCCGACGCGTCCGAGCACGACGGCCGCGGCTGCGACCAAGGCGACGGCCACGACGCCACTGGAGATCCGTACTGCGACCGTCAGGTCGAGCTCTCCGCCCGATGCGGCGTCGAGCCCCCAGGTGCCGAACGTCCAATAGGCCTGGAAGCCGGCCACGACAAGAAGACCGGCGGCAAGGACCAGCGCAGACCACCGTTCGAGACGTGTTGGCGATCCAGCCATGACGCCTCCTTTCTCTACGGGACGAAAGCATCGCCGCTCGCCCGCTCGACGTCATCGGCACAACTACGCACCGCGCTTCGGCAAATCCCGAATCACGCACCGCGAAGCGGTGATCGGCGGAGCCGGGCGCCGCGCCGCTGGGTCCAGCGGGCCAGCCATACTTGCTCGGGGCAGACGACGTGGCCGTGGCCAGGGACACACGGGGTGGGACGGGGCTCGAGGGGGCGCTCGAGGCGATCGCCGCGCGCACGGCCGGGGTGACGTCCGCGGACGTCGTCGTCGTCCGGCTCGCGGACGAGTCCGGGGGCGCGACGGCGCGCGCCGTGCACGCCGATTCGCCCGCGCTCCGGGCGGAGCTCGAGGGCTCGCGCGTCTCGGCGCCCGAGATCCCGGTCGAGGAGCGCGACGACCCGGCCTCGCTGCCGCCGCCGCTGCAGCGGCTGACGGAGCAGCTCGGCGCGCAGGGGATCCTGCAGCTGCCGGTGCGCGACGGCAACGCCGTGGTCGGGTCGCTCGAGCTCGTCCGCCGGCGTCACGCCTTCGACGACCGCGAGCGGCGGCTCGCGCTCGCGGCCGCCGACGAGATCGCGCTGGCGCGGCGTGCCTTCGGCGACGGCGACGGCGCGGCCGCGGCGCCGGACCTGCTTGGCCTCGCCGGCGACGCGCTGACCGCGGGCTCCGACGAGACCCGCGCGGCCGACCAGGTCGCGACGCTCGCGGCCGAGGCGACCGGCGCGCGCGCGTGCGCCGTCTGGCGCTACGAGCCGCAGGGCCCGGTGCTCGCGGCGCTGGCCGGCACGGCGCTGCCGCCCGACGCGGCGCTCGAGGCGGCGCAGCGGGCGCGCGAGGTGCCGGGCGCGGCGGCGCTCGAGGGGCTGGAGACCGGCGAGGCGATCGTGACGCTGCAGCTCGGCGAGCCGCCGCAGGGCGCACTCCAGCTGCTGCTGGCGGAGGAGCCGGATCCCGACGACCCGCTGCTCGAGCGGCTCGGCACCTTCGCCGTCCGCGCGGCCCACGCCCTGCGCGCCGGCGAGCGGCGGCAGACGCTCTCCGTCGAGCTCGTGCGGACACGCGCGCTGCTGACGATCGTGGGGCAGGCGATCGCGCAGCTCTCGCTCGCGCACACGCTGGAGACGGCGATCGGTCACGTGTCGGAGCTGCTGGGGGCCGAGCGGCTGGCGGTGTATCTGACAACCGAGCATGGCCGCCTCGAGCCGGCCGCGGAGCGCGAGCTGACGGGCCCGCACGCCCGGGTCGCGGAGCGCCTGCTCGAGCTGCTGCTCGGCCCGGCGCGCGGCCGCGGCCTGCTCGGCATCGCCTACGCGCCCACCGATCCGCGCCTCGCCGCGGTGCAGGACGTGCTCGAGGAGCTCGGGATCGAGGCGGCGATCGCCGTCCCGCTGCGGGTCCGGGACGAGCTAATCGGCCTGCTGGCCGTCTACCCGCAGGCCGGGCGCGAGCTGACCGAGAACGAGGAGCAGCTGCTGCTCGCCCTGGCGGCTCAGCTCGCGGTCGCAGTCCAGAACGCGCGGCTCCACGAGGAGACGAAGCGCGCGGACGAGGGGCGGCGCGAGGCGCTCGAGGCCGAGCGCGAGGCCTCGAAGCGGCTGCAGGCCCTGTACGAGATCTCGCGCGTCTTCTCCGAGAGCCTCTCGCTCGACCTCACGCTCGACGCCGTCACGAGGACGCTCGTCGAGTCGCTCGAGGTCGACGCGGCCTCGCTGCGGATGCCGGACGAGCGCGGCGCCGCGCTCGACGTGGTGGCGATGCACGTCCGCGACGAGCGGATGTCCGAGCCGATGCGCGCCATCCTCTCGCTGCCGCATCCGCTCACGCCGGCGCGGCCGAGCGCCTTCCGCAGCGGACGGCCGATCGTGCTCGACCCGCGGACGGCCGCCGAGCTCGGGCCGGCGTTCCAGCCGCTCGCGCCGTTCCTCGAGAAGGGGTCGTCCGCTGCGGTGATCCCGATCGCGACGCAGGCGGAGATCCTCGGGACGCTGACGCTGGTCTCGCTCGACCCGGGGCGGCCGGTGACCGCCGCGACGCTCGACGCCGCGCTCTCGATCGCCGGCCAGGCCGCGCTCGCGCTCGACAACGCCCGCCTGTACCAGCAGCAGAAGCAGTTCGCCGACTCGATGCAGCGCTCGCTCCTGCCGCGCGCGCGGCCGGTGACCGAGGGGCTCGAGGTCGGCGCGGTCTACGCCTCCTCGGCGCGGATGGACGTCGGCGGCGACGTCTACGACTTCCTCGACCTGGCCGACGGCCGCCTCGCGGTCGTGCTCGGCGACGTCACTGGCCACGGGATCGACGCCGCCGCGGACATGGCGATGGCGAAGTTCGTCTTCCGCTCGCTGGCGCGCGAGCACTCGGAGCCGGACGACTTCCTGGCCGCCGCCAACGAGATCGTGCTCGAGGAGATCGCCGAGGGGAAGTTCATCACGATGCTCTACCTGACCGCCGACGGGCGCGCAGGGGAGCTCGCCTGTGCGAGCGCGGGGCATCCACCGCCGCGGGTCGTGCGCGGCGGAGCAGTTGCACCGCTCGGCGTGCGCGGGCTGGCGCTCGGGATCGCCGGCGGGCAGACGTACGGCGTCGAGCGCGTGCAGCTGGCGCGCGGCGATGCGGCCGTCCTGTTCACCGACGGGCTCGTCGAGGCGCGGCGCGAGGGCGAGATGTACGGCGAGGAGCGCCTCGACGCGGCGCTCGCCGCGAGGACGGAGCTGCCGGCCGAGCAGCTCGCGCAGGCGCTCGTCGAGGACTGCCGCGCCTTTGCCGGCGACCTCGCGGACGACTGCGCGGTCGTCGTCGTCAGGCGCTCGTGATCGACCTCTCGCGGCGGAACGGCCGCATGCTCCGGATCGGCCATCGCGGCGCGGCGGCGCTCGCCCCCGAGAACTCGCTCGAGGCGATCGCGCTCGCCGTCGAGCTCGGCTGCGACCTGGTCGAGTTCGACGTCCACGCGGTCGACGGCACCCTCGTGGTCGCGCACGACGAGCCGCTCGAGGCCGGCGGGCTGCCGATCCTCGACGACGTGCTCGGCTATCTGGCCGGAACCGGAGCGGGCGTCCACCTCGACCTGAAGGCGACCGGCGCAGAGGCGGCGGTCACCGACGAGCTGCGGCGCCACCGCCTTGTCGGCCGGACGCTCGTCAGCTCCTTCCGGCGCAGCACGCTGCGCAGGCTGCACGCGGTCGAGCCGGAGCTCCGCCTCGGGCGCACCTACCCGCAGGACCGCACCGGGCTGACGAAGCGCGCGGTCTTCCACCCGCCGGCGCGGACGATCGTGCGAGGGCTCCGCCGGGCGCTCCCCCGCTGGATCGGCCGCCTGCTCGCGGGATCGAGCGCGACGGCGGCAGTGCTGTACTGGGAGGTGATCAGCGAGCCCGTCGTCGCCCGCTGCCACGCGCTCGGCGCGCCGGTGCTCGCGTGGACGGTCGACGACCGGGAGGTGCTGCCGTGGCTCGAGCGCGCCGGGGTCGACGGCGTCGTCACGAACGATCCGCGGATTTTCGCCTGACCTCTACACTTTCGCCGGGATGAGGAAGGCGGCTCTGGCACTGCTGTTCGCGCTCGGCCTGCTCGCCGCCGGCGGCCTCTCGGCGGGCGTCGTCGCGGCGACCACGACGACCGGCACCACCGGCACCACCACCACCACCACGCCGGCCGTGATCGCCGACGGGGTGACGATCTCGGGCGTCGAGGTCGGCGGGATGACGTCGGCCGACGCCTACGCCGCCGTCGCCGACTCCTTCGCGCGCCCGGTCGTGCTGCTCGCGCCGCACAGCCGCCTGGCGCTCGCGCCGGCGCGGATCGGCGCGATGGCCTACGTCCGCGACGCCGTCGCGCGGGCGCTGGCGGCTCCTGCGGGCACCGAGCTCAAGCTGCGCGTGATCCTCAGCCGCAAGGGCGCGCAGCGCTACCTCGCCACGCTGGCCAAGCGGTTCGACCACGCGCCGGTCGACGCGGCGCTCGCGCTGCGGAACCTGCGCCCGGTCGTCACGCCGGAGCGGGCGGGCCGTTCGCTGCGTCAGCTGAACGCGATGAACGCGATCTTCACCGCGCTCGCGACGAACACCCGGCCGGAGGTGTGGCTCCGCTTCACGGCGGTGAAACCGTCGGTCACGCGGGCGTCGTATGGACCGGTGATCGTGATCCGCCGTGGCTCGAACCGGCTCTACCTCTACCGGGGCATGCGGTTCGAGCGCGTCTTCGGCGTCGCCACCGGCCAGTCCGCCTACCCGACGCCGCTCGGACGCTGGCAGATCGTCGTCAAGTGGCGCAACCCGTGGTGGTACCCGCCGAACTCGGCGTGGGCGGCGGGCGAGAAGCCGGTGCCGCCGGGGCCGGGCAACCCGCTGGGGACGCGCTGGATGGGCCTGTCCGCGAGCGGCGTCGGCATCCACGGCACGCCCGACGACGCGTCGATCGGCTACTCGGCCTCCCACGGCTGCATCCGGATGCACATCCCCGACGCGGAGTGGCTCTTCAACCACGTGACGGTCGGGACGACGGTCTTCATCGTCTCGGCCTGAGATGTCGGCACGGCTGAAGCTCGGGGCGCAGGCACTCGCCGTCGGTCTCGTGGCGCTGCTGCTCGCGCTCCTCGTCTGGAAGCTCGCTCACGGCAGCGGCAAGAAGGCGGCGGTCGGCAAGGCGGCGCCGAACTTCACGCTCAACCGGATCGACAGGCCGGGCAAGCTGCAGCTCGCCTCGCTGCGCGGCAAGGTCGTGGTGCTGAACTTCTGGGCCTCGTGGTGCTACCCGTGCAAGCAGGAGGCGCCGACCCTCGCCGCGGCCTCGAAGCGCTGGCCGGGCCGGGTCGTCGTGCTCGGCGTCGACGTGAACGACTTCGCCGGCGACGCGCGCAAGTTCGCGCACAAGTACGGACTCGACTACCCGATCGTCCACGACAACCACAACGTCACCTCGCCGACGTACGGCCTCACGGGACTGCCCGAGACGTTCTTCATCGACCGCGCCGGCAGGGTGGTCGTGCACGTCGCCGGCCAGGTGAACGCGACCGACGTGCAGGACGGCGTCGCGCAGGCGCTGAAGTCGTGAGGCTGCTCGTCCTCGCGCTGGTCGCGCTGGTGCTGGCGGCGCCGGCGGCGGCCAGCGAGCAGCACCCGACGCTCGGCGAGCTCGAGGGCCAGCTGATGTGCCCGATCTGCCAGGGCGAGACGCTGGCGCAGTCGGATTCGCCCGCCGCGCAGCGGATCAAGGCGTATGTCCAGCTGCGCATCGACCAGGGGGCGACGCGGAGCCAGATCAAGCGCGAGCTCGTCCAGCAGTGGGGGACGCGGATCCTGGCCGCGCCGCCGCGTCACGGCTTCGACCTGCTCGCGTGGCTGCTGCCGATCGCCGGCGTGCTCGGCGGCGCCGCGGTGATCGGCGCGCTCGCCTGGCGCTGGTCGCGGCAGCGCGAGCCGGCGGCGCAGTGGACGCTGACAGCGCGGCCGCTCGGGCCGGAGGACGAGCGACGGGTGGACGAAGAGCTGCGGCGCTTCGATGGGTGAGC
Source organism: Gaiellaceae bacterium (assembly GCA_035455605.1). Classification (GTDB taxonomy): domain Bacteria; phylum Actinomycetota; class Thermoleophilia; order Gaiellales; family Gaiellaceae; genus AC-32. Next base: position 11,165 of record DATIER010000109.1, read on the forward strand.
GGCTCGCGGCGGCGTTCGCGGCCGGGCTGGTCTCGGTGGCGTTCCCGTGCGTGCTGCCGCTCGTGCCCGGCTACCTGTCGGCGATCTCCTCCGTCGAGGTCAACCGGCTCGGCGAGCGCGGGGTGGCGCGGCGCGTGGTCGCGGCGAGCGCGCCGTTCGCGCTCGGGTTCACGGTCGTCTTCGTGGCGCTCGGCGCCGGAGCGGCGGCGATCGGCCACTGGGTCGACCTCTCGACGAGGACGAAGCTGGCGGGATTCGTGCTGGTCGTGCTCGGGCTCGCGTTCATGGGGCTGCTGCCGTGGCCCGAGCGGCTGGTGGCCCCCGGCGCGCTGACGCGGGCGCGCGCGTCGGGCTCGCGGGCGCTGCTCGGCGCGGCCTTCGCCGTCTGCGCGGCGCCGTGCGTCGGCGTCGTGCTGAGCGCGATCCTCGTGCTGGCCGCCGACTCGCGGACGGTCGTCCGCGGCGTGATCCTGCTGGCGGTCTACTCGCTAGGGCTCACCGTCGCCTTCGTCGCGATCGGGATCGCGTTCGGGCACGCGATGACCGCGTTTCGGTGGGTGCGCGACCACTACGACGTGATCCGCGTCGTCAGCGGCAGCGTCCTCGTCGCGCTCGGCCTGCTGCTGTTCTTCGACCGCAACTGGTGGTTGAACGTCGCCGTGCATCGCTTCTTCGACGCGATCGGCCTCGGCGGCCAGCTCTAGAGGCGCGGCAGCGCGAGCGCGAGCGAGCCGCCGACGACGACGGCCCGCGCCGCGGCGACCTGCTCCAGGACGGACGCGACGTCGACGCCCTCGTGCTCCGGCGCGTACGGCCCGAGCCGCCGGGCCGCCTTCTCGAGCTGCCGCTCGCAGCCGACGCGGTTGCCGCGGCCGGCCTGGTACCAGGCGACCGCGACGTGCACGAGGCCCTGGTAGAAGTCGCGCTCCTCGGGCGCGGCCGCCCGCCAGACCTCCTCCAGCACCTCGTGGGCGGCGAAGTACTCGCCGCGGCGGATCAGGCCGAGGCCTTCCTCCAGGCTCACGCCGGCGGCCAGAGGTGCCACGACTCGACCTCGACCCAGGCGCTGACGCGACGGCTCTCGCGGTCGCGGAACGGCTCGCCGCCGTAGTGCACCGAGAGGCGGTCGATGTCGGCGAGATCCCTGTCGTCGACGAGCTCCGCCACCCGCCCGAGCAGGGTCACCTGCCGGTACCAGCTCTCGCCGTCGAGCACCGTCAGCGACACCCGCGGGTCGCGCCGCATGAAGCCGAGCCGGGCACGTGAGGCGTCCATGTTCAGCAGCACGCGCCCGCCCTCCCAGAGGTACCAGGTCGCGACCGTGTGGGGCGAGCCGTCCGGCCGGAGCGTGGCCACGACGGCCGGGTTCGGGCGGCGCAGGAGCTCGTCGAGCTCGGGCGGCAGAGGCGGGCGCGGCACGCGCCGTTCGTATCAGATCGCGCCGTTGGTGCCGTCGCGAAAGGATGCTACGTTTGCCACGTGGCGACGATCCTGCTGGTGGGGGTCGATCTCTTCTTCCGAGGAAAGCTCGAAGGGCTTCTGCCCGGCCACCACCTGACCACGACGGAGAACGTCGACCCGCCCGACTGCGTGATCGCGGACATCGCCCGCGTCGACCCCGACGAGGTCGCCGACGCGTACCCGGAGGTGCCGATCCTTGGCTTCACGAACCACACGGACACGGACGGCCTGCGACGCGCGCACGCTGCGGGCTTCGACCAGGTCGTCGCCAAATCGGCCCTCGACGAGCGGGCGAAAGCGCTCGTCGAGGAGCTGACAGGCTGACCGGCCGGTCTGATTAGACTGGCGGCGCCGTGACGTACATCATCGCCGAGCCCTGCATCGACATCAAAGACCTGTCCTGCGTGGACGTCTGCCCGGTCGACTGCATCCACGAGTTCGAGCGCATCCTGGTGATCGACCCCGAGGAGTGCATCGACTGCGGCGCCTGCGAGCCGGAGTGCCCGGTCGAGGCGATCTTCCCGGAGGACGCGCTGCCGGCGAAGTGGGAGCCGTTCGTGAAGATCAACTACGCCTACGGCGACGGCGCCGACGTGATCAACAAGCTCACGGACGAGTACGCCACCGAGCACAACGTCCAGAACGAGCCGCTCGAGTAGTTTCCTGCGGGGCCGGGCGGCGCTCCGGAAGGTGGCGCGACGAGCGGCCGCTTCACCTGGAAGCTGAGCGATGCGACTCCCCGGCGCGGACGTCGCGCGCGTCGTCGACCAGATCGCTGCCGGGCTCGAGCGCGGTACGTTCGCGCAGCCGTCCGGGGCCGACTTCCTGGGCCTGCAGTGATCGCCATCCTGCGACCGCGGCCCGGCGCCGATCCGGAGTTAGAAATCCGGCTTCGCGGGGATCGGTCCTCCAAGCAACCGAGGAGGGATCCGATGCCCCAGCAAGCGTGGAGCGACAAGCGGGAGCGGCAGTACGAGCACATCAAGGAGAGCGAGCTCGACCAGGGCCGCTCCGAGGATCGTGCCGAGGAGATCGCGGCCCGGACCGTGAACAAGGAGCGGGCACGCAGCGGCGAGGCGCGCGAGTCGTCGCGCCTCTCGCGCGAGGACATGTCCTCGGGCCGCCGCGGCGGCCGCCGGTCGGGCACCGACCGCGAGAAGGGGCGCACGAAGGAGCAGCTGTACAACGAGGCGAAGCGGATGAACATCGACGGCCGCTCGCGGATGAACAAGCAGCAGCTCCAGCGCGCGGTCGACCGCAGGAAGTAGCCCGTCGGTAAGCTCCGGCCCGTGCAGCCGGAGACGCTCGACCACGTCGCGCTCTGGGTCGTCGACCGCGACCGCATCGCCGACTTCGTCACCACGAAGGCGGGGATGCACGTAGTCGACCGGACGGACGCGTTCACGCTCGTGGGCTCCGACGCACGGCGCGGCAAGCTGACCCTGTTCGCGGCGGACGGGACGCGTGAGCGGGGTGCCCTGAAGCACGTCGCGCTCCGCGTGTCGAGCCTCGACGAGGCGCTCGGCGACCTGAACGGGTCGGTCGAGCGCCCGCGCGCGGGCGAGGCGTACGTCGACGTCTCCGAGGGGTTGCGGCTCGGGTTCGTCGAGGCCCCGACGGAGGTCGAGTACGACCTCGACCACGTCGCTCTCTACTCGCGCTCGCCCGAGCAGACCGCGCGCGAGTACGAGTCGCTCGGGTTCTCGGCGGCGGCGCCGGGCCCGTCGGGGGCGCCGCGGGTCGAGGTCGGCGGCGCGTTCGTCGAGTTCCACGACGGCCAGCCGGGTGATCCCGAGCGGCCGCTCCTGAACCACCTGGCGGTTCGAGTCGAGTCGGCCGAGCAGCACATCGAGGCCGCGCGTGAGCTCGGGCTCGAGATCGACAACATCGTCGACGCCGCGAACACGTACGCGGTCTTCGTCTGGGGGCCGGAGCGCGTGCGGGTCGAATACGTCGAGCACAAGCCGACGTTCTCCCTCACCTAGGTGCTGATCTTCGGCGCCGGCCTGGCCGGCCTCGTCGCCGCGGCGCGGGCGCGCGAGCTCGGCGCCGAGCCGACCGTGCTGGAGAAGG
>DATIER010000110.1:0-6595 GCA_035455605.1 Gaiellaceae bacterium
ACGGTGGCAGGGATCGTCTCCGCGGTGAAGCAGCTGACGACGAAGAAGGGCGACCCGATGGTCTTCCTGCGGCTCGACGACGTGGTCGGCTCGGCCGAGGTGGTCGTGTTCAACTCCGTCTACGCCGCGTCGCGCGAGCTGCTGGCCGCCGACGAGGTGCTGGTCGTGAAGGCGCGCGTCGACCACAAGGAAGGGGAGTCGAAGCTGATCGCGATCGAGGTGACGGCCTTCGAGGCGACGCCCGAGCGGCGCGAGGTGCGCCTCAAGCTCGACGCGCGGCGGGCGCGTGCGGGGATCATCCGCGAGCTGGCCGCGGTCGTGCGGGACTTCCCCGGCGAGGCGCCGGTGGTGGTCGACCTGGTCACCTCCGAGGGGCCGCGCACGTTCCAGTTCGGGAGCGGCTACCGGGTCAAGCCCGAGCCGGACTTCTTCGCCGAGGTGAAGGCCCTGCTCGGCGAAGCAGCCGTAGCGTGAGGCCTCCGCCGGCGCGCCGCCGTCACACTTCCGTCACGGTGCCTGACACCGCGGGTATCGCGAGAACCGGCTGCAAACCGGCATGATTGTGGATCGATCGTCACGGTCCAGGCACGCGTCTGACACCGCGGGTTAGGGTCGCAACGCGGCTGCAAATCGGCGCGAATGTGGATCGATCGTGACGGTGCAGGCACGCGTCTGACACCTGGGTTGGGGACTTCTTCGCCGAGGTCAAGCGCTGCTCGGAAAGGCTGCGGTCGCGTGCGCCTCGCCGTGGCCTGGCGCGTCCACCTCGCGTAGCGCCGATCTCATTGCACTTTTCTGCAGATTCCTGCAGTATTGCGCAACTTCAGCAGGAGGGGAGCCATGCGGCAACAATTCATTCTCGCGCTGAGTGCGCTGCTCGGAACGGCAGTCCTGGCGGCGAATGCGAGCGCAGCAGGGCCACCGGTCACAGGCACGGACATGTCGGTGTTCTCGGAGAGCTTCGCCGACGAGCCGTTCCTCTGTCAGGACCAGCTCTACGCCCAGACCGTCAGCGGCCACGCGCTGGTGTCGTTCACCTATTTCCCGGACACCGGGGCGGTTCGCTTGCACGAGGACGTTCACGCCGAGGTCGTGGCGGTCCCTCTCGACGGTACCGGTCCGACCTACACGGGGCACTTCTGGTTCAGCGATACGGAGACCATCAGGGCAGTCAGGAACGGCGACCTGCTCGTGGAACAGGACACGGACTTCAATCACGTCGTCGCACGCGGGTCGGATGGCTCCAGGGTGTTGGCCGACTACCACGCGCACTTCACCGTGAACGCCAACGGCGAGCTTGCCGTTCAGTTCGAGTCGGACAAGACGGTCTGCGCCTGAGGACAGGCGAATCACTTGACGAAAGGGCCGGGTAGCGCCGGCCCTTTCGCGTTGGCCGATCGTCGCGTGGAGCACCAGAGCTCGGCCTCCGTCACACTTTCGTCACCATGACCATGCCTGACACCGGGTATTAACTCGTTAAGTTCCTGCAAACCGGCGGGATTGTGGGCCGGCCGTTACACCCGAGGTACCGTGTCTGACACCGTGGTTCACAGAACGCCTCGGCGCGGCCGGCATCGAGCACGAGTGGCCGCGCGGTACGCGTTTCCTCTACGTCCGCGATCCCGCCGGCAACCCCGTCGAGCTGGTGGAGGGCGACCTGTGGCCGCGCTGACGCCGCCACGCGAGGAGGCCGACCGCTGCGAGCACGGCTGCCGCGGCCAGTCCGGCGATCAGCGCGATGCTCGGGCCGCTCGACGAGCTCGGCGCGTGCCTCGCCAGCCCGAGGGCGACCAGTGTCGGCTTCAAATCGGGGCTCCGGTACCAGCCGCCGCGCGAGGGCGTGCCGAAGACCGGCTGCCCCGGCTTCGTGTACGCGACCGCGCCGCCGCGGGCGTAGGGGTAGAGGTCCTGCCGCAGCCGATAGGTCTCGCCGCCGCCGCCCGGGACCTTCCAGACGACGGTGTAGCGCGGCCCGAGCGGCCCCGACGGCTTCCCGTGCAACATCGGGTCGGGTGACTGGCCGAACGCCGACGGGAAGAAGCCGCTCGCCTGCGTCAGGTTGTCGCCCGGCGAGCCGCCGCCGCCGTCGTTGAGCACCTTGACGGTCTTCGAGAACCCGGGCCCGGAGATCGAGCCCTCGGACGGGCCCTTCGCCAGGGCGGCCGCCGGGAGGGCGAGCGCTGCCAGCGCGAACAGGATGCTGAAGCGGAACATGGGGGCTCCTTTCGAGATCATGCGGCATCTACACCGCTCGCCCGCCCGAGGTTCCGCCGGAACCCGAGCGCCGTCGCCGGTGTAGAACCGTCGGTGGTGGGCCGGCCACTGGACGAAGCCGCGCTCGTGGAGCGGGCGCGGCGCGGCGACCTCGACGCCTGGGAGACGATCGTGCGCACACATCAGGGACTCGCGTTCCGGACGGCCTACCTCCTCGCGGGCAATGCGGGCGATGCCGAGGAGGCGGCGCAGGACGGCTTCGTGAAGGCCCACCGCGCGCTCGGGCGCTTCCGCCGCGGCGCCGAGCTGCGGCCCTGGCTGCTGCGCATCGTCGCCAACGAGGCCCGCAACCGCCGCCGCTCGGCCGTGCGCCGCGAGCGCCTGGCGCTGCGCGCGGCCGGCGAAGTCCGCCCGGGGGACGCGGTCCCGTCCCCCGAGGCGGCTCTCCTCGCCGGCGAGCAGCGGGAGCGGCTCCTTGCCGCGGTCGAGGCGCTGCCCGACGAGCACCGAGACGCGATCGCCTGCCGCTACCTGCTCGGGCTGACCGAGGCCGAGACAGCGGCGGCACTCGGCGTTCGCGCCGGCACCGTCAAGTCCAGGCTCTCACGCGCGCTCGCGCGCCTGCGCGAGACGCTCGCGGAGGAGGGGGAGGCGTGACCGAGCTCGAGCTGCGCCTCGAGGAGCTCGGCCGCGAGCTCGCGTTTCCGCCGGCGCCCGACCTCGCGCCGGCCGTCCTGGAGCGCACGATGCGCAGGCCGTTCTTCTGGGGCCGCGTCGCCGTCGCGGTCGCGGTCGCCGCCGCCCTATCCGCCGCGCTCGCGGTCCCGCAGGCGCGCACAGCGATCCTCCGCTTCTTCCACCTCGGCGGCGCAACGGTCGTCCGGGTCGAGACGCTGCCGCGGACGACCGAGCGCTCGCGCGCCACCGGCCTCGGCTCGCCGGTCACGCTGACGCAGGCAGAGCGTCGCGCGGGTTCTCGGCTCGAGCTTCCTCCGGGCCAGCGTCCGGCGCGCGCGTTCGTCCTCGGCGACTCGCTGGTGACGGTCGTCCTGCGGACGGACGGGAAGACGGTGCTGCTGTCCGAGTTCCCGTCGCTCGGGCCCGGCAGCCTCCGCAAGCTGACCGCCGCGGAGGCGTCCGTCCAACCGGTCCGCGTCGACGGCGCCGAGGCGCTGTGGATCGAGGGCCCGCACGCGTTCGAGTACTTCGGGCGCAACGGGTTCGCGCAGGCCCCCGTGCGCGTGCGCGGGAACGTGCTCCTCTGGACGCACGGGCCGCTGACGCTGCGGCTGGAGGGCCGGTTGACGATGGAGCAGGCGCTCGCGCTCGCGCGGCGCACGCGCTGAGATCCCCCTGCCGGGGGAGATCCGACGCGACGCTCGCACCGAATACCAAATGCATGACTGCTGCGGAGATACACGTCGTCGCCGAGACGGAGCTCGACCGGGTCGAGCACTGGCGCGCGGAGGAGCTCGTTCGCGCCGGCTACGACCCGAGCGACGCCATCGCCCTCGCCGGGCGCCACGACATCGACCTGCACGTCGCGGTCGAGCTGGTCGAGCAGGGCTGTCCGTACGAGACGGCGATCGAGATCCTGATCTAGCCACCTCGCCGGCGCAGGCGTCGAGGCGCGTGGGCAGAATGTCCCGCGCGTGATCCTCGCCTCGATTCCCTCGCCGCACACCGGCACGATCGACCTCGGGCCGCTGACGATCCACATGTACGGCCTGACGCTGCTGGTCGCGATCGCGGCCTGCATCCTGCTGTCCGGCTACCGCTGGACGCGCCGCGGCGGGGACTGGGACCTGATCCTGAAGGTCGCCGTCTGGGGCGTGGCGGCCGGCATCGTCGGCGCCCGTGCGTACCACGACATCACGAGCTGGAACGAGGTCTCGAGCCCGAAGTGGAAGGGCGTCTTCGCCGTCTGGCAGGGCGGCCTCGGCGTGTGGGGCGGCATCCTCGTCGGCTGCCTCGTCGGCGCCTACGTCGCGCACCGCGAGGGCGTGCGCGTCCGCGAGCTGATGGACGTCGTCGCGCCCGGCCTGCTGCTCGCGCAGGGGATCGGCCGCTGGGGCAACTGGTGGAACCAGGAGCTGTACGGCAAGCCGACGAGCCTGCCGTGGGGCCTGAAGATCGACCCCGAGCACCGGGTCACCGGCTACGAGAACTTCGGCACTTTCCAGCCGACGTTCCTGTACGAGTTCGTCTACGACCTCGTCGGCGTCGGGATCCTGCTCCTCCTCGACAGGCGCTTCCGCTTCAAGCCCCCGGCGCTGTTCGCCCTCTACGTCTCGTACTACACCGCCGGCCGCTTCGTGGAGGAGCTGATGCGGATCGACCCGGCGCACCACTTCGCGGGGCTGCGGCTGAACGCGTGGGTCTCGCTCGTCGTGTTCGTCTGCTCGACGGCATTCTTCGTCTGGTGGCAGTTCCTGCGCGGCGGCGAGGACGAGCCCGGCCCGCGCCGGCTGCGCTTCCGGCGCGAGAAGCGGGAGCCCGAGAAGCCGGCGATGGCGATCCCGCGCGGCCGCGTCCGGTAACGCCGCTAGCCTGCGGCCGGTGATCGTGCGCGAGCTCGAGCTGGACCTCGACGCGTTCGAGGGCCCTTTCGATCTACTGCTGACGCTCGTGCTGAAGGAGGAGCTCGACCTCGCCGAGGTCGACGTCGCCGGGATCGTCGTCACGTTCGTCGAGCGCCTGGCGGAGCGGGGCGAGCTCGACCTCGAGGCATGCGGCGAGTTCCTCGTGCTCGTCGCCGCGCTGCTCGAGCTGAAGGCGCGCGGGCTCTTCCCGGAGGAGGAGGCCGAGCTGTCGGAGCTCGAGCCCGAGGAGGCGGCCGAGGAGCTGGCGCGGCGCCTCGCCGAGTACCGGCGCGCGAAAGAGGCCGCGGCGTGGCTCGCCGAGCGGCTGGAGGCCGAGCAGGACCGCTTCTTCCGCCTGGGCCCGGCGCCTCTCGCGCCGAAGCTGGAACGCCGGCTGGCGCCGCAGGAGCCCGAGGCGCTGGCCGCGGCGCTGCGCGCGCTCGCCGCCGAGCCGCCGCAGGTCTCGCTCGCCCACCTCGAGCTGCGCTTCCCGCCGGTGGCGCAGTTCCTCGAGCGCTTCCGGGCGGTGCTCGGACGGCGGAGGGTCTTCGACCTCGACGCGGAAGTGGAAGGGATGTCGCGGATCGAGCAGGCCGTCGCCTTCCTCGCGCTGCTGGAGCTGCGGCGCGGCGGCGAGGTCGCGCTCGAGCAGGCAGCGCCGTTTGCTCCGATCCGCGTCCGGAAAGCCGCCGAGGAGAGGAGAGAGGAATGGACCGCCCGCTCCGCCTGATCACCGCGTCGCCGGTCGACCGCCTGGCGCGCACCGTCGAAGCGCTGCTCGTCGTGGCGTCCCAGCCGCTGTCGGTCGAGGAGCTCGCCGAGGCCTGCAACGACGATCGCGAGCGAATTGAGACCGCGCTCGGCCTGCTCGCGGAGCGGTATGCCGAGGGCCGTAGCGGGATCGTGCTCGAGCACGTCGCGGGCGGCTGGGCGTTCCGCGCCTCGCGCGAGGCTGCCGAGGCCTGCGGGCGGCTGTTCGAGCGGCCGGTCGAGCGCGGGCTCTCGGCAGCGGCCCTGGAGACGCTCGCGATCGTCGCCTACCTCGGGCCAGTGTCACGGCCCGAGATCGCACGCATCCGCGGCGTGGCGGCCGACTCGGTCGTCGCCGGGCTCGTGGAGCGCGGCCTGATCGCCGAGGCCGGCCGCGAGGACGGCATCGGCGGCGCGATCCGCTACCGCTCGACGCCGCTGTTCGAGCGCGTCTTCGGCCTCGACTCGCTCTCGGCGCTGCCGCGGCTCGACGAGCTCGGCGAGAGCACCGAGCAGATCCGCGAGCGGCTCGAGTCGGTCGCCGAGCGGCGCCCGGCCTGACGCTCACGCGTTCCCGGAGCCATGTCCCAGGGACAGTCCCTCGGACATGGCCGGCTCCGACGTGTCGAGGAAGGGGATTCCGCGGCGGTAGCCGGAAATCGGCGACACGCGGAAGCCTCCGAGTGGCGCGGGGGCCTGTCCCTCGGACATGGCCCGTTCGGACGGGTGGCCGTCAGAGCTTCCGGACGATCGCCTCGGCCTCGTCGCGCGTGAACGCGCGGAGCGTCTCGGTGTGCTCCGCCCCGTGGCGCTGCAGCTTCATCAGGATCTCCGCGGCCGTGTCGTCGTCGGGCGCTTCGAAGATCTCGACCACGTCATAGCGCCCGAGCGTGACGTAGACGCCGACGAGCGTCCCGCCGGCCTCGTGGACGATCCGCTCGCCCTCCTCGACGCGCTCGCGCCAGGCGGGAAGCCCGGCGACGCCCTTCGACGTCCACCGCATCAACGAGACGTAGTGCGGCACCGGCAGAACATACTCCCGCCGTGGA
>DATIER010000111.1:0-17997 GCA_035455605.1 Gaiellaceae bacterium
AGCCGTTTGCGCAGGCCCGAGACCGTGATGCGCACGGCGTTGGTGAACGGGTCGGCGTTCTCGTCCCACGCTCGCGCCAGGAGCTCTTCGGCGCTGACGACGCCACCTTCGGCGGCGACGAGGACCTCGAGCACCGCGAACTGTTTCCGCGTCAACGCGACGTAGCGGCCGTCGCGGTAGACCTCGCGGCGGAAGGGATCCAGGCGCAGACCTGCGATTTCTCGCACGGGCGGCCTGTTGTGCGCGCGCCTGCGGTCGAGCGCCCGGAGCCGGAGCACGAGCTCTCGGAGCTCGAACGGCTTCGTCAGGTAGTCGTCGGCGCCGAGCTCGAAGCCCGTGGCCTTGTCGTCGAGGCGGTCGGCGGCGGTGAGCATCAGGATCGGCATGCCGCTGCCGGAGGCGACGACGCGCTCGGCGATCTCGTCGCCGGAGGGCCCGGGGATGTCTCGGTCGAGGACGGCGATGTCGTAGGCGTTGACGCGCAGCAGCTCGAGAGCGGTGTCACCGTCGCCTGCGATGTCCGCCGCGATGGCCTCGAGGCGCAGGCCGTCGCGGATGGCTTCCGCCATGTAGGGCTCGTCCTCGACGATCAACACCCGCATGCTCCGATGCTAGAAAAGCTGCGTATCGCCCGCGTATCGAGAACGCCGTACGTGCCGGCAACACGGCGCCGCCTTGAATGGCGGCATGACCTCCCGCGAACCGGCACGAACGACGACCCGTCGCATTCGGGTTCGAAGGATCCGCGTCGCCGGCCTGCTCGCCGTCGTCGCGGCGATCGCCGCATCGCTCGGCCATCAGCTGGCGGCGTCCTCGTCCTCGACGGCAGCATCCCCCTTCGACGCCCTTCGCCGTGAGCACCGTGGTGCGCTTCGCGAAGCGGTGCCGAGCACGGTGTGGCCGGCGTTCGGCCAGGCCGCGTTCGTCCGGGGAGGACACTCACGCATCCAGGCGGGCCCGAACCAGCACCCTGCTGCGATCGCCAGCGTCGCGAAGGTGATGACGGCCTACCTCGTGCTCCGTGACCACCCGCTACGGCCCGGCCACGACGGACCGACGATCACGCTCGCCGACGCCGACGTCGCCGACACCGACCGTCGGAGCGGGCAGCAGGAGTCGGTCGTGCCCGTCGCAGCCGGAGAGCGGCTGACCGAGCGGCAGGCGCTGCAGGCGCTGCTGCTGCCGTCGGCGAACAACATCGCCGCGGTCCTCGCGCGCTGGGACGCCGGCTCGACTGACCGGTTCGTGGCCCGCATGAATGCCACCGCCCGGTCGCTGGGCATGACCCGCACCCGCTACACCGACCCGAGCGGCTACGACGACTCGACGGTGTCGACGGCCGCCGACCAGGTGCGCATCGTCGTACGGGCCATGCGGCTGCCGGCGTTCGCGCGCATCGTCTCCACGCCCAGCGCGACGCTGCCGGTCGCCGGCACCGTCCACAACACCAACACGTTGCTCGGCCACGACGGGTTCGTCGGTGTCAAGACCGGCTCGGACGACGCGGCCGGCGACTGCTTCGCCTTCCGGGCCGTTCGCCGGATCGACGGCAACCGGACGACGATCACCGGGGTCGTGCTGGGCCAGCCGGGCCGCGACCCGATCGTGGCGGGTCTCGCGGCCGCTGCCGCCATGGTCGACCGCATCGCCGGTCGGCCCGCTCTGCCGGGTCTCGACCAGCAGCGTTCGGCGATCCCGGCCGGGGCCGGCCGCGAGGGCCGACCCCTACCGGTACCTCCTGGCTAGGCGGCTACAGCCCCGCGCACTGGCCGATCTTCTGGCCGCCGACGGTGTTCGGCTGTCCGCCGTCGTCGGGGTTCACCTGTGCAGCGGGCGTGTTCCCGTGGCAGATCAGGTTGCCGCCGACGACGTTCGTCATCACCTCGCTGGAGTCGGAATCGACCTCGCCCGGAACGGGAGGATCGACGAGGCCGTTGATCACGCTCGTGTTGTTCGAGAAGACGAGGTTGCCGCCGACGTGGTCGCGGATGGCCCCGATCCAGCCGCCGGTCCAGCCCTGGATGACCATGTTCCCGTCGACCGTGATGTCCTTGGTCGGGTAGTTGCGGAACTCGCCGGTGACGCCGCCGCCACCGCCGTTCGAGATGAAGTTGCCGTGCACCGTGATGAAGCTGAGGTACATGCTCAGCGGTTGGTCGGCGATGATGTTGCCGGCCACCGTCGTGTGCTGGCCGGACCGCGGGTTGTAGCTCCCGAGGCCCAGGACCGCGCCCTTGCCGACCTTGACGTTCCCGCCGACGCTGACGCTTGCGGTCGAGAACGCGTGGTCGTTGAGCAGTGCACCGTCGGCGACGGTGAGGTTGCCGGTGACGGTGACGGGATCGCCGGCCCACCAGCAGAACCCGGTCACCGTGAGGCTCTTGTACGTGCCGCCGGCAATCGGGCCGCCGCTACAGGTCGCCGATCCCGGAGCCGCGGCAACCGACGAGCTCACGGTCGTCAGGCCGCACACGGCAACCAGCGCCAGCAGAAGTCGCATCTTCCCCATGTATCCCCTCTCGTAGGTGTGCGAGCGGACGCCCGCCGCACGGAAACCGATCCTACGGCGTAGCCGTCCGCGGCCACAAGGCGAGTTCGACCCCGTCAGAAGAGGGGGGTTCCGTTCACGCGGTGCAGCTGAGCAGGCTCTTCAGGTTCGCGGGCAGCTGGCCGAGCCCGCCGAACTGCGGCACGACGATCGAGCTGATCCGGCCGCGCAGCTGCGGCCCGAGCTGCTCGTAGGCGATGTCGTACGAGCCCGTGCTGGTGCAGTCGTCCTCGATGAGGATGTCGGGAGCCGCTCGTGCCACGACGTCGTCGTACGTCTCGCCTTCTGCTCGGGCCACAACCGTTCCCGGCGGGAACCCGTGCCGCGTCAGGGCGTCCGCGGACGCGGCAACTCCCGCTGCATCGCGGTGATAGCTCAGGTAGGAGATCTCGGCACCCTGGTCGCTCCACGCCTGAAGCTTCTCGAACGCGTCCTCGGTCGGGACATAGGTCGCGTAGTCGCCCAAGGTCGGGTCGCTTCCGAGTCGCGCCTGGGCGACGCGCTCCTCGCGCGTGCGCCCGGAGCCGGCACTGTGCATCAGGGTCGTGCCACACAGGAAGACGAGCAGTCGCGGATGGTCGCGCCGCTCCCGCACGAGCTCGTCGGTCACGCGCAGGCGCAGGCCTTCGACGTCGGTCCGCAGCCGACGAAGAGCCGCCCCGTCGCGCTCCCGGAGATCGCCGACCAGACGCCCCGTCACGACGGCCAGGTGCTCCAGCCACTCGCGCCGGGACACCTAATCGCCCTCGCGGTGCTGCAGTGTCACCGGAGCGGTGTCGTCGAGGACGCGGCGGGCAGCCGTTCCCGGCATCTCGACGATCACGTGCGTGTCGTCCGTGGCGACCACGCGCTCGACGTCTGGATCGACGTGGTCGGCGAGCACGACGAACGTGTAGGGGCTCTCCCGCGCCCGCTCGTACGCCTCGACCGGAAGCTCGAGCAGCTCGAGGCAGGCGAGATCGCCGCACTCGCACGTGACGGCGAAGGTGCCGGTGAGCACCGCGACGCCGTCGTTCATCTCGCGGATCTTCTCGTTGACCGCGCGGAACAGCGCTTGATTGCGAGCCACGCGGAGCTCGTGGTCGTGCTGGCCGTTGGACGAGATGTCTTCCTTCCGTAGCTCGCGGGTTCGACCGACACCGGAGTCCTTCGAGATCGAGGGCGCGTCGAACGCGCCCGAGGAAGACGAAGCAGCCTGGTCGAGCCACCGTAGCCGCCCTGGACGGGGCCGGGGTCTGCGTTTGCAGAGCGGAGTGAGTGCGTTTGCCCACACCGGCCCTCCGCGGTTCCTATGATCGAAGGGTGGACGAGCGGCCGCAGGTCAAGAGCCTGGATGCGGCGGACGCCACCCGGACCGTCCTCCTGGCGCGCATCGACCTCGTCGAGCTCGGCGGAGTCGCGTTCGACCGGGCCACGTTCGAGCCCGGCTGGCGCTGGTCGAAGCACGCGGGCGCCGGCGGAGATCGGTTGTGCCTTGAGCGGCACCTGGGCTACCTCGTCTCTGGCCGGATGCGCTTCCGGATGGAGGACGGCGCGGAGGTCGAGGCCGCGGCCGGCGACGTCTACCTGATCCCTCCTGGACACGACGCCTGGGTCGTCGGCGACGAGCCGTGTGTCGCGCTCGACCTCGGCCTTACGTGACGCCTACAGCCGCGTGAAGCCGGCGCCTGCCGGGGCGACCGCGAGGAAGAGGCACGGCTCGCCGTCGCGCGGCCAGCGATAGCCGCGACAAGGCTTGGCTGCCGGGATGACGAAGGCGTCGCCCGCCAAGGCCTCGCGGCCGGGCACGTCGATCACGTTCGCGTCGACCAGAGCATCCGGCTCGGCGCTCGCGTCCGCGTCAGCGAATTCCCGTTCTAGGGACGGGCGTCAGCTGCGAACGCCGACGCACCTCCGTCGAAGCACCCCACCGCTGCGCCGCCGCCACGAGGCGTGGACAGCTGAGATGATCCCGCAGCAGGAGGAGACGAGGTCGAATGTCCGTACCGGTCACCGTCGACAATTTCGTTCGTGCCGAGAGCGACCGGATGTTCGCGGCGCTGCAGGCCGATGCCGGGGGCGTGAACGTCTTCAGGCACAACAGGACGCCGACGGCAGTCGACGAGCAGACGGTGATCCGGATGAACCGCGACACGCTCTACAGCTTCGTGGTCGCGGACATCTCGGCAGGAGCGACGGTGACGGTTCCGGACAGCGGCGACCGGTACCTCTCCGTGATGGTCGTCAACCAGGATCACTACATCAACGGTGTCTTCCACGAGCCGGGCCGGCACGAGCTGACGGTGGAAGCGTTCGACACGCCGTGGGTGCTCGTCGCCGTACGAGTGCTCGTCGCTGCGGACGACCCCGCCGACGTCGCGGCCGTGAACGCGATTCAGGATCGGTTTGGCTTCGAGGCGGGCTCGGCGCAGCCGTTCGAGCTGCCCGACTACGAGACGGCGAGCTTCGATGCCACGCGCAAGGCGGTGCTCGAGCTCGCCAAGCACGTCGGCAGCTTCGACCATGCATTCGGCGCCAGGGACGAGGTCGACCCGGTGCGGCACCTCGTCGGCACCGCAGCCGGGTACGGCGGTCTGCCCGACCGGGAGGCGCGGTATCTCAGTGTCGAACCGGGGGAGGCCGCCGGCGAGTACGAGCTGACCGTGCGGGACGTGCCCGTCGACGGGTTCTGGTCGATCTCGGTGTACAACGCCGACGGCTTCTTCGAGCCGAACGACCGTGACGCCTACAGCGTCAACAACCTCACGGCGACACCGAACGGCGACGGCTCGGTGACGATTCACTTCGGCGGCTGCGGCGACGGCCGCCCCAACTGCCTGCCGATCACGGCCGGCTGGAACTACACCGTTCGGCTCTACCGCCCGCGCGCCGATGTGCTCGACGGCTCCTGGACGTTCCCGGGCGTCGAGCCCGTCTGACGCCGGGCCGAGGCGCTCAGGCGCGGCCCAGCGCGTCCGGCGCCGCCGTCTCGACCAGCCCGCCCACCGCCTGCGCCAGCGCCCGGTCGGAGGTGACGAAGACGTCGCCCTGCAGCTGCGTCAGCGCCACGAACTCCGCGTCGTACGTGGTCTCCCAGCCGAGCTCGGCCGCGACTCTCCATGCCGTCCGCTGCAGCACCTTGTCGCCGAGGAAGCGGACCTTCAGCGAGTTGATCCGCGTTACCCGCTCGAGCCCCTGCTCCGGCGAGATCTCGCCGCGGCGCGCCGCCTCATAGAGCGCCGACAGGGCCTGCGAGCGGACGAGGGTCGGCGCGACGAGCTGGTGCTCCGCGGCGACCTCGAGCTCGCCGGCCGCGAGGCGGAGGAGCGTGTCGCAGTTGACGACGAAGCGGGTCACGCCGGCGCCGCGTCAGGCCGGCTCGACGGTGTCGCCGACGCGAACCCGGCCCGGCTCCGCGACGGCCGCGTGGACGCCGAACGGGAGCGGCTCCGTCGTCTCGAGCTCGCCGCGGTAGGCCGCGAGCCCCTTCAGCGTGTCGAGGTCAGGCCTGCCCGTCTCGGGGTTCTGCGTCGTCACCGCGCAGCGCCCGACGTTCCCCTGCGGCACGACGATCGCCTCGCCGAGCCGCACTCGGCGGCCGAGCCACTCGTCCTCCCCGTGCTCGGCGAGGCCGTCGATGCCGAAGTTCATGCGAAAGCGGCGCCCGTCGACGTCCTCCACGCCGAGCGTTCGCGCGAGCGCCCGCAGGGAGCCGGTCCCGAGCAGCGTCGCGGCGCCGCTGCGGCCGCGGTCCGGCGCCGGCCCCGAGGGAGCGACGAGGCGGAGGTCGCGACCGGCGAGGTCGGAGATGGCCTCGCTCCACGGCCCGTCGACGACGCGAACCTCGACCGGGTCGCCCCAGAACCGCGCCTCCAGCGAGCCGTCGAAGCCGACTTCCTGCGAGAGCGTCGTCCCGTCCGGGAAGACGAGCGTCAGCGTCCCGGCGTCGCGGTCGTGGTGCGGGACGATCTGCTGCAGGACGCCGAGCCCCTTCGCGTTGACGAGGCGGTCGCCCTCGTCGACGAGGAAGAACTCGCGATCGCCGGCGATCCCCGCCTCCGTCAGCTCGCACTCGTCGAGCTGTCGGACGGCAAGTCCCTTGACCGGGCAGCGCGAGATCCAGGCGACGCGCAGGCTCACGCGGCGAAACCTAGCGTGCGCGCGGTCGCGTAGGCTCGCTCGCCATCGATGCGGGTAGAGGTCGGGCAGCGGGCGCGGCGAACGCGAGTCGTCAGCGAGCGGGACATCGAGCTCTTCACGGAGCTGACCGGCGACCGCAACCCGCTCCACCACGACGAGGCGCTCGCCGCCGCGAGCCGGTTCGGCGGCGTCATCGTCCAGGGCGGCGTCAACTCCGGCCTGCTCAACGCCGTCGTCGCCGAGGACCTTCCCGGCCCGGGCAGCGTCTTCCTCCACGTCGACTGGAGCTTTCGTGGGCCGGTCCGGCCGGGCGACGCGATCACGGCCGAGGTCGAGGTGCTCGAGGTGCGGCCGGACAAGCCGATCACGAAGCTGCGCACGACGATCACGAACCAGGACGGAACGGTCGTGCTCGACGGTGCGGTGCTCGTCTGGACGGAGCCGCTCTGAGCCTCACCAGGGAGCGACGGTGACGCCGCCCCACTCCTCGGGCTCGACGTCGCGCACGGTCTGCGTCAGCTCCCAGCGGTGGCCCGCGGGGTCCTCGACGACGCCCGAGCGCTCGCCGTACTCCCACGTGTGCGGCTCCTCGAGCACCGTTGCGCCGGCCTCGCGGGCGCGCGTGAAGGCGGCGTCCACGTCGGGCACGCGCACCTTGATCTCGTGCGTCACGACTCCGCCGCTCGGCGCGACCTTGTCCCGGCGCACGTCCGCGACCACGATCGAAGCGTCCTCGCCCACCCGCAGCTGCGCGCGGTGGTCTTCGCCGATCCGGACCCGCTCGCCGAAGCCGAACGCGCGCTCGAGCCACGCGACCGCCTCGCGCACGTCCGGGTAGATCAGGACGGGCGTGACGGTCGCAGGCGGTGCGGAGCGATTCGTCAGCATTGCCGGCTCACCCTACGGAAGGAGCGGCATGGCCGTCGAGGAAGCGCGTCTGGAGCAGGTCGGCTCGGGCCTCGCGCCCGTCGGCCCGGGCTGGTTCGTCGTCAACGTCGCCGAGGCCGCGTGGGTGCGGAACGACGCGTTCGGCGCCCGCTGCGTCTTCGAGAGCAGCGAGCGCGTCCTCCAGGAGCGGCCGGACGCGCGGCCGCAGATGTTCCCGGAGGTCGGCTTCACGCTCGCGGTGCTCGAGCCGGGCAAGCCGACCGGCATGTACCACGCCGAGTCGAGCCAGGAGAACTTCCTCGTGCTCGCCGGCGAGTGCCTGCTGCTGGTCGAGGAACGGGAGCGGCCGCTGCGCGCCTGGGACTTCGTGCACTGCCCGCCGGGCACGAGGCACACGTTCGTCGGCGTCGGCGACGGGCCGTGCGTGATCTTCATGACGGGCGCGCGGCGCGAGGGCGGGTCGATCGTCTATCCGGAATCGGAGGTCGCGCAGGCCCGGGGCGCCGGCGTCGAGCGCCGGACGTCGAGGCCGAGCGAGGCGTACGCGCCGTTTCCGCGCTGGCGCCTAGGCCGGCCGGACCTGTGGGCGCAGGCGCCCTGGAGCTGAGTCAGCGCTGCGCTTCACGCGCGGTGCCCTGCTGCGCCTGCAGCCTGGCCCAGCTGTCCCTGAGGCCGAGCGTGCGGTTGAAGACGAGCCGCCCCGGCGCCGAGCTCGGATCGGGGCAGAAGTAGCCGAGACGCTCGAACTGGACGGTGTCGCCGATCGGCAGCTCGACGAGCGCCGGCTCGACGAGGCACCCCTCGAGCACGGTCTCAGAGCTCGGGTTGAGGTCGGCGAAGGGGTCGCCGTCGGCGCCGGGATCGGGGCGGGTGAAGAGGCGGTCGTAGAGACGAGCCTCGGCCGGCACCGCGTGCTCGGACGAGAGCCAGTGCAGCGTCGCCTTGGGGCGACGCCCGTCCGGGGCGTCGCCGCCGCGGGTCTCCGGATCGTAGGTACACCGGAGCTCGACGATCTCGCCGCTTGCGTCCTTGACGACGTCGGTGCACGTCACGAAGTAGGCGTACCGCAGGCGCACCTCGCGGCCCGGGGCGAGGCGGAAGAACTTGCTCGGGGGATCCTCCAGGAAGTCGTCGCGCTCGATCCAGAGCTCGCGGGTGAAGGCCACCGTACGCGTCCCGGCCGAGGGATCCTCCGGGTTGTTGACGGCCTCCAGCTCCTCGACCTGCCCCTCGGGGTAGTTCTCGATCACGACCCTGAGGGGGCGCAGCACCGCGAAGCGTCGCGGCGCCGTCCGGTTCAGGACATCCCTGACCTCGTGCTCGAGCATCTCGATCTCGACCGCGGTCGCGCCTTTGCCTCCCAGGCCGACCGCGCTCAGGAAGTTGCGCAGACCCTCGGGCGGGAAGC
Source organism: Gaiellaceae bacterium (assembly GCA_035455605.1). GTDB lineage: Bacteria > Actinomycetota > Thermoleophilia > Gaiellales > Gaiellaceae > AC-32. The sequence continues at coordinate 8,964 of DATIER010000111.1, forward strand.
CGCGCCGGCGCAGGGCCGCGAGCGTGGGCATGCGCGGATCGTCCCAGCCGCGCACGTGGCCCTCGCCGACGAGCCGCCCCAGGAAGCGCTTCGACAGCACGGTGTACGTGAAGTTGAGCCGCGAGAACTCGTACTGGCGCGGGCGCGAGGGCACCGGCAGATGCTCGATCAGCCAGTCGTAGAGCGGCCGGTGATCCTCGAACTCGAGCGTGCAGAGGGAATGGGTGACGCCCTCGATCGCGTCCGACTGGCCGTGGGCGAAGTCGTACAGCGGATAGACGCACCACTCGTCCCCCGTCCGCGGGTGGGTCGCGTGCAGGATCCGGTAGAGCACCGGGTCGCGCAGGTTGATGTTCGGCGAGGCCATGTCGATCTTGGCCCTGAGCACCCTGGCGCCGTCCGGAAACTCGCCGGCGCGCATGCGCGCGAACAGGTCGAGGTTCTCGTCGACCGGCCGCTCGCGCCAGGGGCTGTCCGCGCCCGGCTCGGTGAGGGTGCCTCGATGCCCGCGGATCTCGTCGGCGGAGAGGTCGTCCACGTAGGCATCGCCGGCCTCGATCAGGTACACGGCCCAGTCGTAGAGCTGCTGGAAGTAGTCGGAGGCGAAGTAGAGATGGTCGCCCCAGTCGAAGCCGAGCCAGCGGATGTCTTCCTGGATCGCGTCGATGTACTCCTGCTCCTCCTTGATCGGGTTCGTGTCGTCGAAGCGCAGGTGGCAGCGGCCGCCGAACTCCCGGGCGATCCCGAAGTTGAGCGCGATCGCCTTCGGGTGGCCGATGTGGAGGTAGCCGTTCGGCTCGGGCGGGAAGCGGGTCACGACCTCCGACACCTCGCCCGCGCGCACGTCGGCGGCGACGGTCTCGCGGATGTGATCGCGTCGTTCGCGGGTTGTCGGATCGTGGAGGCTCACGCGGCTGCTCTCGTCGTGCGAAGAGATTAGGCCAGGAGCTGCCCGCGGGCCGCTACCGGGAGGTCAGCGCCGCCGGCCGCTCCGCGCGGCGGTACTCGACCTCGTAGCCGAGCCCTCGCGGGATCGCGAGCAGCCCTTCGAGGTCGAGCTCGATGCGCGCGCCGGCCTTCTGCGTGACCTCGTCCTCGATCGGCAGGTCGAAGTCGTCCGCGCCGTAGTCCAGCGCGCGAAAGGCGTCTTCGTTCTGCGTCAGCACCGACGTGCGGACGTGCTTGACGTTGTCGAGGAAGATCCGCGAGAGCGCGATCCAGCGCCGGTACTCCTGCGCCGAGATCTCGCGGCCGCCGAAGGCCGTGCCGTACGGCTTGTACGTCCAGCACAGGAACGAGAACAGGCCGCCGACCTCGTCCTGGAAGTCGCGCGTGCGCTGCAGGTGCTCGAGCCGTTCGTCGAGCGTCTCGTCGAAGCCGATCACCATCGTCGCGGTCGTGTTCAGGCCGGCCTCGACGATCGCCCGCTGCGCCTCGAAGTAGTCCGCGACCGTGTACTTCCACCTGGCGTGCCGCGCGCGGAAGTCCTCGGTCAGGATCTCCGAGCCGCCGCCGGTGATCCAGTGCACGCCCGCGTCGCGCAGCCGCGCCGCCGCCTCCGCGTACGAGATCCGCGCGCGGTCGGCGAGGAACACGAACTCGGCGACCGTCAGCGCGTAGAACTCGACGCGCTCGCCGTAACGCTCGCGCACCGCGGCGAACAGGTCGCAGTAGAAGTCGAGCGGGAGCTTCGGGTTGAAGCCGCCGTTGAAGCCGACCAGGTCGCCGCCGACCTCGAGCAGCTCGTCGATCTTGGCGAAGACGTCCTCCCGCGAGAGCACGTAGCCGCCGGCCTGATTGGGCAGCACGTAGAAGGCGCAGTAGTCGCACTGGGCGACGCAGACGTTCGTGTAGTTGACGATCCGCATCACCATGTAGGTCGCGTGCTTCGGCTCGTGGTAGCGGCCGCGCACCTCGTTCGCCAGGCGCTTCAGCTCCTCGTCGTCGCCGCGCAGCCAGAGCTCGCGCGCCTCGTCGACGGCGATCCGACTCACAGGACGTCCATGAACGAGCTGACCGAGAAGACGGCCTTGCCGACGCCGGGCTCGCCGTAGCCGGGTGGCGGCTCGAGCCCGTGCCGGGCGAGCGCGTCGCGGTACGCCCCGAGCAGGCGCACGTGGTACTCGAGCGGCGCGCCGCCGGGGTTGTCGCGCCCGAGTGGCGTCGTCGGCTCCGGGCACCAGGTCGTGAAGCGCGGCGTGACCCCGTGGCTCATGAAGTAGTCGAGCCCCTCGACGGTCGAGTCGATCGCCTCGTCGATGCTCTCGAAGCCGAACGGCTTGGCCAGCTCGACGCCGGCGACGAAGTTCGGGATCACGTGGCTCGGGCCGAAGACGTCGGCCGCGTCGAGGATCCGGCGGTGCCACTCCTCACGCCCGACGTAGCGCTCCTTGCCGGGCGAGATCAGCGAGAAGAGCCGCTTGTCCCAGACCTCGTAGTTCGGGTGGTAGATCGAGATGCCGTAGTCCTTGAAGCGCTGGGCGTCGGCCTTCGGTAGCGCCTGCGCCACGACCTTGCCGATCCAGCGGCCGGGGAAGCGCTCCTCGATCGCACGCGCGTAGCGGCCGTAGAAGTCGGCCTCGGCCAGCCCCTCAACGGTCGACGTGACCGAGCCGCCGGTGAGCGTGTAGGCGTGCGTGTGGCCGCCGTCGTGGCGGTCGATCAGCTCGAGCGCCTCGAGCACGTCCTCGACCGGCTTCACGCCGGTGTACGGGCGGCCCGCCCGCTTGTGCTGGCGCCAGTTGTGGTTGATGTCGCAGAAGCCGCACTCCTCGTGCGCGCCGAAGTACTGGCAGAGGCGCAGCACGGTCAGGTAGATCAGGTAGCCCCACTCGATCGTCGGCGCCGTCTCCAGCACCGTCTTGCCGTTCGAGAGCATGTGGCGGTAGTACTCGGGCATCGGCGGCAGCGCCACCTCGCTCACCTCGTTGCCCTCGAGCGAGAGGCGCAGGCCGTCCTCGCCGCGCGAGACGCGGTAGGGCGAGCCCGGGTTGACGCGGACCGAGACGATCGTCCGCCGCAGCTCCCACGGGCCGCCCTCGAGCGCGATCTCCTCGGGCGGGCGCTGCTGCGCGGCCGCGCCGAGCTCGGTCAGCGGCTTCTGGTCGAACGAGAAGATGAAGTACGACTTCGGCTTGACCGCCCCGTCGAGGTTCTCGGTCAGCGCCGCGTCGTCGAACGCGATCCCGGTGCGGAGCAGGTCCTCCTTCAGCACCGCCTCGCGCGGGATCTCCGGGTAGCGCGCGGCGAGGTCCTCGACCAGGGCGGTGCGCGTGCCCACGGTTGCGCTCACGGCTGGAACCTACCGCCGCGCGGATGCTCACGGAGCCTTTACGAAAAGTTGATCGTGACCCGGTGGACTTCTGCGGAAGCCGTAGCTACGGTGCCCAGCGGGTCGTGCTCCGCAGAATCCTCATCGGAGCCCTGCTGGCTAGCGTCGCCGCCGTCGTCACCGGACAGGCGCGCGCCGCCGCGCAGGTGCTGATGCCGAACGTGAGCTACCAGCGCACGGTGCAGTTCACCGCGCACGGGCCGGTCGCGCTGAACGTGATCGTCGCCCCGCGCCCGGGCGGGCTGTACCAGCTGAAGCCGCTGCTCTCGAACGGGGCGATCCTCGGCACCGAGCGCGTCACCGCGATGCAGAAGGACGTCTCGGCGCAGGCCACGGTCGCCGGCGTGAACGGCGACCTCTTCAACTGGAACGACGGCCACCCGAGCGGGATGTTCATGCAGGACAAGGTGCTCGCGAGCCCGCCCTACCGCGCGCGCTCGAGCGTCGGGATCACCGCCGACGGCAAGCTCCAGGTCGCGCGCGTCTCGTTCTTCGGCTACTGGCAGGGCCTCGGACAGCGTCACCCGCTGACGGGCCTCAACCAGCCGCCGCGCGCCGACGGCACCTCGCTCTTCACGCCCGCCTACGGCGCGGCCACGCCGAAGATCCCGGGCGTCTGGGAGGCCGTGCTGCAGCCGTTCCCGCCGGCGATCCCCGGCACCGACCTGACCGGCGTCGTGACCGCGACGCACGTGGGTGGCGGGCTGCCGATCCCGCAGGGCGGCGCGGTCCTCCTCGCGCGGGGCTCGCAGGTCGCCAAGCTGCAGGCCGAGGCGACGATCGGGACGTCGATCGTCTCGCGCCTGATCCTCTCGCCCGACTGGCTCGCGACAGGCGTCACCGACGCGCTCGGCGGCGGTCCCGTGATCGTGCGCAACGGCAAGGCCGTCTGGACCGCAGGCGAGGACTTCCTGCCGACCCAGCTCGGCCCGCGCAACCCGCGCACCGCGGTCGGCCAGCGGCGCGACGGCAAGATCGTCCTGCTCGCGGTCGACGGGCGCCGGCGCGGCTACAGCGTCGGCGTGACCAACTGGGAGCTCGCGCAGGCGATGGTGCGGCTCGGCTGCGTCACCGCCTCGGCGCTCGACGCCGGCGGCTCGACGACGATGGCCTTCGACGGCAGGCTGCTGAACCGCCCGTCGGACCCCGGCGGCGAGCGCTCGGTCGCGGAGTCGCTCGCGATCATGTACACGGGCGTGTACGCGCCCCCGCCGTCGCTGACGGTGGTGTCGCCGAACGGCGACGGGGTCGACGAGCAGCAGCAGCTCTCGTACAAGGTCGTGCGCCCGTCGACGGTGACGGCGAGCCTCGTCGGCCCGGGCGGCGCGACCGCGTTCACGGAGACGCTCTCGCGCCAGCCCGGCGTCTACAGCTACACGTGGCCGAGCACGACGAAGACGAAGAAGCGGCACGGCCTGCGCAGGCTCGAGGGCCGCTGGTACCGCACCGTCGACAGCAACCCGCTCGGCCGCTGGCGCTGGGTGATCTCGGCGACGGACGACCAGGGGCAGGCCTCCTCGGTCGAGCGCTCCTTCTGGCTGAACGACACGCTCGGCTTCATGCGGGTCGCCCCGCGCTCGGTGCGCGTGACGAAGAAGACCCGCACGGCCGTCGTCGCGCGCTTCAAGCTCGCCTTCCCGGCGCGCGTGACGCCGTCGATCTGGACGCCGGGAGGCGTGCTGATCCGCCGCCTGCCCGGCCGCAACCTCGGCGCCGGCACACGCACGATCGCGTGGAACGGCCGCTTCCAGAACGGCCGCCTCGTCTACCGCGGCCGCTACGTCTTCAAGGTCTTCGCCCAGAACGCCTACGGCCCGGTCGACCTCGACCAGGCGTTCGTCGTCCGCCGCTAGTCGCCGCCGGCGTACCTAGACTCGGCGCGTGCTGCTCGCGTCGATCACCGGCTCGATCACCTCGTTCGTCGGCAACCACGGCGTCGAGGCCGTCTTCGTGCTGATGGCGATCGACGCCGTCTTCCCGGCCGCGAGCGAGCTCGTGATGGTGTACGCCGGCGCCGTCGCCTCGGGCGCCTTCGCCTCGCAGCACGTGGTGCTCTTCGGCAACACGATCGAGTCGCACGGCTGGGCCTACGTGACGATGGCGCTCGCGGGCACGCTGGGCTACCTCGTCGGCTCGATCGTCGGCTGGGGGATCGGCCGCTTCGGCGGCAGGCCGTTCGTCGAGCGCCACGGCCGCCTTCTGCACCTCGGCCCCGGCCGGCTCGAGCGCGCCGAGCGCTGGTTCGACCGCCACGACCGTTGGGCCGTCCTCCTCGGCCGGATCACGCCGATCGTGCGGTCGTTCGTCTCGATCCCGGCCGGTGTCTTCGAGATGCGCTTCTGGCCGTACCTGCTCTGGACGATTCCCGGCGCGGCCGCCTGGGCGTTCGTGTTCGCCGCGATCGGGTACGCGTTCGGGAGCAACTACGAGCACTTCCACCGCTACTTCGACTACGCGCTGGTGGCAGGAGCCGTGCTCGTGGCGGTGTACGTGGTATTCCAGCTGGTCACCCGGCGACGCTCTAGACTCAAGACCCGTGCCTGACGCGAAGATCCCGCTCGTCGACGTCAAGGCCCAGTACGAGCGCCTGATCCCGCAGCTCCAGGAGCGGATCGCGGCGGTGCTCGACTCGGGCGTCTTCATTCTCGGCCCGAACGTGAAGGCGTTCGAGGCGGAGGCCGCGCAGCACCTCGGCGTGCCGCGCGCCGTCGGCGTCGCCAACGGCACCGACGCGCTGGTGCTCGCGCTCGACGCGATGGGGATCGGGCCGGACGACGAGGTGATCTGTCCCTCGTTCACCTTCTACGCCACGGCGGAGTCGATCGCGCGGCGTGGCGCGACTCCGGTCTTCGCGGACATCGACCCGGTCACGCTGAACCTCGACCCGGAGGACGTCGCCGCCAAGGTCACGGACCGGACGCGCGCGATCATGCCGGTGCACCTGTTCGGCCGCGTGATGCCGCTGCAGAACCTCGCGGAGCTGGGGATCCCGATCGTCGAGGACGCGGCGCAGGCGTACGGCGCCGAGGGCGTCGCGCAGGTGGGCGCGCTCTCGACCTTCAGCTTCTTCCCGACCAAGAACCTGTTCGCGCTCGGCGACGGCGGCCTCGTCGCCGCCACCGACGAGGAGCTGGCCGACCGCGTGGCGCTGCTTCGCTTCCACGGCTCGCGCGACAAGAAGGACTTCGAGGCGGTCGGCTACAACTCGCGCCTCGACGAGCTGCAGGCCGCCGTGCTGCGGCTCTTCCTCGGCGAGATCGACGGCTGGAACGCTGCTCGCCGCGAGGCGGCCGCGCGCTACGAGGAGCTCGGCCTCGGCGAGCTCTGCGAGCTGCCCGTGGACGAGCCGGGCCACGTCTACCACATGTACGTCGTCCGCTCGCCCGACCGCGACCGCTTCCGCGAGGCGCTCGCCGCGGCGGGAATCGGGCACGCCTCGTACTACGTCGTGCCGCTCCACCTCCAACCGGCGCTGCGCTACCTCGGCTGGAAGGACGGCTCTTTGCCGGAGACGGAGAAGGCGGCGGCCGAGAACCTCGCACTGCCGATGTGGGCGGGGATCCCGGCGGAGACGCAGGAGCGGGTGGTGAGCGTGATCCGCGAGGCCGCCGCGGTGCGCGCGTGAACCTGATCACGAGGCACCGCATCTGGCAGCTGGCGGCCGACGCGTGCCTGGTCGCCCTCGCGTGGTGGCTCGCCTTCACGCTGCGCTTCGACAACCCGACGCCCGTCTACTACGAGACGCTGCTGAAGCGCTCGATCCTGGTCGTCGTCGGGATCAAGCTCGCCGTCTTCGTCGCGCTCGGCTTCTACAACCGCTGGTGGCGCTACGTCTCGACGCGCGACATGTGGCGGATCGCGTGGGGCGTGGCGCTCGCGAGCGTCCTCGCCGACGTCGCCGTCTACCTGATCTCGCCCGTCCCGACCGTGAAGCTGCCGCGCGGGATCGCCGCGCTCGACCTGCTGCTGACGCTGGCGTTCATCGCCGGCTCCCGCCTGCTCGCGCGCACGCTGATGGAGCGGCCGACGACCGGGATCGTCGCGCGCGGCAAGGAGGTGCTCGTCGTCGGCGCCGGCGACGCCGGGCAGCTCGTGATCCGCGAGATGCAGCGCAGCCGCCAGCTCGGCTACACGCCGATCGGCCTGGTCGACGACGATCCGCGCAAGAAGAACCTCCGCATCCACGGCGTGCGCGTGCTCGGCACGACCGACGACCTGCGCCACATCCTGCGCGACAACCGCCCCGACGAGGTGATCCTCGCGATCCCGTCCGCCTCCGGCGAGATGCGCCAGCGGATCGTCAACGTCACGCGCGAGGGCAACGTGCCGGTGAAGACGCTGCCGGGCCTCTACGAGCTGATCTCCGACGACAGCAACCTCGCGCTGCAGCTCCGGCCCGTCCAGGTCGAGGACGTGCTCGGACGGGAGCCGGTCGAGGTCGACCTCGAGTCGACCGCCACCTACGTCAAGGGGGCGACGGTGCTCGTCACCGGCGCGGGCGGCTCGATCGGGTCGGAGCTCTGCCGGCAGATCGCGCGCGTCCGCCCGCAGAGGCTCGTGCTCGTCGACCAGGGCGAGACCGCGCTGTTCGAGATCGAGCGCGAGCTGGTCGACGACCGCGGCTTCGCCGCCGCGATCCCGGTGCTCGCGGACTGCAAGAGCCGCACGAAGATGGAGCAGGTCTTCGACCGCTACCGGCCCGACGTCGTCTTCCACGCCGCGGCCTACAAGCACGTGCCCCTGATGGAGGCGAACCCGCTCGAGTCGGTGCGCAACAACGCCCTCGCGACGCGGGTGGCGGCCGAGGCCGCCGTCGAGTTCGGCGCGTCCCGCTTCGTCCTGGTCTCGACCGACAAGGCGGTCAACCCGAAGACCGTGATGGGCCAGTCGAAGGCGCTCTGCGAGTGGATCGTCGAGGCCTACGGCGCGCGCGACGACGTGGCCACCCGCTTCGTCGCCGTGCGCTTCGGCAACGTGCTCGGCTCCTCGGGCAGCGTGATCCCGATCTTCCGCAGGCAGATCGCGAAGGGCGGCCCCGTCACCGTCACGCACCCCGAGATGACGCGCTACTTCATGACGATCCCGGAGGCGGCGTCGCTCGTCGTCCAGGCCGGCGCGATCGGGGGCCGCGGCGACGTCTTCGTGCTCGACATGGGCGAGCCGGTGCGGATCCTCGACCTGGCGATGCAGATGATCCGGCTCTCGGGCAAGGATCCCGAGCGTGACATCGAGGTCGAGATCGTCGGCAGCCGGCCGGGCGAGAAGCTGCACGAGGAGCTGTGGGGCGAGGGCGAGGTCGCCGAGCCGACAGCCCATCCGAAGATCATGCGCGTCCGCGGGCCGATCGTGGACGCCGTCTGGCTGCAGGACGAGCTCGCCGAGCTCGAGCGCCTGGTGCGTGAGGGCGAGACGCTCGACGTCGTCTCGCGCCTGGCGACGATGATGCGCGCGCCGCAGCTGGGGGCCGAGGCACCCGCGTCGCACGTGGACGAGGACACCCTCTCGGGCCAGAAGCTCTAGCGCCTCCGCCGGGCCCCGCGGCGCGTCACCGCCACCGCTCCGACCGGGGTCAGATCTTGCACTGCCGCATTTCCGCGCCGAAACGGCGCCGCGTACTCCACAGCCCCACCCCACTGGGGACGGATCGTTTCGCGGTCGACGCGCCGGTCCGTCAGCGCAAGACCTGACCCCGGGTTGGGCTGT
>DATIER010000112.1:0-30368 GCA_035455605.1 Gaiellaceae bacterium
GTCGGTGCTCTCGTAGACCTCCTCGAGCCCGGCGTAGACGTGATTCGAGTCGGCCGGATCGACGACGAGGAACTGGTTGTACCAGGCCTGGACGCCGGGCTTGTAGAACGGCCCGATCGAGCCGGGCTTCTGCGCCGAGCCCGTGTTCATGAGCGACGACGGGCTCGCGATCTGGTTGAAGGGACCGTCGACGTCGCGGGTCGAGAGGTAGATCCCGGCGAGGCCGGTTGCCTGGGCGTGGTTGAACGCGAGCGGGCTCTCGACGAGCACGTACAGCTTCGTGCCGTCCGCCGAGTAGGCGAGCGACCCGCGGCCCTGCGCGTTCTGCGGGAGGTAGCCCTGCGGCTGCAGCGGCCCCGTGAACGTGTGGCCGAAGTCGTGCGAGACGTACAGCCCGTTGGTCGCTGCGCCGGCGCGCCAGCCGCGAACGGCGACGACCTCCTGTCCGTTCGTGCCCGGACGCACGGCGACGTCGGACACGAGGTTCAGCACCTGTGCGTTCGGCGTGCCGGGGTTCGTGTCTGGACCGCCGATCACCTTCTGCCAAGTGCTGTCGCCCGGCCCCATCCGGTAGAGGCCGTGGCTCGTGGCGGCGTAGAGGACGCCGCCCGGAGCGGGCACGATCTTGAAGATCGCGGCACCGACCAGTTCGTCGCCGCCGACGCGCTGCCAGCTCGCGCCGTGGTCCGTGGAGGCGAGGATCCCCACGCCCGCGTACGAGTCGAGGTTGATCGTCGGCTCACCCGTGCCGGCGTAGACCGTGTAGTCGCTGCCGGAGCCGACCACGGCGACGGCGCCCTCGGCGGTCGTCTGCTGGGTGTCGAAGACCGGCGTCCACGACTGGTGCGCGGCGTCGGTCGAACGCCAGATACCGCCGCCCGCGCCCGCGGCGTACAGGTCCCCGTTCGGTGCGACCGCAACCCCGGTGATCCGCCCCGTGTTGAACCCGGAGCCGCTGCCACTGTTGCTGAAGGCCGGGTCGATGTAGTTGCGGTTGTCCGGGAAGTAGCTGTACGGGCCGAGCTCCTGCCAGGGCGTGCTGTTGATGCTCGGCACGTTGTCGGCGGTCGTCGCGGCGGCCGCGAATGCCTGCGGGTTCACCGTCGTCGCCGGCGCCGAGCGCGGGCCGAGGAACGCCGCGAGCGAGTCGCGCAGCTCGAGTGACTCGTCCCCGACCTTCGCGTGCTCGGTCGTGGCAGCGGACGCCGCCATGACTGCGATGAGCGCGAAGACGGCTCCGGCAACCGCTAACGCGCGTCGAAAGATTGTGCCCATTCGAGCCCTCCCCCAGTGATGGCTTATCCAGGCGCGCCACGCGGGCGCACATACACGATCCTATAACGGGACGGTGAAGATGATGCGAGCGGCTCCACGCTTACTGACGCGCTTCGGAGTGGGCGGCGTGGACGCTTCAGCGACGTCCAGTGGTTGCCGAAGCCTCTCTCGGTGATCAAGCGGCTCTCAGCGTTTGCTTGGAACGCCCGCTACTACGGCGTGCGCCTAGCCGTCTCGTGGCTGCGCGCGGATCTTCATCGCTAGCGGCTGGTGAACCGCGGTCGCTCTCGACGGCCAGCCGTTGCCATCAGCTCCCGTTCGCCTCGCTCCTTACCGCCCGGAAGCAACTCGTCGCTGAGCTGATCGCCGCCGCTGAGGGTGTCGCCCTCCTGCTGGGCTCCGCCGGCGAGCGTGTCGTTACCGCACTCCTCGCCGCCTTCGAGGAGGTCGCGGCCGAACTCCTCGCCGCCGTGAAGCAAGTCTGTCGTCCTCGTTCCCATGAGAACCTCCTTCCTCCCGGCAATCGTCGCCGCGCGGCGGGTCGAGGCCATCCGCAACGACGCTGATCAAAGATTCGGGAAAGTCCGCTCGGGCGAGGGAGTTGGCCGCCGCGCGCGATGGTTGACGCATCTGGAGCAGCCCCGCTCATCCCCGGCGCACGTCTTACTCAGTGAGCCGGGCGGGATTCGACCGCGTGTGACAAGGCCGATGGGGTCTTCCGCCTGGCTCATCTCCCTTCGCGCTCGAAGGGGCGATCGGGCCAGCGGTCGCCCTCTCTCGACGTCAGACCCGAGGCCATCCTGCGGCTGGAGCGCATCGAAGCGCTCGAACGCGAAGAATGCGTCGACGTGCTCGACGTCGATGACCACTTGCGAGCGGATGTTCGAGCTGGTCGGCGAGCTCGCGGAGCGCTTTCGCACCCGAGGCCGCCGCCGCGTGGGCTCGAGAAGCTCAGCCGACGGCGATGGATTCACCAGAGGAGCGCACCCCCGATCGCGAGAGCCTACGGCGCGGACAGGCCGCGCGGCTACCCCCGAGAAGTGCCGCGCACGCCGCATGGGGCGTCGGCATCCGGGCTCTAGCGACTCGACCGAACTCCCCGACACCGTGCGCCGGTTCGTCCTCGGTGCCGTCATCGCGCGCGGCGCAACGATCGGCCTCACCAGCTGCGCAATCTCAGGCGGCCTGCGGGGGCGATCGCCGGGCCGAGTAAACGTTCTGTGAGCAGCACGCCAGGACGGGTTCTCCATGTCGTCTTCTTACGGACGACAAGGAGGTACCGATGCGGAAGATGATCCTCTGCGCCGCGCTCGCGCTTGCGCTTGCGCCCGTTGCCGCGCTCGCAACGCCGACTCCGGCCCAGGCGGCGAGCCACGATTGCTCGGTGCTTCGTGCCAGCATCGGCCGGACGGCCTTCACGCAGGCGTTCGGTGGAGGCGCGAATGCCTTCGGCGCCTGTGTCTCGAAGCTGACGCGCTTCGAGCAGGCCGATCTCGATAGCGCGAACAGCCTCTGTCGTACCGAGCAGGCAGATGCGAACTTCGCCGCCACGCATGCCGGCAAGACGTTTCTCCAGTTCTACGGAAGCGGCGCCAAGCACAAGAACGCCTTCGGCAACTGCGTCTCTCTGAAGGCGCGTAACTCGTCGGCCAAGGGTCAGTCGGGTATGAACCCCGCACGCGCTTGTGCGGCGCTGCGCACGCAGATGACGGCGACCGTCTTCAAGCAGTCGTTCGGCACGAATGCCAACCACAGCAACGCGCTCGGCAAGTGCGTCTCGATCGTCGCGCGCACGGAGTCGTCCGATCTCGTGAGCGCGGCTCAGAGCTGCCTGGCGGAGTCGACGGATTCGAGCTTCCCGTCGACGCACGACGGCAAGACGTTCCAGCAGTTCTACGGAACGAACGCCGACCTCAGTAACGCGTTCGGAAACTGCGTTCTCAAGAAGCTCCAGGCGAGCAACGCGCTACTGATGCAGTCTCTGCTGAAGGCATCCAAGACGTGCAAGGCGATGCGTCGCACCGACCCGGTGGCGTTCAGGCAGAAGTACGGTGCCCGGCCGAACGCGTTTGCGAGGTGCGTCTCCACGCAGGCGAAGCTGAAGTAGCAGTTTCGACAGCTAGTCGGCGCCGCCCGCGAAGCGCGGCGGCCCCAGCCCTCCTTGGCCTGCCAGACATCGCGCATCCGGATCGGCTTCTGCTGCGTTCGTTTCTGTCTGCGTAGAGGTCTCTGCCACGTAGCAGAAGACCGATCACACCAGGAGGTCGCCGGTTCGAGTCCGGCTAGCGCCATCGAGACCGGCAAGTCGGCGATTGGCCTTCGCTGACGCAGGTCGGGCCGCGCACCGTGGGGCGCCTGGAAGTCCTTCGAAGCGCGCTCTATGCTCGGCCAGGTGGAGCGGAAGCTGGCGACGATCCTGTTCGCCGATCTCGTCGGCTCCACCGCGCTCGGCGGAGAGCTCGATCCTGAATACACCCGTGACCTCCTGGAGCGCTTCTACGACGCGATGGAAGCCGAGATCGCGCTCGGCGGCGGAACGGTCGAGAAGTTCATCGGCGACGCGGTCGTCGCGGTCTTCGGCGCTCCGGCCGCGCAGGAGGATCACGCGGAGCGTGCGCTGCAGACGTCGCTGTGGATGCTCGAACGGCTACGAGAGCTCTTCGCCGATCGACTCTCGCTGCGGATCGGGGTGAACTCGGGCGAGGTCGTCGTCGGACGGCCGCGCGAGGGGAGCTCGTTCGCGACCGGTGACGCCGTGAACGTCGCGGCGCGGCTCGAGCAGGCGGCGGCACCGGGCCAGGTGCTCGTCGGGGAGCGCACTGCCGCGCTCGTCGGCGACGCCTTCGAGCTGGGCGAGGCGCGCACGGTGGAGGCGAAGGGAAAGGAGGGCGGCGTCACCGCGCGAGAGCTCCGCCGCATGGTCGCACCTCGCCGCCCGCGAGGCGGTCACGGTCTCGCGAGCACGTTCGTCGGCCGCGCGCGCGAGCTCGCCTGGCTCCAGGAGCTGGCGTCGACCGACGAACCGCGCTTCGCCCAGCTCGTCGGTGAGCCCGGGCTCGGCAAGACGACACTCGTGCGCGAGCTGCAGAGCCGCCTGCCGGCCGGAACGGCGTTCCGGCTGGGCCGCTGCCTCTCCTACGGCCGCAGCGTCACGTATAGCCCGCTGGCCGCGGTGCTCAGGCAGGAGCTGGGCCTACGGGAAGAAGATGCGGCCCTGGAGCGGCTCGCCGGGCGCGAGATCCTGGGGCTCACCCTCGGGCTCGACGTCGCCGGCGAGCTCGAGCCGCGCGCGGCCGTGCTCGCGCTCCAGGACGCCTGGGTGCGCCTCGTGTCGGAGATCGGCGCCCGCGGTCGCACCGTCCTCGTGCTCGAGGACCTGCACTGGGCCGCCGAGCCGCTGATCGAGCTGCTCGCCCGGGTGCTCTCGGACGCAACCGGGCCGGTGCTGATCCTGGGGACGACGCGTCCGGGCCGGGCCGGACTGCCCGCCGGCGAGACCTTGACCCTCGAGCCGCTCGGCGACCACGAGGCGGCCGAGCTGATCGACGAGGCGCTCGCCGCACCGCTCGACGCGGCGGGGCACGAGTTCGTCCTGAGGCATGCCGAGGGAAACCCCTTCTTCGTCGAGGAGCTGCTCTCGGATCTGATCGACCGCGAGCTGCTGAGGCGCCGGAACGGCGGCTGGGCGCTCAACACCAGCGCGCTCTCGATCCCGGACTCCATCCAGGGCGTGCTGGCCGCGCGCATCGACCTCCTGCCGCCGACGGCGAAGGACGCGCTCCAGGCGGCCGCCGTGATCGGCCGGTCGTTCTCGCCGGCTGCGGTTACCGCCCTCGTCGGCTCGGCGGCCGAGGTCCGGACGCTCGTCGAGCACGGCTTCGTCCGCGCCACCGAGCCCGAGCTCGTCTTCAAGCACGCGCTCACGCGGGACGTCGCGTACGGGAGCTTGCCGAAGGCCGAGCGGGCGCGTCGCCACGCCGCCCACGCCGAGTGGCTGGAAGGCGTGGACGCGAGCGACGCGCGTGCGGGCACGCTCGCCTACCACTACGCCGAGGCGGTGAACCCGGAGATCGCCGACCTCGCCTGGCGCGACCGCGAAGAGGATGCGGCGAGGCTGCGGATCGCGGCGCTTCGCTGGCTCCGCCGGGCCGCCGAGCTCGCGGTCGGCCGCTTCGACCTGGACGACGCCGTCGGATTGCTCGGGCGGGCCGCCGAGCTGGCCCCGGCCGACCCGGAGCTCTGGCACTCGATCGGCCGCGTGAACGCGCTCAAGTTCGACGGCGAGGCGTTCTGGGAGGCGATGCTGAAGGCGGTCGAGTCAACCTCCGAGGCGGCGGCGCTGGGCGAGCTGTACGGCGAGCTCTCCTGGGAGTCGACGATGCGCGGTGCGATGTGGAAGGTCGCGCCCGACGACGCGATCGCCCAGGGTTGGATCACGAGGGCGCTCGAGCTCGCCCCGCCCGACAGCCGTCCGTACGCGTACGCGCTGACCGCGAAGGCGATGCGCGAGGACGACGTTCCTGCAGCCGATCGGGCGGTCGCCGTCGCCGAGCGTCTCGACGACGTGGAGCTGCTGTCGTTCGCGCTCTTCACCCACTTCGCGATCGCTCAGGCCGCGGCCGACTTCACCACCGCCTCCGAGTGGGCGCGACGGCGGCTCGGACTCGCGCGGCGCCTCAACGATCCGGACCACCTCGCGCTGATCCACTGGGGATCGTCCACCGCGGAGCTCGCGCTCGGCCACCTGCAGGAGGCGGCGTCCCACGCGCACCGCCACGAAGCGATCGCCGCCCGGCTGACCCCGCACCACGAGGTTCATGCGCTCGGCAACCTGCTCACGCTCGACGAGGCCGCAGGCCGCTGGGACCGCCTGCACGCGCGCACGGAGCGCACCGAGCGGGTCGTCGCCGCCAACGCGGCTACGCCTTGCGTCTACAGCGGGCGGTCTCTGCTCGCCTGCGCGACGGCGTGCGCGGCGCTCGGGCTGGACGACGAGGCCCGCCGGCTCGAAGCGGAAGAGTCGGCGCTCGGCTTCGAGGGCTACGAGATGTGGCTCGATGCCCTGCGGGCGCGGCTCGCGCTCATCCGCGGCGATCTCGACCGCGTCGAGGAGCTGATCGACGGCTCGGAGAAGTGGTGCTGGCCGATCTGGAACTACGTCAACGGCGTCACTGTGCGCCTCGACGCGTTCGTCGCGCTCGGCCGGGCCGAGGAGGTCGCCGAGGTCGCCGAGCGCCACGCTCTGCCCGGCACCTACCTCGAGCCCTTCGCGCTGCGAACGCTCGGGGTCGCCCGGGGCGATGCAACGCTCGTCGCGCAGGCGCAAGAGCGTTTCGCGGCAATGGGCCTCGACTGGTACGCCGCCCAGACGCGCGAGCTGGGCGCAGACGTGGTCGGCTAGCGCCTTCGAGCGACGCGATCGCGCGGCTCCGTCCGCAGCCCACGCTTAGATCGAGCGGCAAGACAGTCGATCCCCCGCTGGCGGGGAAGGGAGGACACCTCGTGGGCTGCATCGTCGTTCTGATCGCACTCTTCTCACCGCGGCTCGCGCTCGCGCTCACCTGGATCTTCACGCCCTGGGTCGACCGCGCGTTCGGCCCGATCATCTGGCCGATCCTCGGGCTCATCTTCCTGCCCCTGACCACGCTCCTCTACGTGATCCTCTGGAACACCGGCGGCCGCGGTGTGACCGGCTGGGAGTGGATTGTCGTGATCCTGGCGTTCTTGGGCGACGTGGCCGCGCATGGCATGAGCGCCGCCAGACGCCGCCAGGCGTTCTAGAGAGGAACCCCGGGCACCGGCGTCCGCAGGAAGGCGTCAATCGGCCGCACGAAAGGCGAGGAGCTCGGCCCCGTAGTCGCGCAGCCAGTCGCGCTGCTCGCGCCAGGCGGGCCTGCGGCTCTCGACGAGCTTCCAGAAGCGGCGCGAGTGGTCGAGCACGCGCAGGTGGCACAGCTCGTGCACGACCACGTAGTCGAGCACCTCGAAGGGCGCGAGCACGAGGCGCCAGTTGAACGAGAGCACCCCGCGTGGAGAGCAGGAGCCCCAGAGCGTGCGCTGGCTGCCGATCCGGATCTGCCGATAGTCGACGCCGAGCTCGGCGGCCTCCTCCTCGGCCAGCGCCGAGACGAGCTCCCGCGCGGCGATGCGTGCCTCGGACTCGCTGACGGCGAGTCGCTCGAGCCCCAACCGCGGCACCTGGCGCCGCCGTTGGCGCTCCAGCCAGGGTCGTTGCTCGGCCAGCAGCCGCTCGACGGCGGCCTGGCTCATCGCACGCGGGACGGTGAGACGCGCTGGCTCGCCCCAGGGTGCCTCCAGCCGCCAACGGCGTGCCCGCGCGGAGCGCCTCACCTCGATCGCCTCCACCGCCGGGAGCCTAGGCACGGGCCCGGCCGACTCGAGGGCGCGAGCTCCGGTTCTCGGTCTTAGTCCCCGCCGCCGGAGCGCAGGAGCTTGTAGGTCGCGACCGCGGCGCCGATGCCGACCACCGCGGAAGCGAGCAGCGCCTGCGGCCGCGAGACGCGCCCGCCGCCGGCGCGCTTGCCCGCCGCCTCCGCCACGGTTCCCATCGCCGCCGCTTTCGCCATCTCTTGCGCTTACCGGGAAGTGCTCGGCGCGAAACCGCGAGCGACCGCTGTCCAGGGTTTGGTCGGATCCCCCTGCGGATACATCCGCGCTGCTCGCATCGCTCGCACGTCCGATGCGAGGAGGAGGGGTTGGAGAACGACGAGCGCGACTGGCCTCGTGCTCGACGACATCCTTTCTTGAGCGAGCGCGGGGGCGGCGAACCTGCCGGGGGGCCGGCGCCGCCTCCTTCGTTTCACCAGCCGCGCCCTCGCGGACTGTTGACCGGCGGCGGTTCGAGGGAGTAGCTTCGTCGCCCCCACTGCGGAGCGGAGGTCTGAGGAGGTTCCGGTTCGGGCGGGAGGCGCGACGGGCGGAGGATTGCGTTCTCGTGCCAGGGCGCGATCTGCGTCGTGGGGGCGAACGGTCGCGGCCTGCGGCGTCTGACCAAGCCCAGATTCTGCAACCCGCCCGGCCTGAAACCGTGAACGTCGACCGCTCCGGGCGCACCTACCTGACGCGAGGCTCCGAGCCGGCGCGGCGGCCGCGCTGAAGAGGCCGCAACCGGTCGCGTCGGCCGGTGAGACACGGTCGGTCGCCTAGCGAGGCGCCGTCGGGCGACGAGGTTTCCCGTCGCCGCGATCGGATACATCGTACGCCGGTTAAGTACGCACGCGTCCGTCAGGAGGATCGATGGCCGAGCTCGTTGCCGATTACGTGTTGAACCGTCTCACCGAGTGGGGCGTCCACCGCATCTACGGCTATCCCGGCGACGGGATCAACGCGTTCCTCGGCGCGCTCGACCGCGCCGACGGCGACCCCGACTTCATCCAGGTCCGGCACGAGGAGATGGCGGCCTTCATGGCCTGCGCCCACGCGAAGTTCACCGGCGAGGTCGGCGTGTGCATGGCGACCTCGGGGCCCGGCGCGATCCACCTCTTGAACGGGCTCTACGACGCGAAGCTCGACCACCAGCCGGTCGTGGCGCTGATCGGGCAGCAGAAGCGCATGTCGCTCGGCGCGCACTACCAGCAGGAGGTCGACCTCCAGGTCCTGTTCAAGGACGTCTCCGAGTACGTCCAGTACTGCATGGAGCCGGCGCAGGCGCGCCAGCTGATCGACCGCGCGATGCGGATCGCGATCGACGAGCGGGTGGTGTGCACGATCGTGTTCCCGGCCGACGTCCAGGAGGAGGACGCGGTCGAGTCGCCGCCGCGCATGCACGGCGCCGTCTACTCCAGCATCGGCTACGCGCGCCCGAGGATCGTCCCGCCCGCCGGCGAGCTCGACCGTGCGGCGGAGCTGCTGAACGGCGCGCAGAAGGTCGCGATGCTCGTCGGCCAGGGCGCGCTCGGGGCGAGCGAGGAGGTCGAGGAGACGGCCGAGCTGCTCGGCGCGGGGGTCGCGAAGGCGCTGCTCGGCCGGACCGTGCTCGCCGACGACGTGCCGTTCGTGACCGGCCCGATCGGCCTGCTGGGCTCGACCGCGAGCTACGAGCTGATGGAGAACTGCGACGCGCTGCTGATGGTCGGCACCAGCTTCCCGTACGCGGAGTGGCTGCCGAAGGAGGGCCAGGCGAATTGCGTCGAGATCGACATCAAGGCGAGCATGATCGGCATCCGCTACCCGGTCGACGTCTTCCTGATCGGCGACGCGAAGGCGACGCTCGAGGAGCTCAACACGCGTCTCAAGCGCAAGGAGGACCGGTCCTGGCGCGAGACGGTCGAAAAGAACGTCCGCGAGTGGTGGCGCGTGGTCGAGGACCGGGCGCTGATGGACGCCGACCCGATGAACCCGCAGCGGGTCGTGCACGAGCTGTCGCAGCGGCTGCCCGGCGACGCGATCGTCACCGCCGACTCCGGTTCGTCGACGAACTGGTGGGCGCGCCAGCTGAAGCTGCGCAAGGGGAACATGGCGTCGCTGTCGGGGACGCTTGCGACGATGGGCCCGGGGACGCCGTACGCGATCGCGGCGAAGTTCGCCTACCCCGACCGGCCGGTGATCGCGTTCGTCGGCGACGGGGCGTTCCAGATGAACGGCATGAACGAGCTGCTGACCGTCAAGCGCTACCACGACCGCTGGCCGGATCAGCGGCTCGTCTTCTGCGTCTTCAACAACCAGGACCTGAACCAGGTGACGTGGGAGCAGCGCGTCCTGTCGGGCGACCCGAAGTACCCGGCCTCGCAGTGGCTCCCGGACATGTCGTACGCCGGCTACGCGGAGCTGCTCGGGTTCAAGGGCGTCTACTGCGAGAACGGCGACGAGGTCGGCGACGCGTGGCAGGAGGTGCTCGCCGCAGGGACGCCGGCCCTGCTCGAGGTGCGCGTCGACCCGGAGATCCCGCCGCTGCCGCCGCACATCCGCGTCGAGCAGGCGAAGAAGATGGCCGAGGCGATGGTCAAGGGCGACCCCGAGCGGGTCGGGGTGATGGAGAAGTCGCTCCTCGGCAAGCTCGAGGAGTTCAAGGAGTCGTTGCCGGGTCGCAAGTGATGCGCGGGATCGTCCGGAACCTCCGCCGCGGCCGGGCGCAGAAGCTGCTCGCCGCCGCGACCGCGTTCAGCGCGCCGCCGCTCGCGTTCGAGATCTACCTCGAGCACTACAAGGCGTCGTTCGGCGACCGCTGGATGTGGACGCCGATCTGGCTGACGCCGCCGCTGACCGCCGCCGGGGTCGCGGGCGTCTTCTCCGAGAAGGTGGCGAAGACGGTGCTGCCGGCCGTCTCGGCCCTGTACTTCCTGGACGGGCTCGTGGGCATCGTCACGCACGTGCGCGGCGTCCGCGAGAAGCCGGGCGGGTTCTCGGAGCCCACCTACAACCTGGTCATGGGCCCGCCGCTGCTCGCGCCCGGCTCGCTGTGCATGGTCGGGGCGCTCGGGCTCGTGGCCGCGATCGTCAAGCGAGAGCGTTGAGCGCCGGCGAGGAGGCACGCCACTTCCGCCAGCGGCCGGGGCAGCGGGGCGACCAGGGCCACGCCGGGCCGGCCGGCCTTCCGCGCCAGCGCCGGGGGACGACGCCGCAGCGAGTCGGCCGCTACCCCGACTACGACGTCCTCGCACAGGCCGACCACTGGGACGCCGTCACGCGGCGCGTCGTCCTCGAGCGGGTCGAGCGCGTGCCCCCGTTTCGCTTCTTCGACGAGCGCGAGCGCGAGACGGTGGAGGCGTTCTGCGACACGATCACGGCCCAGGACGCGGAGCCGCGGATCCCGGTTGCGGCGTACGTCGACGAGAAGCTCCACGAGGGCAGCCTCGACGGCTACCAGTACTTCGACATGCCGGACGACCGGGTCGCCTGGCGGCTGATCGTCCGCGGCCTCGACGACGAGGCGCGGGCGCTCGGCGCAGGCTCGTTCGGCGAGGCGGGCCTCGACACGCGCGTCGACATCTGCCACCGCTTCTCGCAGGCGAAGCTGACCGGCGGCGTCTGGAGCGAGCTCAACGTCGGCCGCGCCTGGTCGCTCGCCCTGCGCAACGCGTGCGAGGCGTTCTACGCGCATCCCTGGGCCTGGAACGAGATCGGCTTCGGCGGCCCGGCCTACCCGCGCGGCTACTCGCGCTTCGGGAGCCCGCACCTCGACGGCGCCGAGCGAGAGTCGTGGGAGGGGAAGCCGGCGCTCGACGTCGACCCGGTCCGCGACGCGGCCGAGCGAGGCCTCGATTGAGCCTGAAGACGCTCGTCGACAAGGGCGCGTTCGCGATGCCCGAGGAGAACGACTCGCCGTGGCTGCTCGACGAGCACGAGCGCGGTCTCCAGAACCTCGAGCGGATGCGCCGCTACGACCACGGCGCGCCCGTCGACCTGGTCGTCGTCGGCGCGGGCGCCGGCGGCGTGACGCTGGCGCAGCGACTCGCGCGCGCCGGCTGGCGGATCGTGATCCTCGAGAAAGGCCCGTTCTGGGACCCGGACCGCGACTGGGTCTCGGACGAGAAGGGCGCGAGCGGGATCTACTGGACGGACAAGCGGATCATCGGCGGCAACGACCCGATCGAGATGGGCAAGAACAACTCCGGCGTCGGCGTCGGCGGCTCGATGACGCACTTCGCCGGCTACACGCCGCGCTTCCATCCGTCCGACTTCGAGGTCCGCACGCGCGACGGGGTCGGCGTCGACTGGCCGATCTCGTACCGGGACCTGAAGGCGTCGTTCGAGCGGCTCGAGCGCGAGCTGCCGGTGGCCGGGCAGGACTGGCCCTGGGGCGACCCGCACTCGTACCCGCACGGGCCGCATCCGATCGCGGGCGCCGCGTCGGTCGCATGGCAGGGCGCCCGGCGGCACGGGATCGAGATGCGGGTCGGCCCGGTCGCGATCACGAACGGCAAGTTCGGCCACCGGCCGCACTGCATCTACCGCGGCTTCTGCCTCCAGGGCTGCAAGGTGAACGCGAAGGCGAGCCCGCTGATCACGCACCTTCCGGACGCGATCGAGCACGGGGTGGAGGTCCGCGCCGACTCGATGGCCGTGCGCGTCGAGGTGGACGAGAGCAGCGGGCGCTGCACGGGCGTCACCTACGTGCACGAGGGACGGGAGCAGTTCCAGCCGGCCGACGCGGTCGCCGTCTGCGGCTACGCGATCGAGACGCCGCGCCTGCTGCTCCACTCGACGAGCCGACGCTTCCCGAACGGGCTCGCGAACGGCAACGACCTCGTCGGGCGCTACGTGATGGTGCAGGGCGCGACGCAGGTCGCGGCGCGGTTCCCGACCGAGCTGCGGATGTACAAGGCGCCGCCGCCCGAGGTCTCGTCGGAGCAGTTCTACGAGACCGACGAGTCGCGCGGGTTCGCGCGTGGCTTCTCGATCCAGACGATCTCCCCACTCCCGATCGGCTGGGCCGAGCACGTGGTCGCGGAGGGCCACTGGGGCCAGTCGCTACGCGAGTACATGCGCGACTACAACCACTGGACGGTGCTCGGCGTCCTCTGCGAGCTGCTCCCGCAGGCCGAGAACCGCGTCACGCTCGCGAGCGAGGCCGACGCGAACGGGATGCCGGTGGCGACGTTCAGCCACAGCCTGTGCGAGAACGACAAGCGGAACATCGAGTACGCGACGAAGGTGATGGGCGAGATCTGGGACGGCGCCGGCGCGCAGGAGACGCTCAAGATCGACCGGTACGCGCACCTCGTCGGCGGCTGCCGGATGGGGTTCGGCCCCGAGGACTCCGTGGTCGACTCGTCGCACCGCGCCTGGGAGGTGCCCAACCTGTTCGTCGTCGACGGCAGCGTCTTCCCGACCGAGGGCGCGGCGAACCCCGCACTTGTGATCATGGCCCTCGCCGACCGCGCGGCCGCCCTGCTGAAGGCGAAGCGCATCGGGCAGGCGCGATGAGCGGCACGCTCGCCAGTCCGCGTGACCTGTTCCTGCAACTCCTCGCGCAGATGCTCTGGATCGAGCGGACGCTCGCGTTCGAGGTGCTGCCCGAGCTGCACAGGCAGGTGCGCAGCGAGTCGCTGGCGGAGGCGGTCGAGCAGCACCTGGAGCAGACGCACGGGCACGTGGCCACGGTCGAGACGGCGTTCCGGACGCTCGGCGCGGAGCCGGCCTCCGCGCGCAGCGCCGCGGTCGCGGGCCTGAAGGAGGAGCACGAGGAGCTCGCCGGCAAGATCTCGGACCCCCGGCTCGCCGACCTCTTCCACGCCGGCGCGGCGATCGCGACCGAGCACGCCGAGCTCGCAGGGTACGAGCAGCTGCTCGAGCTGGCGCGGGCGCTCGGCCGCACCGACCTCGAGCAGGCGCTCGAGCAGAACCGCGCCGACGAGGAGGAGACGCTCCGGCGCCTGCAGGCGCTCGCCGCGGCGCTGCGCGAGGACCTCGGCGGCTCCTGAGCGGCGCGTTTAATCACCACTGCGGCGTCGACCATGGTCCCACGCGTTCAAACCCCGCGCACTGGACAATCTCGTACTACGATATACGCCAGCCGGAGCCGATCCGACGGAAGGAGGGGCGAAGTGGAGGTCGGCAAGCCGCAACGGATCCACCGGGTGGAGCCGATCAAGGAGCCGGTGCCGAGCAAGGCGCCGCCGGCCGAGCCGGAACGACGGGTCGAGCCGGAGAAGGTGCCGGCGAAGTGAGGGCCCCGGACTACGCCGAGCCGTTCCGGGCCTGGCGGGTCTGGAGGGTCGTCCGGCGCGACCGCGGGTACTACCTCGGCAGCGTCGTCCAGCGCACCGTCTGGCCGGCCGGGGAGGCGTTCACGGCCGAGTGCCTGCGAATGCCGACGATGTTCTCCCGGCTGCGCCGCAGGCAGCGCCACGAGTCGCCGGAGGCGGACTGTGACTGCGGGATCTACGCCGCGTCGCTCGAGCGGCTCGACCACTACCTCGCGGACGCGCCGCTGCGCGCGGTCGCCCGCGTGCTCGGGCAGGTCGCCCTCTGGGGAACCGTGATCGAGTGCGAGAACGGGTTCCGCGCGTCGCACGCCTACCCGCTGCGGATCTACGTCCCGGCCGACGCCGGCGGGCCGTGGCGGATCGGCTGGGACGAGGTCGCAGGCGGCCTCGTGAGCTACGGGGTGCCGGTCGAGCCGCTCGCCGCCCGCGCCGCCGAGGCGACGCGGCACCTGCACGACCGCCAGGCGGCCTGAGGCGAGGTCACGAGCGGAGGAAGGTGAGCACCGCGAGCACGCGCCGGTGATCCTCGGGCGCCGCGGGGAGCCCGAGCTTGCCGAAGATGTTGGTCACGTGCTTCTCGACGGCGCGCGGCGAGATGAACAGCAGCTGCCCGATCGCCTGGTTCGAGCGGCCCTCCGCCATCAGCTCGAGCACCTCGCGCTCGCGCGACGAGAGCCGCTGAACGGGGTCGTCCCGGCGGTTGCGCCCGACGAGCTCCGCGACGACGAGGGGGTCGAGCGCCGATCCGCCCTCGGCGACGCGCCGCACGGCGGCGACGAACTCGTCGACGTCGGCGACGCGGTCCTTGAGCAGGTACCCGAGCCCTTCGGCGCTGTCGCCCAGCAGCTCGACGGCGTACGTGTGGGCGACGTGCTGCGAGAGCACGAGCACGCCCGTCTCCGGGTACTTCGCCCGGATCTCGCGCGCCGCCCTGATCCCCTCGTCGGTCTGGGTCGGCGGCATCCGGATGTCGACGATCGCGACGTCGGGGTGGTAGCTGCGCACCTTGAGGAGGAGCTCGTCCGCGTTCCTCGCCCGGCCGACGACGCCGATGTCGGCCTCGGCGAGCAGGCGGGCGAGACCTTCTCGCAGGAGGGCCGAGTCGTCCGCGACGACGGCCTGGAGGACGTGGTCGTGCGCCCGCACCCCGCGCAGCGGTGGGAACTCCGAGTCGAGCCCCTTCGACTCGAGCTGGAAGATCCGCTCCGGCTCCCGCAGCCCCTTGAACTCGAACGTCCCGAGCTCGCTCACGTCGGCATCGGCAGCACCCGCCGTGGCAGCCGAGGCGAGCACCTGGCCGCCGTGGCCGGCCTGGCAGATCCGGGACGCGCGGTGGACCTCGATCCCGACGTAGCCGTCGCCGGAGCTCTCGGCCTCGCCGCTGTGGAGGCCGATGCGCACGCGCACGCGCTCGCCCGACGGCCAGGCATGCGCCGCGAACGCCTGCTGCACCGCGAGCGCCGCCGCGGCCGCAGCAGCCGGTTGCTCGAAGACGGCGAAGAGCTCGTCGCCTCGACAGTCGATCTCCCGGCCGCCCGCGTCGGCGACGGCGCGCCGCTGGAGCTCGCGGGCGTCGTCGAGCACGGCGCCGAAGCTCTCGCCGAGCCGCGCCGCGAGGCCCGTCGAGTCCTCGATGTCGCTGAAGAAGAAGGTGAGCATCAGGAGACGAGCGCGGCGTCGTCCCCGACGCGGCCGCGCACCGGAAGCTCCGCCCGCACGACCGTGCCCCGTCCCCGCGGGCTCTCGACCACGACGGTGCCGTCGAGCGCCTCGACGCGGTCGCGCAGGCCGCACAGGCCCGAGCCCCCGCTCGGGTCGGCGCCGCCGACGCCGTCGTCGGCCACCTCGACCAGGGTGCGGCCGTCGACGCGCTCCGCGTGCACGCGGACCGAACCGGCGTCGGCGTGCTTGACCACGTTGGCGAGCGCCTCCGAGACGACGTAGTAGGCCGTCGCCTCGATCGGCTCCGGCAGCCGCTCCGGGACGCGGACGTCGAGTTCGACGGGCAGCGGCGCACGCGCGGCCAGCACCTCCAGCGCCGCCTCGAGCCCCTGCTCGGTCAGGACGGCCGGGTGGATGCCCTGCGCGAGCTCGCGCAGCTCCGTCAGCGCCTCGGCCAGCTCGTCGCTCGCCGCCTCGAGCAGCTCGGCAGCCTCTTCGGGCGCGTCGCGGATCTTGCCCTGGGCGAGCCGCAGCCCGACGGACAGCGCCACGAGCCGCTGCTGCGCGCCGTCGTGGAGGTTGCGCTCGAGGCGGCGTCGCTCGGCGTCGCTCGCCTCGACGATCCGCACCCGCGACGCCTCCAGCTCCTCGCGCGCCTGGGCGCTCGCGAGCGCGAGCGCGACCAGCTCCGCGAACGCCTGCATCCGCCGTTCCGTCTCCGGGGGCAGCGAATCGCCCTCCGCGAGCGCCGCGACGAGGGCGCCCCAGATGGAGCCGGCGACGACGATCGGAACGCCGATCGTCGACTGGTAGCCGAGCGCGCGGATGCGCTCCCCGAGCGGGCCGCTCGCGCCGTCGAAGCTGTCGACGCGCGCGGGAGCGCCCGTATGCAGCACCCGCCACGCCGTCAGCCCTTCCTCGATCGGAATCGTGCTCCCGATCTCGAAGCCGCCGATCATGCGGCGCCCGAAGCGGCCGACGACGGTGCCGAGCCGGTCGTCCTCGAAGCGCTCGAGCACGGCCTCGCGGATCCCCAGCAGCCGGGCCACCTCCTCGGTCACCGCCTGGAAGACGTGCTCCGGCGGAGCATCGCCGGCGACGAGCGTCGCCACCCGGCGCAGCGCCGCCTGCTCTTCCGCCAGCCGCCGCTCCTCGGCCTGGGCCCGCCGCCGCTCGGTGAAGTCGCGCCTGATCGCGACCACCTCGTCGGCGCCGCTCGGCACCATCCGCGACTCGAAGTAGCGCAGGACGCCGTCGAACTCGACCTCGTAGTCGACGAAGCTCATCCGGCCGGTGTCGAGCGCCCGCGCGACGCAGGCGAGGAGCGGCTCGGCGAGCTCGCGCGGCAGGAGGTCGCGCAGGTTCCGGCCGACCATCTCCTCCGGCGGGTTCAGCAGCGTCGACGGATCCTCGGTGCGCACGTCGAGGCACGTGCCGTCGCGGCTGACGCGGTACATCAGGTCGGGGATCGCGTCGAGCAGCGCGCGGTCGCGCTCCTCGACGCGGCGGACGGTCTCGAGCGCCCGCTCGCTCGCGAGCGCGAAGCCGGCGGCGGCGGTCACCGCCTCGAGCAGCTCCGGGCTGTGCCGCAGCGACGGGTCGTGGAGGAGCATCCCGACCGGCTCGCCCTGGTGCTCGATCAGCGTCGGGACGCCGCAGCCGGGTGAGCGAAGCGAGACCACGCGCCCCGCGCCGTCGCGGTACGTGCCGTCCGGCGCCCGGCGCGCGAGCTGGAGCGACGGGTCGGCGACAGCACGCCGGAGCGCGTCCTCGAGCCCCGGTGCCGCCACGCCCTCGCGCAGCTCGACGAGCAGCTCGCCGACGGCGGCGCGCGAGAGCCGGCCCTTCAGGAGCACGACGAGGAAGCCGGCCGGGAGCGCGAGCGACGCCAGCAGGCCGAGCCCGATCCCGATCACCGCCGCATCGGACGAGATCGGCGCGAAGACCAGCCCGATCGCGAAGGCCAGGAGCGCGAAGACGCCGCCGACGAACACCGGCACCAGCTGCCGCCGTGCGACGGCGGTCTTCAAGCGCGTGCGCCGAGCGAGCACCGCCGCGACGGCGAGCGCGATCACGATCGCGACCGCCGCCTCGATCTCCTCGAGCGTCGTCGCGAGCGAGGCGTGCGAGTAGACGAGCGCCAGGTTGCGCGGGTGGTCGCTGTGCCAGCGCGTGAGCGGGTCGAAGAGCACCGCGACCGCCTGCAGGACCAGCACGTTGGCGAACGCGACGATCACGAGGAGCCGGTTCGTGCGCGACCCGAGCCGCCCGTGCGGGAAGGCGAGCAGCGCGTAGACCAGCACCGCGAAGACCAGGTTCGAGGTCAGCACGCCGACCGTGTACGGCGTGGCGCCGTTCGCGTCGTGGAACGCGCCGAGCAGCGACGAGAAGCCGACGGCCGCCAGCAGCAGGCCGAACCGCACGTACGGAGGACGTCCGAGCGCGAGGAGGCCGGCGCCGACGAACGACAGGCAGACGACGACGGTGAGCAGCGCGTGTCCGGCGGGGTTCGGCGCGTGCCGGCTGACCGCCGTCATGGAGACGGCGCCGGCGGTCGCCGCCAGCGCCGCGGCCGCGAGTGCGACACCGCCCGCGGCCGGCAGCCTCCAAGGCCGCCGGTCGCGCGTATCGCCCTGCGGCTCGCGCGCGACGGCCGCGGAGACGTGCTCGGTCATTCCAGCAGCCTCTCGAGCGCCGTCCGCGACAGGTCGGCCTTCGAGATGAACCCGCGGGCGCCGCTGGCCGCGACCCGTGGCCCGTACGCGTCTCGCTCCCGGCTCGAGACGAGCACGATCCCAAGCCCGGGCTCGCGCTCGAGCAGGCGGGCCGTCACCTCGAAGCCGTCGACGTCCGGCAGCTGGACGTCGAGCAGGACCAGGTCCGGCGCGAGCTCGTCGGCGAGGGCCAGGGCGCTCGCCCCGTCCTCGGCCTCGCCGACGACCTCGAACCCCTCCTCGGTGAGCAGGGTCCTTGCGCAGCGCCGGAAGCTCGGGTGGTCGTCGACCACCAGCACCCGCCGCGCCGACCGCAGCTCAGCGAGCAACTCGCGGTGCTCTGGCTTCATCGTCACCCCCGAGCCTCCAGGTTACTCGTAGTCGAGCGCCGGCAGCCGGTCCGGAGCCCGCTCGCGCTCCCGGCGCTCGCCCTCGAACTCGACGCGGGGGAGCCACTCGAGCCAGCGCGGGAGGTACCAGTTCCACTCGCCGAGCAGCTTCATGACGGCCGGGAGCAGGACTGCCCGGACGACGGTCGAGTCGATCAGGATCGCCGCCGCCAGGCCGAAGCCCATCTGCTTGATGTCGAGCGTCCGCAGGGTGACGAAGATCGCGAACACCGCCACCATCACGACCGCGGCACTCGTGACCGTCCCCGCCGTGCGCTTGATCCCGGTGGCGATCGCCTGCTCGGTCGGCATGCCCCCGTCGACGAGCTCCTTGATCCGGCTCAGGATGAAGACGTGGTAGTCCATCGAGAGCCCGAACAGGATCACGAACATGAACAGCGGCAGCCACGAGGTGATCGCGCCGTTCGAGTGGAAGCCGAGCACGCCCTCGGCCCAGCTGTACTGGAAGACGAGCACCATCAGGCCGTAGGCCGCGCCGACCGAGAGCAGGTTCAGCAGCACCGCCTTGATCGGGATCACGAGCGAGCGGAACGTCACCAGCAGGAGCACGAAGCAGAGCCCGAGCACGAACGCGAACACCAGCGGCGCGTGGGACTTCATCTGCTGGTTGAAGTCGTGCGTTCCCGCCGTCTCGCCCGTCACGGCCGCCTCGACGCCCGGAACCGACCCCACCGTCGCGGGGATGACGCGGTCGCGCAGCGTCCGCAGCGCGGCGACCGAGGCGCCGTCGGAGCCGTCGCCCTGGAGCGAGATCGAGATCGTCTCGACGGTGTGCGCCGGGTTGACCTCGGTCGAGACCGGCTCGAACATCTGCCCGCTCGCGAGCGCCTGACGCTTCAGCTCCGCGATCCCGGCGCGGACGGGCGCCGCGTCGACGTCGTGCGCCGAGACGACGACCTTTGCGGGCGTCTGGGCGCCGGGGAACGCTCGCTGGATCGACTCGTAGGTGCGGACGATCGGCAGTGACTTCGGCAGGTCGGTGAAGCTCGGCAGCTGGGTGTGGAGCGTCAGCGCCGGCACGGCGAGCGCGAGCAGCGCGCCGCCGGAGAGCGCCGCCGCGAGCGCGGGCCGGCGCAGGACGCGGTCGAGCACGAAGCTCCAGACGCGCGACTCCGCGCCGCTGCGCCGGGCCAGCAGCGGGATGCGGCCCTTGTCGACCCGGTGTCCGAGCTTGCCGAGCAGCGCCGGCAGGATCGAGAGCGAGCCGATCAGCGCGACCGCGACCATCAGCATCGCGCCGACCGCGATCGACGTGAAGACGGCGTTCCCGGTGAAGAGCATCCCGGCCATCGCGATCAGCACCGTCAGGCCGGAGACGAAGACGGCGTGCCCGGAGGTGCGCGCGGTCTTCAGCAGCGCCTCGAGCGGCGAGAGCCCGCGCATCCGCTCCTCCCGCTCGCGGCGCAGGTAGAAGAGCGAGTAGTCGACGCCGACGGCCATCCCGATCAGCAGGATCACGGACTTGGTCGCGTCGCCCGCCGCGACGGCGTGGCTGGCGACCGACGAGAGGCCGATCGTCGCGAGCACGCCCGAGAAGGCGAGCAGCACCGGCAGCCCGGCCGCGACGAGCGCGCCGAACGCGACGAGCAGGATCGCGAGCGTCACCGGCAGCGAGGAGTACTCGGCCCGCTGGAAGTCCTTGCTCAGCGTCTTGCTCAGCTCGTGGTTCGCGCTCGCATAGCCGAACTCCGCGACGGTGAGCTGCGGGTGGCGCTGCTGGGCACGCGCGACCGCGTCGAGCACCGGCTGGACCTTCTTGTCCGCCTTGTCCTGGTCGCCGCGGATCTCGAACTGGACGAGCGCCGAGTGGCGGTCCTGCGACACCTGGCCCGCGTTCCGCGCGAGCAGCGGCGAGCGAACGCGCTGGACCTGCGGCAGCGCCGTGACGGCGCCCGCGACGTCCGCGACCGTCGCGCGGAAGCGGGAGTCGCGGAGCGTCAGGCTCTTCGACTGCACCAGCACGCTCTCGCCGGCCTGGTTCTGGAAGCCGGCGTCGCGCAGGAGCTGCTCGGCCTTCTTCGTGCCGCCGGCAGCGGTGTCGGCCTGCTTGAGCATCTTCGTGCCCGCGACCGCGCCGAGGGCGATCGCGACGACGCAGAACGCGAGCCAGGCCGAGACCGCCGTCTTCCAGTGGGCGGCGCTCCAGCGGCCGGCACGCGCAGCGATGTTCAGGTTCATGTCGTCTCCTGACCTCTAGTCGGCATCACGGCTTCAGGCTGCCGGGGCGGCGACGGCGCGCGGAGGGGGCCAGCCGACTTTCGAAGGTGCGGAAATCCGCACCTGCAGAAGCCTGCGTGCCGTACGCGCAGCGGCCACGCGCAGCGGCAGCCTCGAAGAGCAACGACCGGACGGGACTGGAGGTGAGCAAATGTCGATCGCCGAGCACTTCGGACACCGCGAGCTCAACGGCGTCGTCGTCGACCTGTTCTGGAACCGCGGACGGCTCGAGGACGAGTTTCGCGTCGAGGTCGTGGACGAACGGGAGGGGGCGCGCTTCGTGCTCCACCCGACCACCGGGAGGGAGGCGCTGGAGGCGTTCTACCACCCGTTCTCGGCCGCGAGAGCGGCGCTCAACGGCAAGCGCTGGGCGGCGTGATCCCTACGCGCCGGCCCGCACAGGAAAGGGGGGAACCCGACCCATGAGTGCAGAGTCCCACGCAGCAGTCGCACGCGAGGACGGGCGGAAGGAGTGGTCGCTGTCGTCGCGCCGCGGCGTCGCGATCCTGCTCCTGCTGTCGCTCGTCCAGTTCATGGACATCCTCGACGCGTCGATCCTCAACATCGCGCTGCCGTCGATCAAGCACGACCTCGGCTTCAGCCAGCAGAGCCTGCAGTGGGTGGTCGACGGCTACATCCTCACCTACGGCGGCTTCCTGCTGCTCGGCGCACGCATGGCCGACCTGCTCGGCCGCCGGCTCGTGCTCGTCACGGGCCTCGTGGTGTTCGCCGGCTCCTCCCTGGCGGGCGGCCTGGCGCAGAGCAGCTCGCTGCTCGTCGGCGCCCGCTTCGCCCAGGGGCTCGGCGCCGCGATGCTCTCGCCGGCGGCGCTGTCGACGCTGACGACGACGTTCCGGTCCGGCCGCGAGCGTCACACCGCCCTGGGCGTCTGGGGAGCGGTCTCCGGCCTCGGCGGCGCCGCGGGCGTGCTCTTCGGCGGCCTGCTCACGGAGGGGCCCGGTTGGCGCTGGGTCCTGTTCGTCAACGTCCCGCTGAGCGCGATCGCCTTCGCCGGCGCCTTCGCCCTCCTCCAGCGCGACCGGATCCGTGCCCGGCTGGCGCACTTCGACGCCCTCGGAGCGTTCCTGGTCACCGGGGGGATGCTGCTGCTCGTCTACGCGCTGGTGAAGGCGCCCGACGTCGGCTGGGGCGCGACGCGCACGATCGCGGAGCTCGCCGGCGCGACGGCGATCCTCGCCGCGTTCGTCGTGAACGAGCTGCGCGTGCGCAACCCGCTGATCCCGCTCTCGATCCTGCGCGTGCGGGGCGTCGCGGTCGCGGACGCAACGCAGCTCGTCGCGGCCGGCGGCTTCGTGCCGATGTTCTTCTTCCTCACGCTCTACATGCAGACCGTGCTCGGCTACTCGCCGATCCAGACCGGGCTCGCGTACCTCCCGTTGACCGGCGGCTTCATCATCTCCTCCGGGATCGCCTCGCAGCTCTTCGCGAGGATCGGCACCAAGCCGGTGATCGTCGCCGGAGCGGTGATCGCGGCGGCCGGGCTGTACTGGCTCTCCCGCATCCCGGTCGACGGCTCCTACACGACGGACATCCTGCCGGGGCTGCTCGTCGTCTCGCTCGGCGGAGGAGGCGTGTTCGTCGGCGTCACCACCGCGGCGAACGCCGGGGTCGGCGAGGACCGGGCGGGCCTGGCGGCCGGATTGCTGAACACCGGGCAGCAGGTCGGCACGGCGCTCGGCCTGGCGGTGCTCTCCGCCCTCGCGACCGCGCACACCGAAGCGCTCCTGCGCGGCCGGCACACCGTCGCCCAGGCGGCGACGGAGGGGTACGGACGCGCACTTCTCGCCGGCGGCGTGATCGTGCTCGCGGGGGCGGCCGTCGCGCTCCTGGCCCCGAACACGCGGCAGACGGCGCCCGTCTTCGAGGAGGAGCAGGCCGAGGAGCCGGCTCTCGACCTCGCGGCGTGAGAACGGAAGGAGGATCCGCGGTGTTCACAGGTCACGATGCGAGCCGGGCCGAGCCGACGGCCGAGCGGCGCGAGCTCATCCGCCTCGTGCGGCGGATCCAGGCCCTCACGCTCGAGCTCAGGACGATGCAGCAGCTGGACGGCGGCGAGGCGGAGCTCCGGGCGAAGGAGCGCGCGCTCGAACAGCTGCGCTGGCGGCTGGCGGTCGTCGCCCGGCGTGCCGCGCTCGAGAACGGCGGCGCGGCGGCATGACCGCGATCGACGCGGCGCGCGCGGTCGGCCGAGCACGGGGCTGGCTCTCGCGGCGGCACTCGCTCCGCGGCGAGGCCCTCCTCGTGCTCGGCCTCTACGGCCTCTACGAGCTCGCGCGCGGCCTCGTCGTCGGCGACACGGGCGAGGCCGAGCAGCACGCGCACCGGCTCGTCGCGGTCGAGCGGTCGCTGCACGTCTTCCACGAGGCGGACGTGCAGGAGGCCGCGCACGCGCTCCCCGGCGTGATCGGGACGCTCGGCGGCGCCTATCTGACGCTTCACCTGGCGGTCACCGTCGCGGTGCTGCTCTGGCTGCATCGGCGCCGGCCCGCCGCCTTCGCGTTCGTCCGCACGACGCTGCTGCTGGCGAGCGGCCTGGCGCTCGTCGGCTTCCTCGCCTATCCGACCGCGCCGCCGCGCCTGGCCGGGGTCGGCATCGCGGACACCGTCTCCAACGGCCACATCAGCCTCAACCACGGCCTCGTCAGCTTCCTCTACAACCCGTATGCCGCGGTTCCGAGCATGCACGTCGGCTACGCGATCGTCGTCGCCGCCGCGCTCGTCCGCTACGCCCGGACGCCGCTCCTGCGCGTGCTCGGCGCGAGCTACGCGCCGGCCGTGCTCGTGGTCGTCGTCGCGACCGGCAACCACTTCTTCGTCGACGCGGTCGCCGGTGCGCTCGTGGTCGGCCTGGGAGCGGCGGGGGCCGCGGTGCTGACGCGCGAGCCGGCTCCCGGGCGCGTCGCTGCGCTGCCGACGGTCCGCGAGCACCGGCCCGCGCTCGGGCGGCGGGCGGCCTGAGCGCGTCCTTCGGCCGCTCGCGGCGAGTTCGGGTAGCCGCACCCGTGAACACCTGGTCGCCGTACGCCGGGCCTGCTCCGCCGCCGCGACGATCGAGGGACGGAGCAACCGGAGGGAGGAGTCCCACATGAGCATCGCGCAGCAGCCCCGACTCTCGATCGCAGAGCTTCGCGCCGAGCTTGCCGGGCCCGTGCTCGGTCCCGGCGACCCCGGCTACGACGCGGCGCGGCGCGTCTTCCTGCCGGCCGTCGACCGTCGCCCGGCGGCGATCGTCCGGCCGGCCGACGCCGGCGAGGTTGCCCACGTCGTGTCGCTCGCGCGCGAAGCGGGCCTCGAGCTGGCCGTGCGCGGCGGCGGCCACAGCCAGGCCGGGCACGGCACGAGCGAGGGCGGGATCGTCCTCGACCTGGCCGGGCTGACCGCGCTCGAGATCGACGCCGGTGCGCACGTCGCGCGAGCGGCGGGCGGCCTGACCTCGGGCGCGGTCACCAGCGCCGCCGCGCCGCACGGCCTGGCCGTGGGCTTCGGCGACACCGCCTCCGTCGGGATCGGCGGGCTCACGCTCGGTGGTGGCGCCGGCTACCTGGTGCGCAAGCACGGGCTGACGATCGACCACCTGCTCGGCGCGGAGGTCGTCACCGCCGACGGTCGCGTGCTCGAGGTCGACGGGGACAGGCACGCGGACCTGTTTTGGGCGATCCGCGGCGGCGGCGGCAACTTCGGCGTCGTCACGCGCTTCGACTACCGCCTGCACCGCGTCGACCTGGTCACCGGGGGCATGCTCGCGCTCCCTGCGACCCCGCAGACGCTGGCGGGGCTCGTGGCGGAGGCCGACGCCGCGCCGGAGGAGCTGTCGCTGATCGTGAACGTCCTGCTCGCCCCGCCGCTGCCGTTCGTGCCGTCCGAGCTGGTCGGGACGCCGCTGCTGCTCGTCCTGCTCGTCCACGCCGGGTCGCTCGACGACGGCGAGCGGGCCGTTGCGCCGTTCCGGGCCCTGGCGCCGCCGGTGGCGGACTTCGTCCGGGCGATGCCGTACGACGAGATGTTCGCCGCCCCGGCCCAGGACGCTCCGCCGCGCGCAGTCGTGCGCACGTTCTTCTCCGACTCGCTGGACGACGCGGCCGCGGGTGAGCTACTCGCCCGCCTGCAGGCCTCGACCGCGCAGCTTCCGGCGGCGCAGATCCGCGTGCTCGGCGGTGCGGTGGCGCGCGTCCCCGCGGAGGCGACGGCGTTCGCACACCGGCAGCGGCGGCTGCTGGTGAACGTCGCCGCCGTCTACGCCTCCCCGGAGGAGGACGATGTGCACCGCGCGTGGGCCGACGACGCCGCGGCCGCGCTTCGCCGGGGAGCGGACGGCGCGTACGTCAACTTCCTCGGCGACGAGGGCGCGGAGCGGACCCGGGCCGCGTATCCCGGCTCCACCTGGGATCGCCTCGCGGGGGTCAAGCGCCGCTACGACCCGGACAACGTCTTCCGGCTGAACCAGAACGTGCCGCCGGCGGAGCGCTGAGTTCTCGGTGCGGAGCGGGTCGGAACCAACGACGATGAAGAACGGGAGCGCCGACGAGGCACGAGCCGAGCTGCGGTCGTGGTACGTCCACGGCCTGCAGCCGAAGCTCGCACGGGCGGCGAGCACGGGCGCCGCCGACCCGCGGGCGGTCGCGGCGCTCGACGCGGAGGTGCGGCGGGTGCTGGAGCTCCCGCGGGCGCCGACGCCGACGCGGAGCTAGCCGGCCCCGCTCGTCGTCACGCGTCGCGCAGCACCTTGAACGCGAGCCGGCGGCCGAGCCTGCGCTGCAGGGCGAGGGTGAACCAGAGGCGCGTGACGGAGTCGACGACGTCGAAGGCATCGATGCCGCCGACCCACACCGGCTCGAGGCCGACGTCGCGGATCAGGGTCTCCGCGGTCTCCTGCCCGAGCCCCTCCTCGGCGGCGTAGAGGAGGTCGGCCCTCACGCCGCCGACGACCGGGTCGGCGAAGTTCTCCCAGCCGAGCGTGTTGAACGCGCGCACGGGGTGCGCGCCGTCGGCGAGCTCGTCGAGTGCGTGCAGCTTGCCCGACCCCTGCACGTCGTTGGTGGCGTCGACGACGACCTTCCCGTCGAGGCCGCCGGCGAGGGAGGCGACGACCTCCTTCGCCGCCGCTCCCGGGACCGCGAGCACGACCACCTCGGCGCCCGCCGCCGCATCCTCCACCGTCGCCGTCCCGGGATCGCCGGGGCGGCGGACGCCGTAGACGACGTCGTGCCCGGCCGCCGACCACTTCCCTCCGAGCGTGCGGCCGATGTTCCCGGCGCCGATGACCGCGATCCTCATCGCTCGGGATCGTACGGCCGCGGACTTGACTTTCGCCTGCCGGCCTGAGAGATATAGCTCCCTCGACAAGCTGGCCTAATCGCACGAAGGGGGATCTACATGACTTGGCGGCGGTTGACCGCTGTCGTCGGGCTCATGGCCGTAGCCGCCGCCGCGGCGGTGTTGCTGGCCACCGGCTCGACGCGCACGTCCTCGAAGTCGCAGTTCACGCCCGCGCGCCTGGCGCTGCACGAGCGCGAGCAGGGAAACGGCGAGGGTGATGCCGCGGAAGCGGCCGGAGAGGCTTACGCCGACCGCGCCTTCCCGGCGGACAGCATCTCGATCGACCAGATCCAGGGCGCGATCGCGGCGAACGCCGCCGTTGCGAGCCACGACGGGGCGAAGCTCACCTCGAAGTGGGACTTCATCGGCCCCGAGACGCTGGACGTCGACCGGCTCGGCACCCAGTCGTTCATCAAGCCGACGCAGTGGTCGGGTCGCGTGACGGCGCTGACCGTCGACCCGAAGTGCAAGCCGCAGGAGTGCACGCTCTACGTCGGAGCGGCGGGCGGCGGCGTCTGGCGCTCGAAGAACGCGCTCGCGCCGACCCCGGCGTGGAAGCAGATCTCGGCCGGGATCCCCACGAACGCGATCGGCTCGATCGCCGTCGACCCGAACGACCCGACCGGCAAGACGATCTACGTCGGCACCGGCGAGGCGAACGGGAGCGGTGACAGCGAAGCCGGCCTCGGCCTCTACAAGACGACCGACGACGGCGCGCACTGGGCGCTCGTCCCCGGATCCTCCGCGGCCGCGAACAACCGCGCCATCGCCTGGATCGCGATCGACCCGACGGATGCGAAGCACATCCTGATCGGGACGCGCTCGGGCGCGCGCGGCCTCGGCTCGAACGCCACGAGCACCGCCACGCCCGCCGCCGCCTCCCCGGCCGTGGGCATCTACGCGTCGACCGACGGCGGCGCGACCTTCGCGCTCGCGCAGGCCGGCACGATCGCCGAGATCAAGTTCGACCCGAGCGACCCGAACACGGTCTACGCGACGCTCGGCGGCAGCGCGACCGGCGGTCTGCTCCGCTCGACGGCGGGCGGCGCAGCCGGGAGCTGGACGCCGATCTTCCAGGAGAACCGCAGCCGGCTGTCGTTCGCGGCGGTGAAGCTGCCGAACGGGAAGACGCGCATCTACCTCGCCGACGCGAGCGGCGGCGGCCAGGGCGCGCAGGTCTACCGGATCGACGACGCGAGCCAGCCCGCGTCGGTGCTGACGGCCTCGAACAACGCGGCCTGGATCCGCCTCTCCAACCCGACGGACGGCACGCCGGGCTACGCGGTCTACAACTACTGCAACACGCCGCTCGTGGGCTCGCAGTGCGGCTACGACATGTTCGTCATGTCGCCCCCGGAGCGGCCGGACATGGTCGTCGTGGGCGGCCTCATGCACTACGAGGAGCTGAAGCCGTACGTCACGCAGGCCTCGGTGATCGTCGGCCAGCGCTCGAACGGCCGCGGCGTTCTCATGTCATCGGACGCAGGCGTGAACTGGACCGACATGACGGGTGACGTCGGCGGCGAGTCGATGCACCCGGATCAGCATGCGCTCGCGTTCGTCCCCGGCAACCCGGACCAGTGGTTCGAAGGCTCCGACGGCGGCGTCATCCGGTCGAGCGGCCAGTACGCCGACGCGTCGAGCCAGTGCGACTCGCGTGCGCTCCCGCTCACGCCGCAGAACCTCGCGGACTGCCACGCGTGGCTGAGCAGGATCCCGACCGAGCTGACGGTCATCAACGCGGGTCTCGGGACGCTGCAGATGAACAGCATCTCCGTCAGCCCGTACTCGCCCGAAGACACGGCGATGACCGGCACGCAGGACAACGGCACGCTGTCGTACACGGGGTCGCCGCGGTGGTTCCTGCCGCTCACGGGCGACGGCGGCAACAGCGGGTTCGACGCGACCGACCCGCACCTCCGATTCCACACGTACACCGGCGGGCAGATGGACGTGAACTACAACGACGTCGATCCGACCTCGTGGCTGTGGATCGGCGATCGGTTCATCGTCAACTTCCCCGAGTCGCAGCGCTTCTACGCGCCCGTGATCTCCGACCCGGTCGTCTCCAAGACGATCTTCGTCGGCGCGCAGCGCGTCTGGCGGACGACGGACGCCGGCGGCGATCGCTCGTTCCTCGAGCAGCACTGCAACACGGCGATCGGCGAGGAGCCGAGCGACCTCCTCTACACGGGGGCCTGTGGCTCCGCTGCGGACTGGCCACCGCTCGGCTCCGCGACGCTGACCGGAACGGCGTTCGGGGCGACGAAGAGCGGCGGCAACCTCTCGTCGATCGCCCGCGCCAACGACGGCGGGACGCTCTGGGCCGCCAGCGGCTCCGGACGCGTGCTCGTCTCGCAGAACGCGAACGCCGCCGACCCGGCGACGGTGACGTTCACGCGCATCGACACGGCGAACCAGCCCAATCGCGCCGTGTCCTCGGTCTTCGTCGACCCGACGAACCCGAATCACGCGATCGTCACGTTCTCGGGGTACGAGTCGAACACGCCGACGACGCCCGGTCACGTGTTCGACGTGGTGTTCGACCCGACGTCTGGCACCGCGACGTGGACGAACATCTCCTACGACCTCGGCGACCAGCCCATCAACGACGCCGTCCTCGACACGGCGACCGGTGACCTGTACGTGTCGACCGACTTCGGCGTCGATCGGCTCCAGAACGGGAGCACCACCTGGGTGCAGGCCGCCGACGGCCTGCCGCAGGCTGCCATCTCGGGGCTCACGATCGCCAACGGCAGGAACGGCGACCGGCTGATCTACGCGGCGACGCACGGCCGCAGCGCGTACCGGCTGCGGTTGAAGTAGCGGACACACGCATCTCCCGTACGGCGAGGCCCCGGCGACGGGGCCTCGCTGTACGCTCTGCCGCCGTGGAGGTGGCCGTGCGGGAGGGACGCGAGCAGGACTTCGCCCGCCTGCGCGAGATCGCGGTCGACGCGAAGGCGTACTGGGGCTACGACCGCCGGCGTGTCGAGGAGTGGGCGGAGGGGGGCGACTTCGAGCCCGCCAGCCTGCGCGCACGGCTGCTCTACGTCGCCGAGGCACAGGGCGAGCCGATCGGCTGGGCGGCGCTGATCCCGCGCGGCGAGGTCGGCTGGCTCGAGGATCTCTGGGTCGAGCCGGCGTGGATCGGCCGCGGGGTCGGGCGGCTGCTCTTCGAGCACGTCGCCGACCGCGCGCGGGAGCTCGGCGCGCGGCGGCTCGAGTGGGAGGCGGAGCCGCACGCGCACGGGTTCTACGAGCGGATGGGCGGCAGCTACGTCCGCGACAGCGAGGTGACGGAGTGGGGGCGGGTGCTGGACGTCCTCGGCGTCGAGCTCTGACGCTCGCAGCCTGCGCCGCGCTCCTCGCAGGAGCCGGCGGTGCTTCACACGCGCAGCCGCCGGCGCCGACGCTCGAGCAGCTGGTCGGCCAGAAGCTGGTCGTCGCGATGAGCGGCACGACGCCGTCCCCCTCGCTGCTCGCGCGCGCCCGCCGCGGGCAGATCGGGGGCGTGATCGTGCACGGCTTCAACTTCAGGACGGCCGCGCAGCTGCGGGCGATCACGCGGCAGCTCCACGCCGCCGCCGCCGCCGGCGGGCAGCCACGGCTGCTCGTGGCCGTTGACCAGGAGGGCGGCTCGGTGAAGACGGTGCCGTGGATCCCGCCCACGGTCGCGCCGCCGCGCACCGCTTCGGCGGGCGTCGCGGTCGATCAGGGCCGCCGCACGGGCGCCGCGTTGCGGGCGCTCGGGATCGACGCCGACCTCGCTCCGGTCGCCGACGTGCCGGCCTCGCGCGCCTCGTTCGTCTTCCGGCAGGGCCGGACGTGGTCGTTCGACGCCGGAGAGACGACCGGGCTCGCGGCCGCGTTCGCGCTCGGGTTGTCGCAGGCGCACGCGCTCGCGACCATGAAGCACTTCCCGGGCCTCGGCCTCGCGCGCGCGAACACCGACCGCTACGTCGTCCGGATCGCGGCGCCGAAGGCCCGGCTGGCGCCGGGGCTGACGCCCTACCGCCAGGCGGTCGCCCAGCGCGTGCCGATCGTGATGCTCTCGAACGCGGTGTACGACGCCTGGGATCGCG
>DATIER010000113.1:0-2170 GCA_035455605.1 Gaiellaceae bacterium
ACGGCCGTCTCGGCCACGTCCGGATGCGCCGCCAGGACCTCCTCGATCGCGCCGGTCGAGAGGCGGTGGCCCGCGACGTTGATGATGTCGTCGGTCCGCGACATGACGAACAGGTAGCCGTCCTCGTCGACGTAGCCTGCATCGGCGGTCTGGTAGTAGCCAGGGAAGGCTGCGAGGTAGACCTCGCGGTAGCGATCGTCGGCGTTCCAGAGCGTCGGCGACGCGCCCGGCGGCATCGGCAGCCCGAGGACGATCGCGCCGGTCTCGCCGGGCGGCAGCTCCTCGCCGGAGGGGTCGACGACGCGGACGTCCCAGCCGGGCACGGCGCGCGTCGGCGAGCCCGGGACGACGGGCAGCGGCTCGATCCCGAGGCAGTTGGCTGCGATCGGCCAGCCCGTCTCCGTCTGCCACCAGTTGTCGATCACCGGCACGCCCAGCTTCTCCTCGGCCCACCCGAGCGTGTCGGGATCGCAGCGCTCGCCCGCGAGGAACAGCGCGCGGAAGCCCGAGAGGTCGTGGCGGCCGATGTGCTCGCCGTCCGGATCCTGCTGGCGGATCGCGCGGAACGCGGTCGGCGCCGTGAACAGCGTCGAGACGCCGTGATCGGCGATCACGCGCCAGAAGGCGCCGGCGTCCGGCGTCCCGACGGGCTTCCCCTCGTACAGCACCGTCGTGCAGCCGTGCAGGAGCGGCGCGTAGACGATGTAGGAGTGGCCGACGACCCAGCCGACGTCCGAGGCCGCCCAGTAGACCTCGCCGGGCCTTGTGTCGTAGACGTGCTCCATCGACCAGCGGAGCGCGACCGCGTGGCCGCCGTTGTCGCGGACGATCCCCTTCGGCTGCCCGGTCGTGCCCGACGTGTAGAGGATGTAGAGCGGATCCGTGGCCGCGACGGACACGCACGCCGCAGGCTCGGCCGCGGCGACCGCTTCGTGCCAGTCGAGGTCCCGGGCCGGATCGAGCTCCGCCTCCTGCTGCGGGCGCTGCAGGACGATGCAGCGCTCGGGCTTCGTGTCGACCAGCTCGATCGCGGCGTCGAGCAGCGGCTTGTACGGGACGAGCGTCGTCGGCTCGATCCCGCACGAGGCCGCGACGACGAGCTTCGGCCGCGCGTCCTCGATCCGGCTCGCGAGCTCGTGCGCCGCGAAGCCGCCGAAGACGACGGAGTGGATCGCGCCCAGGCGCGCGCACGCGAGCATCGCGATCACGGCCTCGGGCACCATCGGCATGTAGAGGACGACGCGGTCTCCCTGCTCGACGCCCTGCGCCGCGAGCGCGCCGGCGAAGCGTGCCACCTCGTCTCGCAGCTCCCGGTAGGTGAACGTCGCCACCGTCTCCGTGACGGGCGAGTCGTGGATCAGCGCGAGCTGGTCGGCGCGGCCGCCCTCGACGTGCCGGTCGAGCGCGTTGTGGCAGGTGTTGAGGCGCCCGCCCGAGAACCAGCGGTGGAACGGCGCGCGGGAGTCGTCGAGCACGCGGTCCCACGGCTCGTCCCAGTCGATCGCCGCGGCCGCCTCGGCCCAGAACCCCTCGGGATCCTCGAGCGAATGCCGGTAGACCTCCTCGTAGCGGCCCATCGAGATCCTCCCCCGTCGCCGGCGACCGTGGAACAGAGCGAAGCTAGCGCCGAGCGGCGGAGCGGTCAACGCGAGCGGCGCGCGTCGATCACCGCCGGCGGTAGCCGACGATTCACGCCGTCCGGTCGCCACGGCGCACGGCGAGCCTGCTCGCACCCGTCGCGGCTGGGCTATGCGTCGCTGGGGCACGCGGCTTCAGTTGTGCCGGCGGCGCGCGACGGCGTGGACGTAGCGTGCGACGGCGTCGGCCTGTGCCGGCGTCAGCGGCGGCCGGACCGGCATCACGCGGGCGAAGCTGGCGAGATCCCGGACGGAGAGGTTCGTGGTGGCCAGGTCGCCCCCGGGCGCGCCGCTCTCGTGGCCGGTGAGCGTGTGGCAGCCGACGCAGGAGCGCGTGAAGATCTCGTGGCCGCTGCGCACGGTCGGAGGCGTGGACGCACGCCGGTCGCCGCAACCCGTGGTCGCGGCGCTTGCCGCGGCAACGACCAGCGCCACGGCAGCTGTGCCGGCCTTGCTCAGCGAAGGATGCCCGTGTGCCCGAGCGAGTAGCGGCCGGGCTGCGGCCAGACACAGAGGCCGTGCGGCCCGGCGCC
>DATIER010000114.1:0-2383 GCA_035455605.1 Gaiellaceae bacterium
GTCGAGCACGTAGACGTGGCCGTTCATCGCGTGGACGACCACGTCCTCGCCGACGACCGCGGGCGAGGCGGCCATGATCCCACCCAGGTCACGCCGCCAGACCGGCTTGCCGTTCCGCATCGAGTAGGCGCGCACGCTCGCGTGGTAGTTGGCCACGAAGGCCACGTCGGAGTCGACCACGGCCGGGAACTCCATCAGCCCGCCGACCGCGCGGCTCCAGACGACGCGGAAGGGCGGCCGGATGTGGATCAGCGGGTGCGTCTGCGTGCGGCCCGGCGAGGCGCCGTACCGCGTCCACTGCAGGTCGGCCCGGTAGACGCGCACGCCCACCTTGGGCCGGTTCCGGAACTGGAGCCGCTGTCTGAAGCCGTCGTAGCCTCGCTTCGCGACCTTCACCTGCAGGCGCGTGTGCCGGGCGATCCTGATCTTCGCGACGCCGTGGTAGTTCGTCTTGCCGCCGAAGCGGCCGACGTGGACGGCGGCGTTCCGCACCGGCGCGCCGGTGTCGCCGTCGAAGACGATCACGTGCACCTTGGACCGCTTCGGCGGCGGCGCAGGCTTCGGCGGCGGCGTCAGGGCCGCGGGCGCGGCGTGCGTCGTCGTCGGCTGGGCCTTGCGATCCGAAGAGCAGCCGGCGGCGAGCAGCGCGAGCGCGAGGAACGAGAGCGCGAGCAGGCGCACCCGCCCCAAACTAGCGACCCCTCGTGATGGCATGCGTCAGTTCGGCTGGCTCAGCGGGTGCCTTCGGCCTTCTCCCACATCAGCGGCGCGCCCTCCCGCAGGTAGCGCACGAGCGCGGCCAGCGTGGCGACGGTCATCAGCAGGTAGTACCAGGCGAGCCCGGCGCCCGGCACGCGCAGCTTCAGCTTCCCGGCCGCGGCGAGCGCCAGCCAGAGCGCCTGCGCCGCGAGCGCCGCCTGGTAGATCCAGCCTTCGTGCACGAGCGCGATCGAGGTCGCGAGCAGCCCGACGTGCAGGAACCCGCTCGCGTAGCGCAGCACGCGGTGGGAGAGCAGCTCGAACAGGTACAGCGGCGGCACGTCCCTGAGCGGCTTCGCCTCGAACAGGTAGCGCCACGACCACGGCAGCATCCGCACCTTGCGGCGGAACTCGTCCTCGCTGTCGCGGCTCGGCTT
Source organism: Gaiellaceae bacterium (assembly GCA_035455605.1). Lineage (GTDB taxonomy): Bacteria > Actinomycetota > Thermoleophilia > Gaiellales > Gaiellaceae > AC-32. The sequence continues at coordinate 1,137 of DATIER010000114.1, forward strand.
CTCGAACGCCCTCGCCTCGGGCTCGTACACCGCGCGCCGCCCCTTCTGCACCATCAGGCTCGGGAACCCCTGGTCGTGGCCGAACGGCCAGTCGACGTAATCCGAACGGCGTACGGCGTAGATCGCCCCATTGCCGCCGGTGATCGAGCCGAGCGCGGACTCGCTCTCGCGCAGCCACAGCTCGTAGCGCCAGTAGACGCCTTCCCTGTTCGTCCCGTCCTCGCGCCGGAAGCTGACCTGCCCGCAGACGTAGGCGACGTCAGGGTCGGCGAAGTTGCGGACGAGCTTGCGCAGCGCGTCGGGCGCCCACGTCGCGTTCGCGTCGCCGAAAGCGAGGATCTCGCTCTCGGTCTCGCGGACGGCGCGGTTCATCGTCGGCAGCTTCCCGGCGCGCGGGCACTCGAGCAGGCGCACGCGGCCGTCGTAGCCGCGGACGATCTCGTGCGTCCCGTCGGTGGAGGCGTCGGAGGCGACGACGAGCTCGAGCTTGTCGGCCGGGTAGTCGAGCTCGAGCAGGTTCTCGACCCGTGCGCCGATCACCTCCTCCTCGTCGTGCGCGGGGACGATCAGGGTGACCGTCGGCTCGATCTCCGCCTTTCGAACGGGCCGCTCGCGCGCGCGCCGCAGCGCCGCGGCCGCGACCGGGTAGCCGACGTGCGTCCACGCGAGCCCGCCCAGGCTCGTCCAGAAGATCGCCTTGACGATCATCGCCGCGCGACGCTAGCAGCGCGGTAGGCGGGGAAGAAGCCGTCGTAGCTCGCCTCGCCACCGCTCAGGCGCCGGTAGGCGTCCTCGTCGTGGATCGCCTTCCCGACCGCGGCCGGCACGAGGCCCTCCGGGTCGAACCGCGCCTTGAAGTGGTGCAGCGAGTCCTCCTTGCCGCCGAGCCCGCCGCCGAGGTGGAAGCGCTCGTAGCCGTTCGCCTGCGCCCACTGCGCGGCCTCGAGCAGGACGAGCGTCGAGGAGCCGGTCGTGCGGCCGGCGTCGGTCGTGCCGCTCAGGTGGTAGTGGAGGAACGGCGGCGTCGCCAGGCAGAGCGCGGAGGCGACGGCCTCGCCGTCGATCTCCGCGTCGAAGCGCACCAGCGGCAGCCCGCCGAGACGCTCCCAGTACGCCGGCTCGAAGAAGTAGAAGTCGTCGGCGTCGAGGCGCCGCATCGTGTCCTCGTAGAGCGGGACGAACTCGCCGAGGCCCTCGTGCTGCGTCACCTTCGCGCCCGCGTTCTCGGCCTTGGTCACCTTGTTGCG
>DATIER010000115.1:0-3322 GCA_035455605.1 Gaiellaceae bacterium
CGTAGCTCGCGCGCTGAAAGACGGCGCCGATCACCGCGCGGATCGCGAAGGCGACGGCCGCGGTCCCGGCGACCCAGCCGATCGTCGAGCCGCGGCTCAGGTACGGCTGCACGAGCCCGACGTAGGTCAGCGCGCCCGCGACCACGCACACGACGAGGCCGGCGATCAGGGCGACCAGGAACCGCGGCTCGTGCGCGCCGCTCTGGCTGACCGGCGTCGTCCCGGCGAGCACGAGCAGCGTCGTGAAGACGCCGAGCCCGACGAGGTCGCCGAAGGCGAAGTTGACGATCCCGGTGAGCCGGTAGACGAGCGAGTGCCCGACGGCGAACAGCCCGTAGACGCCACCCGCTGCCAGCCCCGAGATCACGACCTGGAGCGCGATCGTCACGGGCCGAAGCTTGTACTACGGGGCGCGGCTACACTTGCCGCTCGCGCGCCCGTAGCTCAGGGGATAGAGCGCTGCCCTGCGGAGGCAGAGGTCGCATGTTCGAATCATGCCGGGCGCATCGAGCTTCTTCCCTGCTTAGAGGCACCTTCCGGGAGAACCGGCCCCGACCGGCCCATTCAGCTCGTGCCCCATTAGTGCCCCAAACCTCTGAGAGCTGGGGCACTCCGGCCCTCTAAGCCGCTCCAGCTCCACCCTGGTCCCGGCTCCGGCTCCCGTGGCCGTAAGAGAGCCGGGGAGAGCCGGGGATCGGCCCGCTGTCGTCAGCCCAGTCCCAGGTGCGCCCGTGCCAGATGGGAGACCGCTGCGATCATCGGCCGCCACGCGGCGACGATATCTCCACCCGCCCCGCGGCGGGTTGGGGGCCATCAGCAGCTGAACTTCTGGGGGCCTCCAGCGAACGGCGCCTACGACGCGATGTAGAGCGTGATGGGTTGGACGACGCCGTGCGCTTCCATCGCGGCTACGACTTCAGCGGGGGGCGCGGTCAGCATCGACTCCATTGCGTCGACGTCGGCGACGTCAGCGGTGATCGCGATGTTCTTGCTTCCGTCCTGCGCGACGTAGTCGGTCACGTTGCTCCCGGTTCCAGACTCGATAGCCGCCGCGCGTTCCGTCTTGCCTTGCAGCCAGCGGTCGATGTCCTCGACGGCATGAGTGATGACGACCTTCGGCATGACGACTCCTTTCGGGGTTCGTAGTGATCAGGGATCGCCGACCCTACTCCGCGGCTGCGGACTCTGAGGCGCGTACCTCAGTCTCGGAGCAGGAGCTGCGCTGTCTGGACGGGCAGCGTCGTCCCCAAACCTGCCCCGAACCTCGGAAAGCGGCTTCTGGAGTCCTGCGGGCTACCCGGGCTGAGATGCCCGAAGAACGTGGAGAAACGTTGTCTTAGCGGGTCTCCAGTGGCGTAGCGTCGTCCAGGGTCGTTGCCCCTGATCCGCCCTGCGGAGGCAGAGGTCGCATGTTCGAATCATGCCGGGCGCATCCGCGAGCCTGTGGGCGGCGACGCCTTATCGCAGCCGGGCGTCGGCGCCGCCGACCTGCAGCACGGCGTCGTCCGGCACCTCGCGCCTGACGTAGCCGAGCGCCTTGCCGGGCACCGCGCTCGTGACCCGGCCGACGGGCTTGCCGTCGAGGACGATCTCGTCGCCCGTGCTCGCGCCCTCGACCTCGAGCACGCGCAGCCGCCGGTTCGGCCGGCCGCGGAAGTGCAGCCGCGCGATCGGCTCCTGCCCGGGGTAGCAGCCCTTCGTGAACGAGACGTGCGTCTCGTCGAGCCCCGCCTCGGCCGGGAGGATCGTGTCGTCGAGCTCCTTGCCCCACGCCGGCGTCCCCGCCTCGATGCGAAGCGGCTCCAGCTCCGCCGGGTCACCCGCCTCGAGCTCCTCTTCGGTCCACCACTCGTGCGCCTGGACCCCGTATTCCTCGTTGGGGAACCCCTCGCCGTCGCCGAGCCGCAGGTAGCCGCGGTAGGGCTTGACCTCGATCTCGCATCTCGCCGCGAAGCGGGCCCGCACTAGCGTCGACGCGACCGTCGCCGCGAGCGAGGCCTCGGTGATCAGCAGGAAGGCCTGAGGCCCCTCGCGCACCACCCGCAGCGGCGCCACGATCCGGCTCCTCGGCGTCAGGAGCAGCGCCTGCCGCGACTTGCCGGGCTCGAGGGAGACGATCTCGTTCGACAGCATCCGCTCGAGAAAATCGGCAGCATCTGGACCATCGACCGCGACGTAGCCGCGGTCGAGCCGGATGTGGGTTTGGATCATCGCCATGGCGATCAGTGTAGGGACGGGCACCGCGACGCCGGTTCGGCCTCGCTGGGCGTCCATCTACGCATCCGACCGGAATCGACACGGAAAGGGGAGCAATGAGGAGGCTTGTCTTCTTCGCCGCGCTCGCGGCGCTTGCTGTTGTGTGGACGAGCGCCGTCTCGGCGTCGGCTCCGGGGGCCGACGTGAGGCTGACACACGACGCGAACGACCCGGGCTACGTGAGCGCGTACACGCTCGCGACCGGCACGCCCTACAGCGACCCCACGCTCGCCGAGTGCTCGCGCTCGCGGGGCCGCCAGAACGAGCCCGCGGTCGCGATCGACCCGCGCGACCCGCAGGTCGTGCTCGGCAGCTCGAACGACTACTGCGGCGTCTACAACACCACCGCCTCGGACGGCACGCCGCTGCCGGTCGGGCCGATCTGGGAGGGCTACTACCGCTCGGAGAACGGCGGCGCGAGCTACGTCAGCTCGCTCGTCCCCGGCTACCCCGACGACACGTCGCCGTACGGACAGCTCGCCAAGCAGCAGGTCCGCACGGCGAGCGCGGGCGACCCGGTGATCGCGTGGGACGCGCACGGCCGCGCGTTCTTCGGCTCCGAGAGCTCGGACGATCCGACCGGATCGCCGAAGACCTTCGGCGACGTCTGGGTCGCGCGCTTCTACCCGGCGACGAGCGGGGCGCATCCGGACGGCAAGCGCTTCACAGGCACGACCGTCGTCGCTCGCGGCTCTTCGGCGCCGAGCCTGCTCGGCAAGTTCAACGACAAGACCGCGATCGAGGCCGACCACAACGCCGACGGGCGGTGTGACGACAACGTCTACTTCGCGTGGGCGCGCTTCAGCGGCAACGCGGGCACCGTGGCCACCTACTTCACCCGCTCCACCGACCACGGCGTCACGTTCTCGAACCCGTTGAAGGTCTCGCAGACGATCTCCGACCTGCAGGACCCGGACATCGCGGTGACGGGGAACGACAACGTCTACGTCTTCTTCCGCAGCTTCGCCTCCGGCCGTGGCTCCGAGGGTGACGCGATCTACTACGTGAAGTCGACGGACTGCGGCGCGACCTTCACCAGGCCGACGCTGCTGACGACGTTCGTCCG
>DATIER010000116.1:0-4090 GCA_035455605.1 Gaiellaceae bacterium
CGGCTCGCGGTCCAGACGCCGACGAGCGACATCGGCGCGCTGGCGAGGAACATCCACCCGCTCAGGCGCGCGTGCACCGTCCCGAGGCGGCGGTGCCGGGCGGCGCCCACGCTCTTGAAGATCGCGCCGTGCAGGATGTCCGTGCCGATCGCCGTCGTCGGGTTGAAGCCGAACACGATCACGAGCAGCGGCGTCATCAGCGAGCCGCCGCCCATCCCGGTCAGCCCGACGAGCGCGCCGACGAGCAGGCCGCTGAGGACGAGCTGCCAGGTCACGTGCCGGCGACCACGAGGATGCCGGCCGTGAGACTCGTGGCGTCCCGGACCTCGTCCACCTAGCTCCGGTAGGCCTGGATCAGCACCTCGGCGACCTCGGGCCGCGAGAACTCGGCCGGCGGCAGCCGGCCCTCGGAGAGCAGCTCGCGCACCTTCGTCCCCGAGAGGAAGACGTGGTCGTCCCCCCCGTGGGGGCAGGTCTTCGGCGTCGCCATCTGGCCGCACACCTTGCAGAAGAACGCGTGCTCGAAGAACATCGGCTCGATGTCGAGCTCGTGCGGCTCGAACTCGTCGAAGATCAGCTGCGCGTCGTAGGTGCCGTAGTAGTCGCCGACGCCGGCGTGGTCGCGGCCGACGATGAAGTGCGAGCAGCCGTAGTTCTTGCGGCAGATCGCGTGCCAGATCGCCTCGCGCGGCCCGGCGTAGCGCATCGCCGCCGGGAAGGCGGAGACGAGCACGCGGTCCTGCGGGTAGTAGTTGTCGACGAGGATCCGGTAACACTCGACGCGGGTCGCCGCGGGCACGTCGTCCGACTTCGTCTCGCCGACGAGCGGGTGGATGAGGAGCCCGTCGACCGTCTCGAGCGCGCCCTTCGTCAGGTACTCGTGCGCCCGGTGGATCGGGTTGCGGGTCTGGAAGCCGACGACGCGCTTCCAGCCGCGCTCGGCGAAGGCGGCGCGCGTCTGCGCCGGGTCGAGCGCGAGCTCCGGGAACGGCGGCTCGACGCGCTCGAAGACGGTGACGCGGCCGGCGAGGTAGCAGGGCTTCTGCCGGTACAGCCGGGCGACGCCGGGATGCGCCTCGTCGGTGGTGCGGAAGCAGCGATCGGCCTCGCGCTCCTTGTCGTACTCGTACGCGCCCTCGACCTCGAGCACCGCCAGCGGCGTTCCCGAGGCGTCGGTGAGCGCGACCTGGTCGCCGTGCGGCTCGCGGTCGACCGCCAGGCAGACCGGCAGCGCCCACGGCAGGCCGTTCGCGAGCCGCAGCTCGTCCACGACGCGCTCGTAGTCGTGCTCGGCCATGAAGCCCTCGAGCGGCGAGAGCGCGCCCGATGCGAGCATGTCGAGGTCGGACAGCTCGCGCGGGGTCAGCTCGAGCTGCTCGAGCTTCTCGACGCCGTCGGGCCGCGGCCCGGTGCGGTCGACGAGCTTGCCTCCGTGCGGCGCGATCAGCTGTCCCGACTGCTGCGCGACGCTCACGCCGCGACCTCGGCCGGCACGAGGCCGAGCTCCTCGAGCTTGGCGACGACGCGAGCCGCCGCCTCCTCGGGCGCGAGCTCCTCGGTGTCGAGCACGAGCTCCGGGCTCGACGGCTCCTCGTACGGGTCGGAGACACCCGTGAACTCCGTGATCTCGCCCTTGAACGCCTTCTCGTAGAGACCCTTCACGTCGCGCCGCGCGCACTCGTCGACCGAGGCCTTGACGTAGACCTCGACGAAGGTGCCGACCGGCTCGACCCAGTCGCGCGCCTGCTGCCGCGTCGACCCGTACGGCGAGATCGCGGCCGTGATCACGGCGCCGCCCTGGCGCGTCAGCCGCGAGGCGACCCAGCCCACGCGCTCGATGTGCGTGTCGCGGTCCTCCTTCGAGAAGCCGAGCCCCTTCGACAGGTGCATGCGGACGTTGTCGCCGTCCAGGTACTCGACGACGAGGCCGCGCCGGTCGAGCTCGGGGCCGACGAGGTGCGCGATCGTGGTCTTGCCGGAGCCCGAGAGCCCCGTGAACCAGAGCGTGAAGCCGCCGGGACGGACGTGCGTCGTCTCGGGGTGCTCCGACGCGTAGATGTGGTCGGTCATGTTCCTCCTAGGGGGGTTTCCATGTGGATGCCGCATTCGAGCTTGTCGGAGCCGGCCCAGCGGCCTGCGCGCTCCTCCTCGTCCGGGCGCGTCGGCCGGGTGCAGGGGATGCAGCCGATCGAGCGGTAGCCGGTGTCGTGCAGCGGGTTGTACGGGATCTCGTTCACCTGGATGTAGGCCCAGACGCGCTTCTCGTCCCAGTCCGCGAGCGGGTGGATCTTCCAGACGCCGTAGCGCTCCGACCACTCGACCTTCGGCGTCTGCGCGCGCGACGGCGACTGGTCGCGGCGGATGCCGGAGATCCAGGCCTCGTACGGCCCGAGCGCGCGGATCAGCGGCTCGACCTTGCGGATGTGGCAGCAACGATCCGGGTTCGACTCCCAGAGGTTCGGGCCCTCGAGCTTGTGCTGCTCGGCGATCGTCAGCACCTCGGGCCGGATCAGCGTCAGGCCGTAGCGCTCGACGAGCGCCTCGCGCGTCTCGTAGCTCTCCTTGAAGAAGAGCTGCGTGTCGAGCTCGAGCACGTCGACCGGGAGCCCGAGCTCGGCGACCATGTGCACGAGCACCGAAGACTGCTTCTGCCACGAGCAGCTCAGGCAGAGCTTGTGCCCGAACTCGACGTACGCCCAGCGGAGCAGCTTCTCCGCCGGCATCGCCTCGAAGTCGACCTCAGGCAGTGGGGGCGCGGTCGCCAAGCAGCACCTCCTTGAGCGTGTCGCCGCGCAGGCCGAGGCGGAGCGTCTCCAGCGGGATGACCTCCTCGGGCGGGATGTTCCCCAGGTTGACGTTCGGGCCGAACTGCTTCACGAACCACGCCTGGCTCGACTTGGTGGGCGCCTCGAAGATCAGCTCGCCCGGCTCGATCTCGTGGACGATCTCGTCGACCAGGCCGGTGCGCATCTCGCCGGTCGGGCGGTAGATGCCGGCGGTGCCGCCCTCGCGCCCCTCCGTGATCACCTTCCAGGCGCCGGCCTCGAGCTCCTCCTTGATCCACTCGACCCACTGGTAGGGCGCGTAGACGACCTCGGCGTCCTTCGAGCCGACCTCGGAGAGGACGACGAAGTCGCGCGCGAAGTCGGCGATCAGCTCCAGCTTGCGCTCGCGCGGGATCTCCAGCGTGCCGTCGGAGATCTCGACGTGCGAGAAGCGTTGCTCGACGAGCCAGGCCTTGAACTCGTCGACCTTGCCGCGTGCGTAGACCGCCTCGAACAGCGTCCCACCGCAGACGACCGGGGTCTCGAAGCTCCGGTAGAGCGCGATCTTCTTCTCGAGGTTGTTGGTGACGTACGACGTGCCCCAGCCGAGCTTGACGATGTCGACGAACTGCCCCGCGGTGTCGAACAGCCCCTCGATCTCGCGCAGGTTCATGCCCTTGTCGATCACGTGCGTGAGCCCGTCGGCGCGGGGCTTGCCGGGGCGGGCCGGGAGGTCGAGGAAACCGTCGTTAAAGCCTGGCATAGAGCTCCTCCAGCTTCTTGGTGGCTGCGGCCTGGACGTCGCGGTAGAGCGAGCTGCCGTGGGCGTCGATGCCGACGGTGAGGGGGCCGAAGTCCTTGACGCGGAAACGCCAGAGGCACTCGGGCATCAGCTCCTCCCAGGCGACCTCCTCGATCTCCTCGATCTGCGTCGTCTCGAGCGCCGCGGCGCCGCCGACGATCGCGAAGTAGACCATCCCGAGCCGCTGCATCGGCTCGATCGCCTCGTCCGGGAAGCCGCCCTTGCCGCAGATCGCGCGCACGCCGTACTGCGCGCCGAGCGGCTCGGTGAACCGCACCATGCGCGCGCTGGTGGTCGTGCCGATGCAGACCGGGTCGTACCCGCCGTCGTCGCGCTTGCGCACGCCCGGCGCGGTGTGGAGCAGGAACGCCCCGCGGAGGTTCATCGGCGGCGTCTGCCCCTCGTCGAAGATCCGGATCTGCGTCCGGTCGCGGATCCCGATGATGTGCCCCTGGACGACGACCTCGTCCCCCGCGCGGAGCTTGAGGATCTCCGCCTCGTCGGTGATCGGGAACGTCACCTC
>DATIER010000117.1:0-9649 GCA_035455605.1 Gaiellaceae bacterium
AGCAGGTGATGGCGTACTACTGGATCACCGAGGCGCAGAAGTACGTCCAGAGCCTCGGCTTCGGAACGCGGCTGCCGGCGATCAACGACGAGCCGCAGAACGTGCGCATCAACCAGCTCGGCGTCGACAACTCGTTCGAGACCACGCACCCGAAGGACGAGCTGCGCTTCGGCAAGGGCGGCGTCGACGACGCCGAGGACGGCGAGGTGATCCTGCACGAGTACGGCCATGCGCTCCACGCGGCGCAGAACTTCAACTTCGACCCCGAGGAGAACGGTGCGATCAGCGAGGGGTTCGGCGACTACTGGGCCGTGACCGTCTCGGACGTCGTCTCGCAGACGCTCGGCGTGCCGGAGCGCGAGCCGCTCCCGTGCGTGGCGGACTGGGACGCGACCTCGTACACGAGCACGGTTCCGCACTGCCTGCGCCGGGTCGACACGAACCTGCACTACCCGGGCGACCTGAGCGGCGAGGTGCACCACGACGGCCAGATCTGGTCCCGGGCGCTCTGGGACATCCGGCTGGCGCTCGGCCACGTGAAGGCCGACACGATCATCCTGCAGGGGACGAACGGCTACACGGGCACGACGATGCCGGAGCTCGCGAACCGGACCGTCGCGGCGGCGCAGTCGCTGTACGGCAACGCGACGGCCAACACGGTGCGCCAGGCGTTCGTGGCGCGCGGGATCCTGTAGCCGGAGCCTCAGCCCTCGTTCACGACCAGCTCACCGTCGACGGTGAGCTGGTCGACCACGCCCACGACCACGGACCGGACGGGCGCGGGCTCGACCCCGATCACCTGTCGCGCGGAGTTCCCCTCGTCGATGATCAGCACGGTCTCGCCTGCCCCGGAGCCCACCGTGTCGACGCAGATCAGGTAGCTGCCGTCGGGGTCGCCCGATGCATCGAGCAGGTCGCACAGCAGCAGGCGGCGGCCGTCGAACACCGGGGAGTTGATCGTCGAGACGACCGTGCCGACGACCCGGCCGACCTTCACCGCAGCTCCTCGACCGCGTCGACGATGCCCACGATCGCGTGGTCGACGGGGACGAAGGTGTTCGGCAGCGCCTGAGACGCCTCGCGGGCGCTGACGATGTAGACGAGCTCGCCCGGGCCGGCCATGTGCACGCCGTCGGCGGCGACGACGGGATCGCCGTCTTCGCCCTCGTGCCGGTCGAGCGGCTGGACGATCAGGAGCTTCACGCCTTCGAGCCCGTCGGCCTTGACCGACGCGACGAGCGTCCCGGTCACGCGCGCGAGCTGCACCTAGCCGACTCCGCCGGAGGTCGGCAGCGGACGGCCGCGCGGAGGGACGATCGTCGAGGGTCGGCCGCTCCCGTTCGGCGACGGCTTCTCGACGTCGCTCGCCCGCCCCGCGAAGGTCGGGTCGGCGAGCAGGTTCTCTCGCATCTCGGCGTGCAGCTGCGGGACGACGACGTGGCTCACCTCGTGCCCGGAGCCGGCCACACGATCGAGGGCGTAGCCGACGGCCGCCTCGACCTCGGCGAGCTCGCCGCCGAAGAGCACGTAGCCCTTGCCGCCGAGGTCGTCCGCGAGGCGCAGGTCGCGGATCGTCACGTCGGCCCCCTTCACCCCGGCGTCCGCGGCGTCGATCGTCGTCGCGACCGTCGGCGCCTCGACGACGCCCAGGGCCTCGCCCTCGTCCTGCCGCCGAGACCCCGCGATCGAGGCGACGACGTCCGGATGCACGTCCGGCAGGAAGACGACGTCCACCAGTGCGGAGCCCGCAGACCCGCGTCCCGCCTCCAGCGCCTCCTCGACGTCCGCCGTCAGGCCGCCGACCAGGACCAGGTACTTGCCGGGATGCACCGTCCCCGCCCGGATCACGTCGAGCGGCGCGCGCTTGATCATCGCGTCGCCGGCCTCGATGCCCCTGGCGATCGAGTCGAGCTCCAGCAGTGCGACCGCAGGCTCCATCAGACGATCCGGAGCGCCCCGACCACGGTGATCCGGCGCTCGCGCGAGAACGTGCGCGGCCTGGTCAGGCCGTCGCCCGTCGGGCTCGCGATCGAGAAGGACGAGAAGCCCTCGCCGCCCTCGCCGAGCCCGGAGAAGTTCGGGCCGTTGGCGACGAAGATGCTGCAGTTCATGGCGCGGGCCATGCGCGTGATCGTCTCGACGTTGGTCGAGTGGATCGACGCCGTGTGCCTGAAGCGGTGCTCCGAGCGGACGGCCAGGTCGATCGCCTGGTCGACGGTCGGGACGCGCACGACGGGCATGACGGGCATCATCTGCTCGGTCCAGACGAGGCTGTGCTCGCGCGGCACCTCGGCGACGACGAGGCGGACGTCGCCGTCGACGCGGAGCCCGATCTCGGCGAGGATCACCGAGGCGTCCTTGCCGATCCACGCCGGATTGATCTGGCCCGGCTTGCTCGGCGCGCCGAGCTCCCGGAAGATCACGCGCTCGAGCCGCCGCAGCTCGTGCTCCTTGAGCACGTACGCGCCCGACTGGCCCATCGCGCGCACGAGCCGATCGGCGACCGTGTCCACGACGATGGTCGTCTTCTCGTCGGTGCAGATGACGTTGTTGTCGAAGGAGGCCCCGGCGACGATGTCCCGCCCGGCCTTCTCCACGTCGGCGGTCTGGTCGACGACGGCGGGAGGGTTGCCGGGGCCGGCGGTGACGGCGCGCTTGTCGGTCTTCAGCGCCTCGCGCACGACGCCCGGCCCGCCGGTCACGAGTAACAGCCGCACGTCGGCGTGCCACATCAGCTCCTTGGCGCTCTCCACCGTCGGCTCGGGGATCGCGGTGACGAGGTTCTCCGGCCCGCCGGCGGAGACGATCGCGCGGTTGATCAGCCGGATGTTCTCGGCCGAGACCCGCTTCGCGTTCGGGTGCACGTTGAACACGACCGAGTTGCCGGCGGAGACGATCGCGATCGTGTTGTTGATGATCGTCGAGGTCGGGTTCGTGGTCGGCGTGATCGCGGCGACGACCCCGAACGGGGCGAACTCCGTGACCATCATCCCCTCGTCACCCGTGACGGCCTCGAGCTCGAGGTCCTCCGGGCCGGGAGTCTTGCTCGCCACGAGCCGGTTCTTGACGATCTTGTCCGCGACCCTGCCGAGGCCGGTCTCGGCGACGGCCATCTCGGCCAGGCGCTCGGCGTGCTCGAGCATCGACCCGCGGATCGCGGCGACGATCGCCTTGCGGCCCTGGAGGCCGATCCGCTCGTACTCGGAGTAGGCCCGGACCGCCGCCTGCACGGCCTCGCCGATCGACCCGAAGATGCCGTCGCCCAGCTCCGCCTCACCTGCGGCCGACAGCTCGGCATGGGCACGCAGCCCGGCACCAGTGTCCGCGCCGGCCTCGCCGATGCGACGGCGGACGCGCTCGATGATTCCCTGGATCTCGTCCTGCGACAGCGCGCTCATCTAGGCCCTCGCTCTCACTTCGTGAACTTCTCCTCGCCGCCGACTTCCCACGTGTCGACGATCGCCATCACCACGGCGTCGCACGGGCGGTCGCGCGTGGCCTCGGTCTGCCGGGCCGAGCTGCCGGTGGCCACGAGCACGACCTCGCCGACGCCCGCGCCGACGGCGTCCGCGGCGACCACGAACGACCCGAGGTCCTTGTTCTCCACGTCGAGGTGGCGGACCACGAGAAACTTCAGCCCCTCCATCGTGGGCTCCTTGCGGCTGGCCACCATCGTTCCGGCTACGCGTCCGAGGACCAAGCTTCTCCTTTCGTCACGGCTCCCGCGGCCGGGAGAGCGCGGGGCTCCCCCGACCCGGAAGGCGGTTCGTCGTTACGAGGCTGCCGCAGCCGACCCCATCTCCTCGACCTGCTCCTTGCGGCCGAGGGGCAGCACGAGGTCGATGTTCACGTGCGGCCGCGCGATCACGTGGCTGGCGATCAGCTCGCCGACCTTCTCGGCGTTCTGGACGCCGGCCTGCACCGCGGCCTTCACCGCGGCCACGTCGCCGCGGACGACCGCGGTCACGTAGCCGCCACCGGTCTCCTCGAAACTCACCAGCTCGACCTTGGCCGCCTTCACCATCGCGTCCGCGGCCTCGACCATCGCGGGGAAGCTCCTCGCTTCGATCATTCCGAGCGCATCAGCCATCTGCTCCGCCTTTCTCGCTTGACGTCACTTTCCGCCTACCTCCCGACCGTCCAGGCCTTCGATCGCGGCCACCGCGGCCTGCCAGCCGACGTCGATGTCCTGCTCCTCGCCGCCCAGGTACACCCGGCCCATCGAGCCGAAGGAGCGCACCTCGAGGATGTTGATGTTCGCCGCTTTCTCGGCCTCGTTCGCCGCGAGCGCGGCGTAGGCGGCCGGCTCGCACTCGAGGACGTACAGCGTCTGGCCGGCCATGATCATCTGACCGTGCCGCGTCCGGTTGATCAGCTGGGTGTGGTGGTCGTCGAGGCGGCGCACGATCTGACTGGAGAGGATCCGCGGCTTGATCCGGTCGGATTCCGTCAGGCCGACCGAGTCGAGGATGGCAGCGCCGGCCGCCCGGGTCTCCGCCTGGTCGGCGGAGTGCACCTCGAGCAGGCCGTAGTAGCGCTCGATGATCTGCATCCCCGGCCGGACGTTCGTCGCCTTCAGCGCCACGTCGGTCAACCGGTTGATCTCGATCCCGGGCGAGATCTCGACGTACAGCGAGGCGTCGCCCGCGAGCGGCAGGAACCCTTGGGCGATCGTGCCCAGGAACGCTGCGTACTGCGGCTGCAGGCTGTCGAGGAAGCAGTACGCGCGGACTTCGATGCCGTTGCTCATTCGGGTTCGCCTCCCAGGGTCAGTACCGTCCGTCACCGGGGTCGCCCCCGCTCACGATCGCCACGCTCGCCGAGGCTCCGATCCGTGTCGCCCCGGCGGCGATCATCTCCCGCACGTCCTCGGCGCTTCGGATCCCGCCGGCCGCCTTGACGCCGAGCTTCGGGCCCACCGTCTCCCGCATCAGCAGGACGTCCTCGAGCGTCGCCCCGCCGGGGCCGAAGCCCGTCGAGGTCTTGACGAAGTCGGCCCGGCCCAGCTTGGTCAGGTGCGAGGCGATCACTTTCTCCTCGTCCGTCAGGAACGCGGCCTCGATGATCACCTTGTTGATCGCGCCCGCCTCATGGCAGGCGTCGGAGACCTTCTCGATCTCGCGACGCACGAGCTCGAAGTCGCCGCTCTTGAGGGCGCCGACGTTGATCACCATGTCGATCTCGCGCGCGCCGTCTCGGATCGCGCGCCGGGCCTCCAGCGCCTTGACCTCGGGCGTGCTGGCGCCGAACGGAAAGCCGACCACCGACGCGACCTTGACGCTCGTGCCCTTGAGGCTCTGGGCGCAGCGCCGGACCCAGGTGGGGTTCACGCACACCGACGCGAAGCCGAACTCGCGTGCCTCCTCGCAGAGCCGGTCGATGTCGGCCGCCGTCGCGTCGGGACGGAGGAGCGTGTGGTCGATGAAGCGCGCCAGGTCGCGCGGGACGTCTGCACCGTTCCCCGAGTAGCTGATCCGGCCGGCGCCGTTGTGGACGACGCCGCGGACGGTGTCCGAGCAGTGGGCGGCGCACGCCCCTTGGCAGGAGGGGTCGGAGCAGTCGCACGCGCCGCGGGCCGCGAGCACCGCGAGCACCTCGCGGGTGACCGCGTCGATCAGGACGTCGGTCGTCGCGCTCACTGATTCGCTCCCACCGCCGCCGAGGCCAGGTAGCGCCGCTCGATCTCCGCGATCTGATCGACGCGACGGGCGTGCCGGTCGCCGCCCCACGGCGTCGACAGCCAGGCCTGGACGATCTGGAGCGCGAGGCTCTCGCCGATCAGGCCGGCGCCGAGCGCAAGGACGTTCGCGTGGTTGTGCTCGCGGCTGTTCCTCGCCGAGGAGACGTCCCAGCAGGTCGCGGCACGGATTCCCGGGACCTTGTTCGCGACCATGCACGAGCCGATCCCGGCGCCGTCGACGACGATGCCCCAGCGGCAGCTGCCGTCGGCGACGAGACGCGCGACGCGGTGGGCGTACTCGGGGTAGTCGACCGACTCGGTGCTGTCGGTGCCGCAGTCGCGCACCTCGAGCCCCTGCTCCCGCAGGTCCGCGACGATGCGCTCCTTCAGCCGGTAGCCGCCGTGGTCGGCGCCGATCGCCACCTCGGCGGGCGCGTCGGGCGCGGGTGTGGCGTCCTCGTGGGAGCTCCCGGAGCCCGGCTCCCGCTCCGGCTGCTCGGCGGTGAGCTCTGCGATCACCGCGGCCACCAGGGCGCGCACCTCCTCCTCGCTCGGGTCGCCGCCGCCCTGCGAGGCTCGGTACGCGCTCATCGCGGCCGTCCCGGCCCGTGCAGATCGACGCGGTACTCGTACCGCTCGCCGACGAAGACGAGGCGCGTGGACTCCACGGCCTGCCCTTCGGGAGCGAAGCTCTGGCGGCGAATCACCAGCACGGGCGTGCCGCGCTCGCAGCCGAGCAGCTCGGCGCTCTCGGCGTCCACGACGCCGGGGGAGATCGTCTCGGTCGCATGGTCGAGCACGAGCCCGATCGGCTCGCTCTGCAGGACCTCGTACATCGAGCCGCTGTCCAGCCGCTCCTGCTCGAAGAGCTCGTCGTGCCCGCGGAGCACGGTCAGCGGGAGCCACGTCTCGGCCAGTCCGACCGGGCTGTCGTCCGCCAGGAACAGTCGGCGGAGACGGCGGCACTGAGCGCCCTGCTCGACCTCGAGCTCGGCCGCGACGTCGGCGGGCGCCTCCTCGACGGCGGACGAGAGCACGCGGTGCGACGGCTCGAACCCCTGGCTCGAGGCCAGTTCCGTGAAGGACGTGAGCAGCGGTACGTGCCGGATCTTCGGGACTGCGACGAACGACCCGAGCCCCTGCACCCTGCGGATCACGCCGCTCGCCTCGAGGTCGGCGAGCGCCTGGCGGACGGTCGCCCGCGAGACGCGGTAGCGCTCGCGAATCGCGGTCTCGGTCGGGAACCGGTCCCCCGGCTGCAGGCCGCTCTCGCGCACCTCTCGCAGGAGCGCGTCCCGGAGCTGCGCGTAGAGCGGCAGCGGGTCGCGGCGGTCGAGGCGCACCGGCAGTGCCGTCACGGAGCCCACCGGCGGCTCCTGTTCCGGTCATCCGGACGACCGTACATATATGCAGTAAGCCAGAAGCGGCTTCAAAACGCAAATCCGGGCGCGTCTAGACGTCGAGCAGTTGCGACACGACGTCGTCGAGCCCGGAGTCGTCGACCAGGATCGAGCGGATGCCGGCGGCGTGGGCGCTGCTCGCGTCGCGCTCGGTGTCGCCCACCTCGACCGTGCGCGTCGCCGGCCACTCGCCGGCCCTGGCGCGCGCGAGCTCGATCAGCTCCTCGCGCGACTCCGCGTCGCAGCCGAACGCTCCCTGCCCCGGAGGGAAGAAGCGCGCGAGCCCGAGCCGCTCCAGCCGCGTCCGCGCCATCGGCTCGGGGTTTCCCGTCAGGAGCGCGAGCCGGTGGCCCGCGGCCGCGAGCTGCTCGAGCGCGTGGTCGGCTTCGGCCACCGCGCGCCAGCCGCTGGTGTCGGCGGCCTCGAGCAGCCGGAGGTAGCTCGCGGCGAAGGCCCGGCACCAGTCGTGCAGGCCCCCGTCGATGCGCAGGTCGTCGAGGCCGGCCTGCCGGAGCACGAGGCGCGCGATCCGGAGCGAGGTCTGGCCCTCGTGGTCGACCCGCTCGATCGCGTCGCCGGGCAGCGTCACGCCGTAGCGCGCGGCGAGCGTCTCGCGCAGCGCCACCCCGGCGAGCGGGTCGTGCGTGAGGAAGAGCGTGCCGTCGACGTCGAACAGGACGAGGAGCGGCCTCACAGGCCGAGGCGCTCGAGCATCGCCTCGTCGCGGCGCCAGCGCGGGCGCGCCTTGACCGTCAGCTCGAGAAAGACTGGGTGGCCCAGGACGAGCTCGATCTCGGGCCGCGCACGGGTGCCGATCTGCTTGACGACCGACCCGCCCCTGCCGACGACGATCTGCTTCTGCGACTCCGTCTCGACGAAGATGGTCGCCCGGACGGCCTTCTCGCCGAGCTCGTCCACCTCGACGGAGATCGCGTGCGGCACCTCTTCCCGCGTCAGCTGGAGCGCCTTCTCGCGGACCAGCTCGGCGACCTGCAGCTCGGGCGCGAGGTCGGTGCGCTGCTCGACCGGGTAGTACGGCGGCCCCTCCGGCAACAGCGACACGAGGTCGTCGCGCAGCTCGCCGATGCCGTCGCCGGTCAGCGCGCTGACCGGGTGCAGCGAGTGGAACTCGCCGAGGCGCGCCGCGTTCTGCATCTGCTCGGCGATGTGGCCCGGCTTCAGCCGGTCGACCTTGTTCAGCGCGATCACCACCGGCGGCCCGAGCTCGAAGACGCGCTGGGCGATGTAGCGGTCGCCGGCGCCGATCCGCTCGCGGGCAGAGAGGACGAACAGGAGCGCCTCGACGTCCTCGAGCGACTGGTCGACGGTGCGCTGCATCCGCTCCGTGAGCGGGTCGCGGGGGCGCTGGAACCCCGGCAGGTCGGCCAGCACGAGCTGGTACTCGGGGCCGTTGGCGATCCCCATCACGCGCCGGCGCGTCGTCTGGGGCTTGTCGGAGACGATCGCCACCTTGCCGCCGGCCAGCGCGTTCACGAGCGTCGACTTCCCGACGTTCGGCCGCCCCGCAACGGCGACGAACCCGGACTTCATGAACCCATACCCCCACCCAGGGTGGGGAAGCATGCCCGCCGCCCTCGGCGGTGACGATACCGCCGCCCGGCGCACGTGTCTGCGACGGGTTCGTGACGACTCTGGAACTTCTGCACCGCCGGAGACGCGACGACGCCGGCTCGTCCGGCCGCCGCCGTCAGTCCAGCTCCCACGTGTCCGGCAGCAGCTCCGCCGGCGTGTAGGTGACGATCTCGCCCTCCGCGTTGCGGAACGTCACGCGGTCGAGCCGGAACTCGTACAGCCACTGGCGGCAGCCGCCGCACGGCGAGGCGGTGATCCCGATCGCCTCGAGGTCGCCGGGGCGACAGCCGGCGACGACGGCGCAGCAGATCGCGGTCTTCTCGGCGCAGACGCCCAGCGGGTACGCGGCGTTCTCGACGTTGACGCCCTCGAACACCCGCCCGTCGCGCGCGCGCACGGCCGCGCCGACCAGGTAGCGCGAGTACGGCGCGTACGCGCGCTCGGCCACCGCGACCGCCCGCTCGTAGAGCTCGTCCGTCATGCCGTCATCCGCTTCCGTCCGAGCAATGGCTCATGCCAGCACCTGGAAGACGACCAGGGTGACCAGCGCGCCGAGCAACCCGCCGTACGTCACCTCGAGCGCCGAGTGCACGCCCGACTCGACCCTCGTCTGCGCCACGAGCAGCGCCATGATGAACGTCAGCGACGAGATCAGGAACCGATGGGCGTCGCTCGCGATGTACGTGGCGGCCATCCAGCCGGCGAACCCGACCGCGGCATGGCCGGACGGCAGCCCGCCCCGCAGCGGCGTGCCGCGCCCCGTGTACGCCTTCGTCGCGATCACCACGATCACCGTCAGCACCAGCGCGATCAGCGTCACCTCGGCCGGCGCGTCGCGCAGCCGCTCGAGCAGCCGTGAGCTGCGGTCGGCGACCTCGCCCGAGAAGACGAGGTACCCGATCGCAACGGCGTTCACGGTCGCGATCAGCACCGCGCCGGCGGCGATGTCCTTCGCCAGCTTCGCGAGCGGGTCGAA
>DATIER010000118.1:0-7015 GCA_035455605.1 Gaiellaceae bacterium
AGCTGCACGGGTTCGCGGTGCGGGTTCCCGTCCCGACCGGCTCGATGGTCGACCTGACCTTCGAGGCGGCCCGGGCCACGTCGGCAGAGGAGATCAACGAGATCTTCAGGGCGCGGGCCGACGTCGGGAGCCTCGAGGGAATCCTCGCCTACAGCGAGGAGCCGCTCGTCTCGTCGGACATCGTCGCCTCGCCGTACTCGGCCGTCTTCGACGCGCCGCTGACGAGCGTCGTCGACGGGACCCAGGTGAAGGTGATCGCGTGGTACGACAACGAGTGGGGCTACTCGAACCGGCTCCTCGAGCTGGCGACGAAGGTCCTCGTCGAGCAGCCCGCCGTCGTCTGATGCAGCGGGGCGCCGCAGAGGAGGTCCGCTGAGGCGCAGCCGCGCGACGAACGCGCACCGGTGGCAGCCGGGCGTCAGCCGTCCCGGGGGACGGCGGCGCCCGCCGCCGGGTCGACCACCAGCGTCGCGACGAGCATGAACACCAGGACCGCGATGACCGCCCAGGCGAACGCGCGCCGCATCACGCCGTCCGCCTCAGCTCCTCGAGCGAGCTCTCGCCGAAGGCCGCGACGACCTCGGGACGGTCGAGCAGCCGGCTACGTTCCTCCGGCGACGACCAGTTGCGGACGTACGGGTCGTCGAGGATCTCGGCCAGCGGCCGCCCGCGACCGTGCTCGCGCAGCATGTAGCGCGCGAGCGACTCCTCGCGCCTCGACGCCCCGTGCAGAAAGCGAAACGGGTTCCAGCCCTTGACCCTGCGCACGATCGCTCCTCCTCGCTTCCGCCGCCGCCGGGGCGCGGCGCCTGCCGCGCCCCGGCCCGCCGAGGTGATGGAACTTCCTGTCCGTCTCGTCTCGTCCGCGACAGGGTCGAGTCCGCACCACCGTGCCCCCAGGGTCGCGGCCGAACCGTCTGCTCGCCATCGGGGGGCGACCCGATCTCGCGCCGGCTCCTAGCGCTCGGGCGGTGCGAGCGCGAACTCGCGCGAGAGGCAGTCGACGCCGGCCAGGCGGGTCCGGTCGGGGGCGAGCCCGCCCGCCGTGAGGATGAAGCAGCGCACGCAGTGGTTGCCGAGGCCGCTCTCGATCCACGTGCGCATGCAGCTGTTCGTCTGCAGGTGCAGAAGCGCCTCGCAGCGGTCGCAGTAGATGCGCGTGCGTGCGCGTGGGTGGCCGGTCGGAAGCCCGTCCGCGACGTGGCTGTGCAGGCGCGGCTCCGCCGAGGCCTCGCGGGCGTCGAGCTCGCGCGCGAACACGTCGCTCACGACGCACTCGCGCCCGGAGGCACCACGAGCACGGGGCAGCGCGCGAGGCCGACGAGGCTCGCCGAGACGCTGCCGAGGAAGGCCGCCCTGAACGCGCCACGACCTCTCGAGCCGACCACGATCAGCTCCGCGTCCTCCTCGTCGGCCAGGTCGGCGAGGCGCTCGCCTGCGAGCCCGGACACCACACGGTTGCCGCCCGTCTCGACGTTCGCCTGCTCCGCCATCGCCGCCAGCAGCCGCTCCCCCGCGCGCACCTGCTCCGCGAGCACGTCGCCGAGCGGGGCACGCGCGGCGGTGCCGACGCCGCCGACGGGGCCGACGGTGGCAGACGGCAGGCGCGCGTGCTCGACGACGTTCGCCAGCACCAGGCGCAGGCCGAGACGGTCGGCCAGACGCGCGGCGACGCCCAGCGCGGCCTCCGACTCGGGCGAGCCGTCGACGCCGCACACGATCGATCTGCTCATCGCTCCTCCCTTCCGGTCACCCCAGCGTCGTCGCTCCGGCCGCGAACGGCCATCGGCCCACGGCCCCATTTCTCCGTCGGCGGGGCAGCCGCGGAAGATCGGGGCGTCAGCCGATGGTCGGCCGGTCGCGCCGGCGGCACGCTGGACGGCGATGGCTACCGCGCCCGGGTGAGCCGGATCCGATGACGCACCGCGAGCCCGACGTGGACGTCACGCGCGCGCTCGAGCAGCTGACCGTCCCGGCGTCGGCGGTTGTCGACCGCGACGGCCGGATCCGCTGGCTGAACCGCGGCGCGATCGAGATCGTCGGGCACCTCGTCGGACAGCCGTTCGTCCGCGCAGTCGCGCCGCAAGACGTGTATCGCACGCGCAGGCAGTACGCCAGGAAGCTGATCGGAGACGCGTTGCTGACCGAGTACACGATCACGCTCATCGACCGTTCAGGCGGTCACGTCCCGGTCCGCGTCTCGTCGGCGCCGCTGTGGGAGCAGGGCGAGATCACCGGCGTCTTCGGCATCGCGCTGCGCCACGGCAGCGCGGAATCCCCCGGGAAGTCGAAGGTCGAGACCGGATTGACGGCGCGGCAATACGAGACGCTCGCACTGCTCGCGGAAGGACTGGGCACGTCGGAGATCGCGGAGCGGCTCGGCGTGGCCGACGAGACGGCCCGCAACCACATCCGCGCCCTCCTTCGCCAACTCGACGCGCACACCCGGCTCGAGGCGGTCGTGCGCGCCTACCGCCTCGGGCTGCTCGAGCCGCGAGACCCGGGCTGAGCCGGGGCTCACGCCGCCGCTTGCACGTCCCCGCTGTCGGGCACGGTCGCCGCGACGTCGAGCACCTCCAGCGTCACGGCGCCGCGCGGCGTCGTCGCCTCGACCCGCGCGCCCCGCTGCCGCCCCATCACCGCGCTGCCGATCGGCGCGGCGACGGAGAGGCGGCCGTTCGCCGGATCACCCTCGATCGGGCCGACCAGCCGGTACTCGAGCACCTCGCGCGTCGCGACGTCGCGCACGCGGACGACGCTGCCGATCGCCGCACGGCCGTCGCTCGGCGGCGGCGCGACCTCAGCGGCTGCGAGCTGCGCCTCGACCATCGCGATCCGTTGCTCCAGCTGTGCCTGCTCGTCGAGCAGCTCGACGAGCGCCGGGTTGTCGTCGGGCCTGCCGTCGCCGCGGGCCTGACGCAGCAGGTCGCTCAACCGCCGGCGCTCGTCCGTCCGGAGACGGTCGAGCTCACGGCAGCGATCCTCGTAGCCCTCGGCGGTGATGAGCACGCGTTCCTCGCCGGTCGCCGGCACGCTCATGGTCCCCTCCTCTTCTCGGTCACAGGTCAGCTGGCGGGATCGTGCGGCGCCGGCGCGCCCGTCGCCATCGGGCGACGGCCCCATTCCCGCGGCGGCGCTCGGCCGGGTCGAGATCAGGCCGCGCCCCGATGGCGAACACGGCCGCGGTTCGCGACGCTGGGGTCGAGAACGGACGAAGGAGGCGAAGAGAAGATGCACGGGACTTTGGTGTGCGCCGTGACCGACGGCGCGGAGAACGACGACGCGGTCGCCCAGGCGGCCGAGGTCAGCGAGCGGCTCGGCCTGCGCCTCGTCCTCGCCCACGTCGCCGACGGCGTCATCGCACTCGACGAGGGCGACGGCGAGAGCGTGACGATGAAGGGCGATCGGAAGGCGGCGGAGCGACGACTCGAGGAGCTCGCGCGCGACCACGACCTGGACGAGCGCGCGGAGCGGCGCGTCGCGGTCGGCGATCGCGCCACCCTGCTCGGGCAGATCGCGAGCGAGGAGGCAGCAGACGTGATCGTCGTCGGCGCGCGGACGCGCGGCTGGGGACGGCGCGGTCTCGAGAGCCGGCTCGCGCAGGAGCTCGAGACGGAGACACCGGTGCCGGTGCTCGTCGCCCCGCCACGGACGCGGCGGACGCGGCGGCAGGCCGCCGCGAACGGATTCGCTCGGCGCTAACGTCGAGGGATGCCCAGGGGCCCACTGCCGCTCTACTGGCGAGTCTTCGCGGTCAATGCCGGGCTCCTGACGGCGATCGCGGTGCTGCTGATCGTCACGCCCGTGACGATCAGCTTCCCGATCGCGGTGATCGAGGCGGTCGGCGTCCTCGCCGGGCTCGTGGTGACGATCGCGGTCAACGCGCTGCTCCTCAGGCACGCGTTCGCGCCGCTCGCGCGCCTGGCGCAGCGGATGGAGACCGTCGACCTGCTGCGGCCGGGGCAGCGGCTGCAGGTCTTCCGCGACGACGAGATCGGCCTCGTCGTCACGACCTTCAACCGCATGCTCGACCGGCTCGAGGCCGAGCGCCAGGAGAGCGGCCGCCGCGTGCTCGCCGCCCAGGAGGCCGAGCGGGTCGGGATCGCGCGCGACCTGCACGACGAGGTCGGGCAGGTCCTCACCGGCGTCCTGCTGCAGCTGAACTCGATCGCCGAAGCCGCGCCCGAGCACGAAGACGCCCTCGGCGAGGCGCGTCAGGCCGTCCGGCGCGCGCTCGACGAGGTCCGGCGGATCTCGCGCGAGTTGCGCCCGGAGATGCTCGAGCACCTGGGGCTCGTGAGCGCGCTCACGGAGCTGACGAGCTCGTTCGCGCGCGTCACGGGCATCGCGGTCGAGCGAGCGTTCGCGGCCTCGTTGCCGAAGCTGCCGCCGGACGTGGAGCTGGCGATCTACCGCATCGCGCAGGAGAGCCTGACGAACATCGCGCGCCACGCCCAGGCGGGGCGCGTCGTCATCGCCCTCGAGCCTGCGCACGACGGCATCGTCCTGCGTGTCGCCGACGACGGCCGCGGCTTCGCCGGGGCGCCGGTCGAGCAAGGCGGGCTGCGCAGCATGCGTGAGCGGGCGCTGCTGGTCGACGCGGCGCTCGCGATCAAGCCGGCGCCGGAAGGCGGAGTCGAGGTGCGACTCGAAGTCCCGGCCCGCGAGCGCGTCGCCGCCGGAACGACCGGCTGAATGCCGATCCCGCTCGTCACCCGGATCCTGATCGCCGACGACCACGCGATCGTCCGCTCCGGCCTCAGGCGCGTGCTCGACACGAAGCCGGACCTGGAGGTCGTCGCCGAGGCCGAGGACGGGGCCGAGGCGGTCGAGAAGGCGCTCCGGGAGGACGTGCACCTCGCGATCCTCGACGTCGCGATGCCGCGGCTGACAGGCATCCAGGCCGCAGCCGAGCTGCACAGGCGCAAGCCGGAGCTGAAGACGCTGATCCTCTCCATGTACGACAGCGAGCAGTTCCTCTTCGAGGCGCTCAAGGCCGGCGCCTCTGGCTACGTGCTCAAGTCGGGCGCTGACGACGAAATCGTCGACGCCGTACGGGCGGCGATGCGCGGCGACTCGTACCTCTACCCCTCGGCGGTGACCACGCTGGTCAGCGACTACGTCGAGCGCGGCGGCCGCGGCGAGGAGCAGTTCGACGTGCTGACGCCGCGGGAGCTCGAGGTGCTGAAGCTGATCGCCGAGGCGAACACGTCCAAGGAGATCGCCGACAAGCTGTTCATCAGCATCAAGACGGTCGACCGCCACCGCCAGAACATCCTGGAGAAGCTGGGCATGCGCGACCGCGTCGAGCTGACCCGCTACGCGATCAGGCGCGGCCTGATCCAGCCGTAAGCGGCGTCGCCGGTCGTGGGTCGCCTACGACTCGCGCTCGTCGGAGCCGAGGCCGAACCGGACGATCCCGCCGGCGTAGTCGGTCTCGCCCGCGCCGACACCCAGGCGGGCGATGCCGCCCGCGAACTCCGGCGGAGCGGTCGAGCTCGCGCCGTTCGCGCGGCCGTTCACCGTCGCGTCCGCCCGCGGCGGGACGACGACCACCGGACACGGCGCACGGCGGGAGACGTCCGCCGAGACGCTCCCGAGCAGCGACGAGCGCGGCCCGGTCGAGCCGACGACGATCAGGCTCGCTCGCGCCTTCTTCGCGGCCGCGACCAGCGCGTCGACCGGGTGCCCGACCTCCACGCACCACGTCGCGCCGCAGTCGGGGCGGCTCACGCCGGTGCCGAGGAGCTCGAGCCGCTCGGCGACACCGCTCTCGTCGGCGGCCGCCGCCTTGCGGTCGATCGCGTGCACGAACACGACCCGCAGGCCGAGCTCCGCGCTCAGGCTGCGCGCCACGCGCGCGGCGCCCTTGGCCGAGTCCGAGCCGTCGACGCCGCAGATGATCGCACCCTTCACCGTTCCTCCTCTCGTCGCCTTTCCTCAAGAGTCGTCGCTCTCGCACGCCGCCGACATCGGGCGACGAACCCATGTCCGCCGTGCCCCTCCCCCGTCTGCGCGGCGTCGGCCGGCGCCGGGCCGGCGGAGGCCGCCCGGCCGTGACCTCTCAGGTGGTGCAGCTCGCGGGCGCGCTGCTCGTCCTGCTCGGGTACCTGCTCGCGCAGGCCGGCAGCCGGAGCCCGTCGAGCTTCCGCTACCTGCTGCCGAACCTGCTCGGCTCGTCACTCCTGGCCGGCGACGCCTTCTACGAGCGGCAGTGGGGCTTCGTCCTGCTCGAGGGCGTCTGGGCGCTCGTGAGCGCGTGGAGCCTCGTCGAGAAGCTGTGCGGCGCGGAGCCCCCGGCGGTGGCCCACTGATGGCGATCGCCGTCCAGGTCGTCGGCGCCGTGGCCATCCTGGCCGCGTTCACGCTCGTCCAGCGCGGGACGCTGTCGACGCGCTCCGTCTCGTACCTGGTGCTGAACCTGGCGGGCGGGCTCGCGACCGCGGCGGTCGCCTACGTCGAGGAGCAGTGGGGCTTCGTCGTCTTGCAGAGCGTCTGGGCGCTCGTCGCCGCGTGGGGCCTGGCGGGCGTCCCGCGGAGCGGGGCACGAACCGGGCAGGAGCGCTAAGGCGGCGCAGTCTGGCCGACGTCACGCCGCCTCTCAGGCCACCCGCGCCGGCCGGTCGCGCCCGTCGCCGCCGACCTCGAGCGCGCGCAGCAGGTCGGTGATCGAGACGAAACCGACGAGGCGGTCGCCGTCGAGGACGAGGCCGCGGTGGACGTCGCCGTCGCCGAGGGCGGCGAGCGCGTCCACTGCGCTCTGCGCCGCGCGCAGGGCGGGGACGCGCTCGCGCGGGATCATGCACTCCCCGACCGAACGTGAATCCCACTCGGCACGCGGGACGGCCGCGAGGCAGCGGAAGGCGAGCAGGCCGACCGCGCGGCCGCCTTCGACCACCGGATAGGTGGTGTAGCGGCCGCTCGGGGCGACCTCGTCCATGAAGCGGCCGACGGTCAGGCGCGGGTCGACGGTGACGGGATCGCGCACCATCACGTCTGCGACGCGAAGGCCGCC
>DATIER010000119.1:0-3967 GCA_035455605.1 Gaiellaceae bacterium
CGCCGCGGCGAACTCGAGCGCTGCCGCGCCACCCTCCGAACCGTCGACTCCGACCACGACCATCGCGTCGCTCGCGAGCCTAGCTCGAAGACGATGCGCCCGCAGGTGTCACGGCGCGACGACGAGGAACGCTGTCCACGACGGATCAGGCGAGGAGACGGCTTCTTCCTGCGCGACCCGTTCCGGCCGTTCGGCCAGCTCTGGATCGACGGCCGGCCGGTGGGGCACGAGGCAGGGCCGCTGCTCGTCGCGAGCTCGACGGTCGTCTTCGACCCCGACGAGGACCGCGAAGGCTTCTCCGCCGGCCGCCGGCCAGTTCGACTCGGACATCACCGACGGGCGCTACCCGCGAGCTGCGCTCGGGGTCTCGCGCGATTGGCTCGTCGCGGTCGCGTGCGACGGCCGGCGCCACCCTCGTGCACCGCGGGCACCTGCTCAACCGCCGTACTCCAGCCAGGACGAGCCCGCGCCGAGGTCGCGGCGAGTCGTGAGCGCGCTGGCCTTCGAGCGTCAGGGCGCGTCGCGCGGTTCGGAGCAGTAGCCTCAGCAGCTGATGAAGCCGCGAGTCTTTCTCGGGTCGTCGGGACAGCAGGAGAAGCTGCTGCAGGCGCTGACGAGAGGGCTTCAGGACGTCGCCGAGGTCGAGCCGTGGACGACGGCCTTCACCCCGGGTGTCTCGACGCTCGAGCGCCTCGTGGAGCTCACGCGCGAGGTCGATTTCGCCGCGTTCGTCTTCGCCCCGGACGACTGGACCGGAGCGTCGCCCGACCCGGCGTCCGGACAGGCCTCGCCGCGGGACAACGTCGTCTTCGAGGCGGGGCTGTTCGGGGGTGCGCTCGGCATCCGCCGCACGTTCATCCTCCACGCGAGCGGCACCAAGCTCCCGACCGATCTCCTCGGCCTGACCTCGATCCGGTACGACCCCGACACGACGCCGGCGATCGTGCGCCAGATCAACCGGAAGCTCCGGACCGCGATCGGCGCCGAAGGCCGGCTCACCCGGCTCGAGGGCGACTGGTGGCAGCTCTCCCTCACCACCAGGACGGAGATCGAGCCGTCGGCGATCTCGCTCCTCTCGATCAGCCGCGAGCGCACGGGCGCCCTCGCGCTCGCGGGACGGTCGTGGCAGGCGGACGGGACGCTGTCCGCGCGCTACTGGAGCGAGGCGACGAGGGAGCAGGCCGATCCGGCCGGCATCTTCTACTTCTGGAAGGGCGAGCGCCCGCGCCACCCGGACGCTCCACAGCTCGAGGGAACCGGCGAGATCAGGCTCGAGGACGCCGACCGCGCAGCGGGCTACTTCGTCACGCGCTCGGACGGTCCAGACGCCTTCGTCACACGAACCTCCGGCATCTACCTGCGTGCCGACCCGGGTGACGCGGCCGTGCTCAACGGCCACGACGCCGGGGAGCGGGCGACGCTCATCGAGCGGCGCCTCGACGAGTGGCGGTCGATGGCCTGATGACCGGCGGAGAGTGCGCGCGTCGGCTCAGCCCGTGGCAGCGTCGAACCACCTCGCGCGGCGGCTCGAGCCGAAGAGCCGCTTCTCTTCGACGAGCGCCTCGGACGGCGGCTGGAGCGTGCCGGTTCGCCTGGGACCCGAGAGGAAGTCGATGTCGACCCGGCCGACGCGGCCCGACCCGAACTCGATGTAGCAGGAGCCACGGCCGTCGTACGGCGGCGGCGGCTCGCCCCCGCGCACGGTCGCGAGCACCGACTCGGCGACGACGCGCGCGGCGCCCTCGGCGAAGACGCCGGCCTTCGGAACGCCCACGGTGGCGACGTCGCCGACGGCGTAGACACCCGGGAACCGCGTCTCCAGCGTCTCCGACCGGACCGGGATGTAGCCGTCCTCGGCCATCCCGCTCGCGAGCACGACCTCGGGCGCGCGGTGCTTCGGGACGCCGAGGAAGAGGTCGAACGGCAGCTCGCTCCCGTCTTCGAGCGCGACCGTCTCCGCGCCGAGCGAGCGGATGCGGCGACCCGGCAGGAACTCGATCCCGCGCTCGGCGAACGCCGCGAGCAGCGCCTCCGACGAGTCCGGCGACGGCGGGATCGGCGTGTCGAACGGCGTGGCGATCGAGATCTCGCAGTCCTCGCGCACGCCGCGCGCGAGCAGGAAATCGTGCAGGAGCAGGGCGGCCTCGCTCGGCGCGGGCGGACACTTGTACGGCGCGCCGCAGACGCCGACGACCGCGCGTCCGCTCGTGAATCGCGGCAGCACCTCGGCGAGCCGCTGCGCCCCGGCGACCGAGTAGAACTCGTTCCCGTACTCGGTCAGTCCCGGCGTGGACTCGTAGTCGTAGTCCGCCCCGAGCGCGACGACGAGCACGTCCGCCTCGTGGGCGCCCGCGTCGGTCGTCACGCGGCGCGCCTCGGGATCGATCGCCGTCACGGTCTCGCGCAGCAGGCGCACGCCCGGCTTCGCGAACGCTCGGTACGGCACGCGCGCCGCGTCCGGCGTCGTCCGCCCGAACATCACGTCGAGCTTCGAGTAGCCGAAGACGAAGGCGTCGCCCTTGTCGATCAGGACGACCTCGAGCACGCCGTCTGCCGACGACAGCATCGTCGCGAGCTCGAGCCCGCCGAAGCCGGCGCCGAGGATCACGACGCGCGTCACGCGAGCACCTCGTGGATGTTTCGCCCGGTCGTCATCGCGTGAACGAGGACGAGCTTATTCCTCTGCAACCGCTCGAACGCGGGCGTCGGCCGCCTAATAACCGCCTAAGAATCGCCGCCCGGCGCCAACTCCTCGCGCGATCGCCCGTCTTCCTTCTTCGCGTGAGCACTGCTTCGCCCACGGACGCAAGCGACCCGTTCGCCGCCGGTACGGCGCCGCGGCCGCCCGTGCGTACGCGCTGGGCGTGGTTCGCGGGCGGCGACGACTTCGTCCTCCGGCAGGTGCCGAGCGAGGCGAGCTTCCTCAACGGGCTCGGCATGTGGGTCGCCGGGATGGCGGTCGTCAGCGGCTTCGGGATGACCGTCGCCGCAGCCCAGTGGTGGAGCACGTCGATCACGAGCGTCCTCTGGGTGCTGCCGCTCTGGGCCGTCCTCTACTGCCTGATCGAGCGGCTCGTCCTCAAGAGCTTCGGCACGAGCCGGAGGTGGAACCTCGTGCTCACGGTGCCGCGGCTCGTGCTGTCGCTCGCGATCGCGCTCGTGATCGGGCTGCCGATGGCGCAGGTGATCTACAGCGGGTCGATCAACGACGAGCTCAGCAAGACGACCACCGCGCGGATCCACGAGGCGACGAACCGGATCACGCGCACGTACGACGCGAAGATCGCGGCGGCGCAGCAGGAGATCGCCGCCGCGCAGGCCAGGGAGGCGAGCCTCCGGAAGCAGGTCACGACCAGCCGCTTCCTCGCCGACTGCGAGGCCGGCCTGCAGAGCTGCTCGCAGACGCACAGGCTCGGCCGCGGGCCGTACTACCGCCGCGACGCCCGCCGGGCGGCCGCCGCCGCGGCGGAGCTGAAGCGCGCCCGCCCGCAGCTCGACGCGACGATCTCCGCCGGCCAGCGGAGGATCGCGGCCTGGCGAGCAGCCGAGAGCAGCCAGCTCGCCGACCGCGTCGCCACGATCAAGGCGGACCGCGACTTCCTCGCCCGCCAGGCGGCGCTCGAGCGCGTCGAGCAGGCCAACCCGGCGGTGAAGAAGTACGTCGAGTTCTTCCTGGCGTTCCTGATCGCGATCGACCTGGTCGCGCTCGTCCTCAAGCTCACGCACCTGTTCAGCACCGGCGGCGCCTACGAGCGGAGCGCCGCGGCGCTCCGGGCGAACGACCTCGTCGAGGTGCACCGGCTCCAGGAGCGCGCCGCCGTCCTCACGCGCCGGATCACGCTCGAGTCGCAGGCGCAGCAGGATGCCGACGAGCTCAGGCTGAGCCGGCATCCGGGCCACCCCGTGCCGCTCGGCGGCCCGGCGGCCGCTACGCCACTCGGCGACTGACGCCCCGCAGGCAGACTGC
>DATIER010000120.1:0-2699 GCA_035455605.1 Gaiellaceae bacterium
CATCGGCGCGACCAACGTCCCGATGGAGATGCTCGACCCGGCGCTCACCCGCCCGGGCCGCATGGGGCGGCACGTGTGGTTCCGCACGCCGTCGAAGCACGACCGGCTCGACATCTTCGACCTCTACCTCGAGAAGGTCGCCCACGACGAGGACCTCGACACCGAGAAGCGCCGCGACGAGCTCGCGCGTGTGACCAACGGCTACTCGCCGGCGATGATCGAGCAGGTCTGCTCGATGGCGCTCACGATCGCGCACCACGACGGGCGCATCGCCTTCAGCTGGGGCGACATCGTCGAGGCGATGACGACGGTCGAGTCCGGCACCGCCGTCGGCACGGAGTACGTGCCCGAGGAGACGCGCGCCGTCGCGATCCACGAGGCCGGCCACGCCGCCGCCGCGCACGTCTACATGAAGGGCGCCGAGTCGACGCGGCTCTCGATCAAGCGCCGCGGCGCCGCGCTCGGCCACCACCAGGCGCGCGAGAAGGAGGAGCGCTTCAGCTCCTGGCGCTCCGAGGAGATGGCGCAGCTCGTGTGGGCGCTCGGCGCGATGGCCGCGGAACGCGTCTTCTACGGCGAGAACTCGACCGGCGTCGGCGGCGACGTGCAGAGCGCGACGGCGCGGGCGGCCTGGATGGTCGGCGCCTGCGGGATGGCGCCCGAGGAGCCGGAGCTGAACGGGCGCACGAACGGCACCGTCGCAGTCGCCCGCCGCACGAAGACCGCCGAGACCAAGAAGGACGAGATCATGCAGCGGTTCGAGCAGATCGGGCTGCAGATCATGAACCGCACCGGCGGCGGCGGCGCGCTCGGCCAGGATCCGCTGGCGGGCGTGCTCGGCGACCGCGACAAGCGCGCGCTCGCGGCGCAGCTGCTCGGCCAGGCCTACGTGACGGCGTACGCCCTCATCTCCCACAACAAGCAGGCGGTCGAGCAGATCGCCGACGCGCTGATCGAGAAGAAGGAGCTGTTCGGCGACGAGCTCGTCGAGATCCTCGAGAGCGCGAAGCTGAAGATCCCGAAGGTCGACCTCACCCAGCCGCAGGCATGGCCCGCAGTCTGAGCACCCGGGGCCGCTTCGCCGTTGCGTATCTCGTCCTGGGTGCGGCCGTCGGCGCGGCGCTCGGCGCCCTGATCGTGCTCGTCGAGCGGCCGGGGCCGCAGCCCCCGCCGCCGTGGTCGGCGTGGCAGCCGCAGGCGAGCTCCGAGAGCTCGCGCCTGCTGGAGATCGCCGACCACGTCGGACAGGAGTACCGGCTGCCGAGCGGCAACCAGCTGACGGCCGTGAAGATCGGCGGCCCCGCGACCGGCAAGAACCTGAAGGCGATCCTGATCCCGAACAAGCCGAAGCCGTCGACGCTCGCCGACTTCGAGCGGTTCGACGAGTCGAAGAGCGCGATCTTCGTGCTCTGCGGCCTCGGCCAGAACTGCAAGATCGGCGAGGGCGCGCCGTCGACGTCGCGCGGGGCGGTCATCCGGCGTGAGGCCCTCGAGCTGGCGCTCTACACCCTGCGCTACAACAAGCCGATCGACAACGTGCTCGTGTTCGTTCCGCCGGGGCCGGGCGAGAAGCGTTTCACCTCCACCCTCTTCTTCCACCGCAGCGAGCTCTCGAGCCGTCTCAGCCATCCGCTGCGCACGACGCTGCCGCACAAGGCGCCCCAGCCGGACGCGTTCGCGACCACCGAGAAGAAGACGGTCGACGAGCTGACGGGCTCGGTGCTCTACAAGTACGTCGGCATCCTGACCGCCAACGGGTACGGCAACGTGCTCGTGATCCAGCACGCCTGACGTTTCGCCGCCTTCCGGCGGGCAACCTGAGGGAGATGGAGTTCCGCCATTTCCGGGGAAAACTCCCGCCGCGCTTCGTGAACGCGGCGGAGCGCGAGCTGGCGGAGCTGCTCGACGAGGCGGGCCTGCCGTGGGAGTACGAGCCGCACACCTTCCCGCTGACGCACGACGAGGAGGGCAGGCTGCTCGAGGCGGTGACGCCGGACTTCTACCTCCCCGACGCCGGCCTCTACATCGAGTGCACCGAGATGCGGCCCCAGCTCGCCCACCGCAAGCGGCGCAAGCTGCGGAAGCTCCACGGCGAGGTGGTCACGCTCGTGGGCCGGCGCGAGTTCGAGCGGCTGCGCGAGAAGTACGGTCAGGCGCGCGGCAGCAGGAAGGCGCAGGCCAGCGTCTCGCCCGGGAACGGCGCGGGGCCGACCTTGGACACGACGAACAGCCGCTCCTCGAGCTCGACCTCCGAGCCCTCCGGCGGCGGCGGCCCGTCGCGCTCCACCAGCGCGTAGCGCGCGGGCGACGGCACGAACAGCAGGTGAGCACTCGCCGGCTCCGGCTCCGGGGCCTCGACGAGCTTCGGCCTCGTGAGCTCGGCGCGCAGTAGCTCGAGCTCCTCCTGCAGGCGGCGGTTCTCGGCCTCCAGCCGCTCGAGCTCGGGATCGGGCGCGGGGTCCGGGACCGCCTCGACGCGGGGCTGGGGCTTGGGCGCGTGCTCGAGCCTGACCACGTTGTCCGGCCGCGGCTCGTGGCCGCGACCGGCGCGGTGACGTCGGTCGATCTCCGCCCAGAGGCCGGTGCCGAAGCCGCGCTCGGTGGCGAGCTCGACGCCGTACTGCTCGGCGAGCGCGACGGCGAGCGCCGGGCCCGAGACGAAGCCGCGCTCGACGAGGATCGCGCCCAGCAGGCGGCCG
>DATIER010000121.1:0-12411 GCA_035455605.1 Gaiellaceae bacterium
ACCGGCGCGACGCTGGAGCGTGCTCCGAGCGTCTGCCACGAGTGCGTCTGGTGGCAGTCGCGCGAAGGCGGCCGCGAGCGCGACAAGCGCCGCTGGATCGAGAAGACGGAGAGCGAGTTCGGCGCGTGGGGGACGATCTACGCCGACGGCGACGGGCGCACGCTCGGGTCGATGCAGTACGGGCCGGCCCGGCTGTTCCCGCGCGCGGCCGAGCTGCCGGCGGGGCCGCCCTCGGCCGACGCCGTCCTCGTCACGTGCGCCTACCTCGTCGACCGGACGAGCCCGTGGGTGCTGCAGTCGCTCTTCCTCGCGGCGATCGGCGACGCGAAGGACAAAGGCGCGGCCGCGCTCGAGGCGTTCTCGTACCGGTACCTCGAAGGCGAGTCCGACTACGAGCGCTTCCTCGTCCACCGCACCGTCTTCCCGCACGACTTCCTGGCCGACTTCGGCTTCCGGGGGGTGCGCACGTCGGGGCCGGTCCAGCTGGCACGGCTCGAGCTCGGCGGGCTCGTTCCGGTGCTAGAGGGCAGGCGCGAGCGCGTTCTGCGGGCGTTGAAGGACGCGCTGCTGCCGGAGCCGGTTCCGGCTCCGAGGCGCCCCTAGGACTGGCGGTACGCGGTCGCCCAGGCCGCGCGGAGCGCAGAGGGCGTCGTCACGAGCAGCCGCACCTCGCGGCCGCCGAGCGCGAGCTTCAGGCTCGGCAACAGGGTCTCGTCCGAGGGGTCGATCGCGGCGACGGAGACGGTCCCGTCGGCGTGGACGCGCACCGGGATCGCGCGCAGCTGCTCCGCCACCGTCCACGGCAGCAGGTCGACGGCGCGGTAGTCGACCGACGTGATCCCGATGTCGATGAAGTCGATGCTGGCCTGCTCGCCGAGCACGCGGGCGATGTCGTCCTCGAAGCAGATTCGGAGCCGGACGAGCGCCTCCCCGAGCAGCTCGCCCTGCTGCTTCTCCTCGAGCGCGCGATCGAGCTCGGCGTTCGTGAGCAGGCCCTTGCGCAGGAGGAGCGCGCCCAGGTGCGAGCGCGGCTCGTTGTCGAAGAACGTATGGTCGAGGCGTGCCGGCCGCATGGGCTCGTTATCGGGTGTTTGCGGCGGGTTCTTGAGGATCGAGCGGAGTCCGCTCTATGCCGCGACCGGCCGCTGCGCGAGGACGAGCTCGGCGATCTGGATCCCGTTCAGCGCCGCGCCCTTGCGCAGGTTGTCGCACGCGAGGTGGAGCGAGAGGCCGTCGCCGGCCCGGTCGCGCCGGATGCGGCCGACGAGCACCTCGTCGCCCCCGGCCGCGCCGCGCGGCGTGGGGAAGTCCTCGACTCGCACGGCCGCCGCCGCTGCGAGCACCTCGCGCGCGCGGGAGGCGTCGAGCGGCTCCTCGGTCTCGACCCAGACCGACTCGGCGTGGCCGACGGGCACCGGCACGCGGACGCACGTCGCGCTGACCGGCAGCTCCGGCAGCTCGAGGATCTTGCGCGTCTCCTCGCGGATCTTCGTCTCCTCGTCGAACTCCTCGCCGTCGAAGTCCCAGTCGGCCGAGAGGTCGTGCTCGGCCTGCGGCTCGTCGAGCAGCTGCTGCAGCCGCCGAGCGCCCTTGCCCGACGCGGACTGGTAGGTCGCGACGCGCACCGCGCGCACCCCGGCCTCGTCGTGCAGCGGCTTCAGCACGAGCGAGAGCGGGATTGAGCAGCAGTTCGGGTTGGCGACGATGCCGTCGTGCTCGAGCGCCCGCGCCCCGTTCACCTCGGGCACGACGAGCGGGATCCCGTCCTGCAGGCGGAACGCCTCGGACTTGTCCACGCAGAGGGCGCCGCCGCGCACCGCGTGCGGGACGAGCTCGCGGCTCGCCCTGGAGCCGACGGAGAAGAAGCAGACGTCGAGGTCGCCGGCCCCCAGCGCCTCGGGCGTCGCCTCCTCGACGACCCGCCCGTCGAGCTCGGTGCCGGCCGAGCGCGTGGACGCGAACAGCCGTACGTCGTCGAAGCCACGCTCGGCGAGCAGCTCGGCGACGACGCGCCCGACGGCGCCCGTGGCGCCGACGACGCCGACCCTAGGCATGCGCACGCTCTGCCTCGGGGGCGTCGAGCTCGAACGCCCTGTGGAGCACGAGCACCGCAGTGTCGACGTCGTCGCTCGGGATGTGGCAGGCGATCTTGATCGGCGACGTGGTCACGACTTCCGGCTCGATGCCCGCCTCGGCGAGCGTCGCGAAGGCCTTCGCCGCCACGCCCGGGTGGCTCTTCATCCCCGCGCCGATCACGCTCACCTTGCCGAGGTCGTCGCGCGCGCTCCAGTCGACGCCGAGGCCGTCGAGCACGTCGGTCGTCGCGTCGCGGTCGTCGACCGGCGCGGAGAAGACGATCTCGGGCCCGGTCTGGACGATCGTGTCGACGTTCACGCTCGCGTCGGCGAGCGCCGCGAACAGCTGCGAGGCGGTCGTGCCGGTCACGCGGTAGAGCGTCTCCTCGCGCGTGTGCGTCACGCCTGAGATCAGCGCCTTCTCGAGCATGCGGTCGTCCTCCTCCCGGACCCAGGTGCCGTCCGCCGGCGAGAACGAGGGGCGGACGTGCAGCTTGACGTCGTGGCTGCGGGCGATCTCGACCGAGCGTACCTGCAGCACCTTCGCGCCCGACGCGGCCATCTCGAGCATCTCCTCGTAGCTGACCGCGTGCAGCTTCCGCGCCGCCGGCACGAGCCGCGGGTCGGCGGTGAAGACGCCCTCGACGTCGGTGTAGATCTCGCAGACGGCGGCGCCGAGTGCGGCGGCGAGCGCGACCGCGGTCGTGTCCGAGCCGCCGCGGCCGAGGGTCGTGATGTCGAAGTCGGTCGAGACGCCCTGGAAGCCGGCGACGAGCACGATCCGGTCCTGGTCGAGCGCCTCGTGGATGCGGCGGGCGCGGACGTCGACGATCTTCGCGCGGCCGTGGACGGTGTCGGTGACGATGCCGGCCTGCGAGCCCGTGAGCGAGATCGCCTCCGCGCCGAGGTCGTGGATCGCCATCGCCGCGAGCGCGCAGGAGATGCGCTCGCCGACCGAGATCAGCATGTCGAGCTCCCGCGGCTTCGGGCGCGGCGAGACCTCGTAGGCGAGGCGGACCAGGTCGTCGGTCGTGTGGCCCATCGCCGAGAGCACGGCGACGACGCGGTTGCCGCCCGCCTGCGCCTCGACCAGCCGTTGCGCGACGCCCTTGATCTTCTCCGGGTCGCCGACGGAGGTGCCGCCGAACTTCATCACCAGCGTCCCGGTGCTCGGCTCGGCGGCCGCGAGATCGGGCAGCGGCTCGAACTGCGTGGTCGTCACGGCGAAGAGTGTAGGTGTCGCTACGGAAGCTCGACCGCGGCCAGCTCCGCCTCGGCGCGCGCGGCCTGGGCCGCCGTCGGCCTGGGCCGGCCGAAGAAGACGAACAGGTAGGTCGTGAAGCCGTGCACCCGGCCGGCTGCTCGGACCACGCCGATGCGCGCCGGCAGGCCCTCGAGGCTTCCTGCCTCGGACGGCCGCAGTCGCGGTGGCCAGCGGAGCGCCCGCCTGGGCGCGTGCGGCCCGCGTCCGACGACGAGCGTGATCGCGATGCCGTCGCCCGGCAGCGCCGCGACCGTGCGCTGCGGGAGGCATTCGGTGCAGTCGCGCCACTCGCCGGTCGTGGCCCAGCTGCCGGCCTGGGCGCAGCGGTCGACGGCGGTGCCGGGACAGGCGTGGACGTGTCCGGCACC
Organism: Gaiellaceae bacterium; assembly: GCA_035455605.1. Classification (GTDB taxonomy): domain Bacteria; phylum Actinomycetota; class Thermoleophilia; order Gaiellales; family Gaiellaceae; genus AC-32. The sequence continues at coordinate 3,708 of DATIER010000121.1, forward strand.
GACCTGCCAGCCGGCCCGCTGCGGAAACCGTGCGGGCTCGAGGCCGTGCACCGCCCCGGAGCCGCAGCCGGCGGCGGTGACGGCGACCGCCAGCAGCGCGAGCCGTCCTGCAGTCGTCACATCTCGCGGCGGCCGGCGAGCGCCCGGCCGAGCGTGACCTCGTCGGCGTACTCGAGGTCGGCCCCGACCGGCAGCCCGCTCGCCAGGCGCGTGACCCGGACTCGGCCGCGCAGGCGGTCGGCCAGGTAGGCGGCCGTCGCCTCGCCCGTCATGTTCGGGTTGGTCGCGAGCACGACCTCCTCGACGCCGTTGCGGTCGACCCGGCTCAGCAGCTCGGCGATACGCAGGTGCTCCGGCTCGACGCCGTCGAGCGGCGAGAGCGACCCGCCGAGCACGTGGTAGAGCCCGCGGTACTCGTGCGTTCGCTCGACCGAGATCAGGTCGGCCGGCTGCTCGACGACGCAGACGACCGTGTGGTCGCGCCGCGCGTCGCGGCAGATCTCGCAGGTCTCCTCCTCGGTCAGGTTGCCGCACTCGCTGCAGAAGCGGACGCGCTCCTTGACCTCCTCGAGCGCGCGGGCGAGCGCGAGCGCCTCCTCCTTGGGCACGCGCAGGAGGTGGAAGGCGAGCCGCTGCGCCGTCCGCTGCCCGACGCCGGGCAGGCGGGTCAGCTGCGCGACCAGGTTCTCGACGGCCGGGCTGAACACCGGCCCATTGTGCCCGTCGGGTCGGGCCTACTCGTCGACGCCCGCGTTCTCGGCCAGGCGGCCCAGCGCGACCTCGAGCAGTGCGGCAGCCACGTCGGGATTCGTGGCGACGAGGTTGCGGAAGCTCGCGCGGTCGAGGGCGAGGCAGCGCAGCGGCGTCTCGGCGCGGACCCGCGCCGTGCGGATCGCGTCCGGCCGCATCAGCGCGAGCTCGCCGAAGAACTGGCCCGGCCCGAGCTGGACCTCGCCGCGCTTGGTCTCGACGACCGCGGTCCCGTCGACCACGAAGAACATCCCGGTTCCCGCCTGACCGGGCTGGACGAGCAGCTGGCCCGCCGGCACCTCGACGTCGCTGGCGGCGCCCGCGATCGCGGCCAGCGCCTCGTCGTCGAGCCCGACGAACAGGGACACGCGCCGCAGCGCGTCGACCGGCGCAGCCACTAGAGCCCCGGCAGCCCGAGCCCGTGCAGGCCGCCGAGCGCCGGCCCGAGCTTCGACTCGACCAGGCTCTGCGACGACCGCAGCGCCTCGTTGACGGCGGCCGTGACCATGTCGGCGAGCATCTCCGGGTCGTCGGGGTCGATCGCCTTCGGATCGATCACGATCTCCTTGATCTCGCCCGCGCCGGTCGCGGTCACCTTCACCATCCCGCCCCCGGCGGTCGCCTCCACCGTCTCGCTCTTCAGGTCCTCCTGCGCCTGCTGCATCTGCGCCTGCATCTGCTGCACCTGCTCCATCATCTTGTTCATGTCGAAGCTCATTCGTCCGTGACCTCCCGGGCGTCGAAGGTTCCCTTCATCAGCTCGATGATCTGCTCCTCGCCGACCGGCTCGTCCGGCTCTGCCTCCGGCCCGGTTTCCCCGCCGTTCTCGCCGACCTCGAACTCGAGCGCGAGCCGCCGCCCCGTCACCTCGTAGAGCGCGTCCGCGAGGAGGGTCGCGTTTTTCGGCTCCTCGGCGAGCTGCCGGTGGAAGGAGGCCTCGCGCGGGAACTCGACCGTGAGCGTGTCGCCGGCGAGGCCTTTCGGGTGCGCCTCGCGCAGCACCGACGCGGTCGGGATCGACTTCTCCTCGACGGCGGGCAGGATCGTCCGCTGCCACGCCTCCTGGAGCTGCTCGAGCTCGAGCGACGACGCGGGCTCGGGCGCCGCCTCCGGCTCTTGCGGCCGCGCCGGTTCCGGCCGTGGCTCGGGGACTGTCCCCGGGACGTGGCCGGACTGGACGGCGCGCTCCAGCAGCTCGAGCCGGTGCGCGACGGACTCGCGCGCGAGGTCGGCCGCCGGCCGCGTCACCTTCACGAGCGCGAGCTCGAGCGGCAGGCGCGGGTCGGCGCCCTGGCGCATGTCCTCGACCGCGACCGCGAGCAGGTCGCAGAGCCGCAGCACCGTCGCCTCGCCGAGCTGGTTCGCCTGCTCGCGCAGCCGCTCGCGCGTCTCCTCCGTGACCGGCAGCGTCTCCGGCACCTCGCCGAGGTGTTGGACGAGCAGCAGGTGCCGCAGGTGCTCGAGCAGGTCGGTGACGAGCCGGCCGAGGTCCTGGCCCTGCTCGGAGAGCTCCTCGACGAACGTGAGCGCGCCGGCCGTGTCGCGGTCGACGATCAGGTCGCAGAGGCGGAAGAGCGCCTCCTCCTCGACCGCGCCGAGGAGCTGCAGCACCGCTTGAACGGTGACCTGGTTCTCGGTCGCGGCCGCGAGCTGGTCGAGCGTCGACTCGGCGTCGCGGTAGGCGCCACGTGCACTGCGCGCGATCAGCGACAGCGCTGCGTCGGGCGCTTCGATCCCTTCGCCGTCCGCGATCCGCCGGAGCTTCTGGACCATCTCCGGCAGCCGCGGCCGCGAGAAGACGAAGGTCTGGCAGCGCGACCGAACGGTCGGCAGCATCTTCCCGAGGTCGGTCGTGCAGAAGACGAAGACCAGGTGGGGCGGCGGCTCCTCGATCAGCTTCAGCAGCGCGTTGAAGGCGGCGTCCGTGAGCTGGTGCGCCTCGTCGAGGATGTAGACCTTGTAGCGGCCCTCGACCGGCTGCAGCACGACGCGCTCGCGGATCTCGCGGATGTCGTCGATCCCGCGCTGTGAGGCCGCGTCCATCTCGATCACGTCGAGCGAGGTGCCGTCCGCGATCGCGCGGCAGGCGTGGCACGTCTTGTCGGGCGTCGGCGTCGGGCCGTGCTCGCAGTTCAGCGCCTTCGCGAGGATGCGCGCGAGCGAGGTCTTGCCCGTACCGCGCGGCCCCGCGAACAGGTAGGCCTGGCGGATCTGGCCGTGCGCGATCGCGTTCTTGAGCGTCCGCGTGACAGCCTCCTGGCCGACGACCTCGTCGAAGTCCTGCGGGCGGTACTTGCGGTAGAGGGCGGCCACGTGGCGACTCTACCGAAGGGCGGAGCGGCCGATCGACCGGCGCTCCGCGGGTCGCGGCCTCCCTCGCGCGGACGCTAGACGTCGGTCAGGGCCGCCACCCTCGGCCTGCCCGAGTACGCGTACGGATGGCGGAACGCGTCGAGCGCGGACGCGGCGGGCACCTCGACCTCGAACGCCTCGCCCGTGCCGGAATCGTGCACCGAGAGCGTGACGGCCGACCGGCGGGCGCTCCAGTAGAGGACGACCTCGAGCCCGGCGGATACGCGCCGGCTGAGCTCTCGCCGCCTCGGTCTCGCCTTGCGTGGTCGCTCTTCCATCCCGACGCCTCCGCGCCCGATCCGTCACGACCGACGTTAGCGGGACACCGGCTAGCGCCGACCCAACCGCCGGTAAGGCTTTCGTGGCGTCGGGCCAAGGTTCGGCAAGAGGTCCCGGGCCGGGCACACACCGCGCGCCTGAGAGGGATTCCTTAGCGCTGCTTCCTCCCGGATCTGACGCGGTTCGGAAGCTCCCACCGCACGGGGCCCGGCCCGAGGCCGGCGATGGTAGCGCGTGTGGCCCTGACGTATCGAGCCGTTTTGCGCTCCGGCGCTATCCTGCGGTCGCCGAGGGCGTGTAGCTCAGCGGGAGAGCGCCCGCTTCACACGCGGGAGGTCACTGGTTCGATCCCAGTCACGCCCATCCGCTTCGCGCGCCGCCCGGCGCGCTCACTTTACGGAGGAACTCGTTTCCCCCGTGTGCCCCCTCGCCAGGTCGAGCAGCACGACCGTCTCCGGCTGCGCAGAGCACAAGCACATCGCAGGGCGAACGTCTACTCGTGGGGCAGCCCGGCGGCTGGGCTGCCCCGGCGCCTCACCCTCACTGGGCGATGCGGCTGCGGGCGGCTTGAGCCACCCTCGCGGCGAGCTCACAAGGAGGAGCCGATGGCTGCTGCCACCACCCTGCCCGACGAGGAGCTCGGGCGTCTGCTCGACGTGATCAAGGACTCGGATGCCGTCGAGCTGAAGCTGACCGTGCCGGAGGAGCACCAGCGCTCCACCGTCGTCGCGCTCGGCATGGACCCGCTCGAGGCCCAGATCCGCCAGGTGTTCTTCTTCGACACGCCCGAGCTGGCGCTGGACAAGGCAGGTGTCGTCGTGCGCGCGCGGCGGATCCAGGGCAAGGGCGACGACTCGGTCGTCAAGCTGCGGCCGGTCGTGCCGGCCGAGCTGCCGCGGGAGCTGCGGCAGTCCGACAACTTCAAGGTCGAGGTGGACGCGATGCCCGGCGGCTTCGTCTGCTCCGGCTCGCTCAAGAACGCGCTCGGCCCGAAGGAGGTCAGGCGCGTCGCGGCCGGCAAGCAGCCGCTGCGGAAGCTCTTCTCGAAGGAACAGCGCCGCTTCTACGTAGAGCACGCGCCAGAGGGGCTCGCGCTCGACGACCTCGTGATCCTCGGCCCGATCTTCGTGCTCAAGCTGCGCTTCACGCCGGCGCGCCTCGACCGCCGCCTGGTCGCGGAGCTGTGGCTCTACCCGGACGGCTCGCGGGTGGCGGAGCTGTCGACCCGCTGCACGCCCGAAGAGGCGTTCCAGGTCGCGGCCGAGACGCGCGCGCACCTCGCGCGGGCAGGCGTCGACCTCTCGGGCGAGCAACAGACGAAGACGCGCAAGGCGCTGAAGTACTTCGCGAAGGCGCTCGAGGGCGAGGCCGCGTGAGCTCGGGCCCGGCCGCGGCGGACGTGCCCGCGGCCGCGGCGAGGATCGTCCCGCGCTGGGAGTGGCGGGCGTTCGGCGAGGGCTTCGGCGACGCCGAGGAGCGGCTCGGGGCGACCGCTCGTGTGCACGAGAGCGACGAGGTGTACCTGCTCTCGGCGACCGGCGACGCGTCGGTGAAGGTGCGCGACGAGCTGATGGACGTGAAACGGCTCCAGCAGGTCGACGAGCAGGGCCTCGAGCAGTGGCTGCCGGTCCTGAAGGCGCCCTTCCCGCTCGCTCCGGGCGACGTCGCGACCGTGTCGGCGGCGCTCGGGCGGGCGACGCCGGAGCTCGAGGGCGCCTCGTACGGGCTCGACGAGCTGCTCGAGCTGACCGGCGCGCGCGCCGTCGAGGTGCACAAGGTGCGGCGGCGCTACGACGTCGCCGGCTGCGCGGCCGAGCTGACCGACGTCCGCGCGGGGCCGGACGTCGCGCGAACCGTCGCGGTCGAGTCGGAGGATCCGGAGCGGGTGGTCGACGCGGTGCGCTCGCTCGGCCTGCCGCTGACGCCGAACACCTGCATGGCGCGGGGCCTGAAGGCGCTCGTCGGCCGGCGCTTCGCCGTGGTCGACGTCGGCACCAACTCGGTCAAGTTCTACGTCGCCGACCGGCGCGCCGACGGGAGCTGGACGACCGTGCTCGAGCGGTCCGAGGTGACCCGGCTCGGCGAGGGGCTCGACCGGACCGGCCGGCTCGGCGCCGAGCCGGTCGCGCGCACGGTCGAGGCGGTCGCCGGCATGGTCGAGCAGGCGCTCGGCCTCGGCGTCGCCGACGTCGCCGCGGCCGGGACGGCGGGCCTCCGGATGGCGCCGAACCGCGACGAGCTCCTCGACGCGGTCCGCCGGCGCACGGGGGTCACCGTGGAGGTCGTGCCGGGCGAGGAGGAGGCGCGGCTGGCCTACCTCGCGACCAAGGCCGCGCTCGGCCTGCACGACGAGGCGGTCGTGGACTTCGACACCGGCGGCGGCAGCTCGCAGTTCACGTTCGGCCACGGCGACCGCGTGGACGAGCAGTTCAGCGTGCCGGTCGGCGCCGTCCGCTTCACCGAGGAGTTCGGGCTCGACGGCCGCGTGGACGAAGCTCGTCTCGGCGAGGCCGAGGAGGCGATCGCCGCGGCGCTCGAGCCGCTCGACGGGCGGGAGGCGCCGGACACGCTCGTCGGCATGGGCGGCGCGGTCACGAACCTCGCCGCGGTGCAGCACGAGCTCGCCGACTACGACCCAAACGCCGTGCGCGGGACGCGGCTCGGGCGCGAGGAGGTCGAGCGGCAGATCGAGCTCTACCGGACGCGCACCGCGGACGAGCGCCGCAGCATCGTCGGGCTCCAGCCGAAGCGAGCCGAGGTGATCCTCGCCGGCGCCTGCATCGTCCTGACCGTGATGCGGAAGCTCGACGCGTACGCGCTGACCGTGAGCGACCGGGGGCTGCGGCACGGCCTCATGGCCGAGCGCTTTCGCAGGCCGGGCGGATGACCGTCTCCTCGCGCAAGCGCGGCAAGTCGCTCGCCGAGCGTCCCGAGCGCCTGCTCAACCGCGAGCTCTCGTTCCTCGACTACGCGGCGCGCGTGCACGCGCTCGCCGAGGACGCATCCGTGCCGCTGCTGGAGCGGGTCAAGTTCTGCTCGATCTTCTCGTCGATGCTCGACGAGTTCTTCATGGTGCGAGTCGCCGGGCTGATCGGCCAGGCCGCCGCCGGGCGGACGATCCGCTCCCCCGACGGGCGCACGCCCCGGGAGGCGCTGGCGGACGTGCGCGAGCAGGTGCTCGAGCTGAACGAGCGCCAGTCGCACTTCTGGCGCAAGGAGCTCGCGCCGGCGCTCGCGGCCGAGGGCATCGCCGTGTCGCGGATCGAGGACCTCGACGAGGACGAGCAGCAGCAGCTGAGGCGCCTCTGGGAGCGCGACGTCTTCCCGGTGCTGACGCCGCTCGCGGTCGGGCCGGGCCAGCCGTTCCCGTACATCTCGGCGCTGTCGGTCAGCCTCGGCCTGTTCGTCCGCGACCGCGAGAGCGGGGAGGAGCGGTTCGCGCGCGTGAAGGTGCCCGAGGGACTGCAGCGCTTCCAGCCGGTCGCGAACAACAGCCGCCTCGTTCCGCTCGAGGGGATCATCTCGCACTACCTCGGCGAGCTCTTCCCGGAGATGGAGATCCTCGAGCGGTCGCTCTTCCGCGTCACACGCGACGCCGACCTCGACGTCTCGGACGAGGCCGACGACCTGCTCGAGGCGGTCGAGCTCGAGCTGCGCCGCGCGCGCTTCGGCGAGGTCACGCGGCTGGAGGTGTCGGCCTCGATGTCGCAGGCGATGCGCGAGCGGCTGCAGTCGGGTCTGAACGTGGCCGACGAGCTCGTCTACCCGATCACGGGGACGCTCGACCTCGTCGACGCGATGGAGCTGACGGCGATCGACCGGCCCGACCTGAAGGACGAGCCGTGGGTGGCGGTGCCGCGGCCGAACTTCGTCGCGCTCGAGCCGGACGACATGTTCGCCGCCATCCGCGCGCGCGACCAGCTCACGCACTGGCCGTACGACTCGTTCGCGGCGAGCTACGAGGCCTTCCTCGAGCAGAGCGTCCGCGACCCCCACGTGATCGCGATCAAGGCGACCGTCTACCGCACGAGCGAGGACACGCCGCTCGTGCCCGCGCTCGCCGACGCGGCCGACAACGGCAAGCAGAGCGTCGCGCTCGTCGAGATCCAGGCCCGCGGCGACGAGCGCCGCAACATCGAGTGGTCGCGCCGGTTGGAGCAGGCCGGCGCACACGTCGTCCACGGCTTCCCGGGGCTGAAGATCCACGCCAAGGCGACGCTGGTCGTGCGGCGCGACGCCGACACGCTGCGCCGCTACGTCCACCTCGGCACGGGCAACTACAACGCCGTCACGGCCGGCACCTACGAGGACTTCGGCCTGTTCACGGCCGACGAGGAGATCGCGGCGGACGTCGCCGACCTGTTCAACTACCTGACGGGCTTCGCGCGGCCGGCCAGCTTCCGCAAGCTGCTCGTCGCGCCGTTCACGCTGCGGCAGCGCGTCGCCGAGGAGATCCGCGCGGTCGCGGCCGCCGCCGAGGCCGGCAAGAAGGCGCGCATGAAGATCAAGGTGAACGGCCTCACCGACGTCGAGATGATCGACGCGCTCTACGAGGCGTCGAGGGCCGGGGCCAAGATCGAGATCGTCTGCCGCGGCGTCTGCTCGCTGCGGCCGGGCGTGCGGGGGCTCAGCGAGGGGATCACGGTGCGCAGCGTTCTCGGTCGCTTCCTCGAGCACAGCCGGCTCTTCTGGTTCGACGCCGCCGACCGGACGACGGTGCTGATGGGCAGCGCCGACCTGATGCCGCGCAACCTCGACCACCGTGTGGAGGTCGTGACCCCCATCGAGGACGCGGCACTCCAGGCGGAGCTCTCCTCCACCTTCGACGCCCTCTGGCGCGACACGGCGGCCTCGTTCGAGCTCGACGCGAGCGGCAGCTGGCAGAGCGTACAGGCGAAGAAGGACGAACGCCCGCGCTCCGGCCAGCAGACCCTGATGCGGCGCGCACGGCGGCGGATCTCGCTCGCGCGCACCCGCTGAACTGTCTCTACTCCGTCACTGGACCGTCACCTGAACGTTTAGGAGTCCTCCGACCGCGGACCTACGATGTATGGAGATGCGAGTCGGAGTCATCGACGTCGGGTCGAACACGACGCGGCTGCTCATTGCGAGCGCAGAGCCCGGGGCTCTTGCTGCGCTCGAGACGCGGAAGGTGCGCCTCGCGCTCGGCGAGGAGATCGAGCGGCACGGCGCCGTCTCGGCTGTCCACGTCGCCGCTGCCGCGAAGGCCGTTCGCGACATGGCGGGCGCGGCCAGGCGCAGGCGCGTGGCTTCGCTCGACGTCTTCCTCACGGCCCCTGGCCGCCAGGCGGCCAACTCCGCC
>DATIER010000122.1:0-3107 GCA_035455605.1 Gaiellaceae bacterium
GTCGACGTTCTCCTCGTCGAGCTGGAACGGCAGCGGCTCGGAGCGCGAGACGAGCTCGAGCTCGTCCACCTGCAGCTCGACCTCGCCCGTCGGCAGGTTCGGGTTGACCGCCTCGGGCGCGCGCGCGGCGACCTCGCCGACGGCGCGGAGGACGAACTCGTTGCGCACGTCGTGTGCCACCTGCGCCGCCTCCGGCGCACGCTCCGGGTTGACCACGAGCTGGGCGAGCCCGCTCGAGTCGCGGAGGTCGATGAAGACGAGGCCGCCGTGGTCGCGGCGGCGCGCCGCCCAGCCGGCGAGCGCGAGCCGCTGCCCGACGTGCTCGGGCCGGAGCTGCCCGGCCGGGAGGTCGCGCCACCTCATGCGCGCAGCCTCTCCGCGAGCTCGGCCGTCGGCACGTCCTCGTCCGGCCGCCCCGGGCGCCGGACCCGCGACTGCTCGGGCCCCCACTCGACGATCGCCTTCGCGCCGAGCCGCCCCGCCTGCGTGAGCTGCCCCTTGAGCGAGCGCCCGGCGTAGTCGACGTCCGCGCGCAGCCCGCGCCTCCTGAGCTCCTGCACCAGCGGCAGCACGCGAGGCTTGTCGCCGCCGTCGTGCAGCGCGACGAAGACGTCGATCTCCTCGGGCCGGGCCTGCACGCCCTCCGCCTCGAGCGAGAGCAGCAGCCGCTCGATCCCGGCGCCGAAGCCGATCCCGGGCGTCGGCTTGCCGCCGAGCTGCTCGACGAGGCCGTCGTAGCGGCCGCCGCCGCAGATCGAGCTCTGCGCGCCGATCGCCTCGTCGACGAACTCGAACGCCGTGCGCGTGTAGTAGTCGAGCCCGCGCACGAGCGTCGGCACGAGCTCGAACTCGACGCCGTAGTTCTCCAGGTGCCCCTTCACCGCCTCGAAGTGCGCGCGGCACTCGTCGCAGAGCGCGTCGCCGATCTTCGGCGCGTCCGCGAGCGCCGCCTGCACGCGCTCGTCCTTGACGTCGAACACGCGCAGCGGGCTGGTCGCGCGCTTCTGCCGCGCCTCGTCGTCGAGCACGTCCTCGTGCTCGTCCAGCCACGCCGTCAGCCGCTCGAGGTACGCGGGGCGGCAGTTCTCGTCGCCGATCGAGTTCAGCAGCAGCTTGTACTTCGTGATCCCGAGCCGCGCGAGCAGCTCGTCGTAGAGCTCGATCAGCTCCGCATCGATTGCCGGGTCGGCCGAGCCGATCGCCTCCACCGACAGCTGCCAGTGCTCGCGGAAGCGGCCGCGCTGCGGTGCCGAGTACCGGTACATGGTCGCGATCGTGTAGAGCTTGACCGGCTGCGCCTCGCGATGGAGGCCGTGCTCGAGGTAGGCGCGCGCGATCGGGGCCGTGCCCTCCGGGCGGAGCGTGAGCGAGCGGCCGCCGCGGTCCTCGAAGGTGTACATCTCCTTGTGCACGACGTCCGAGCCCTGGCCCGACGTACGCTCGAAGACGCCCGTGTCCTCGAAGCCGGGCGTCTGGATCGGCCGGTACCCGTAGAGCGAGCAGAGCCGCTCCGCCTCGCCGGTGACGAGCCGCCAGAGCGGCTGCTCGGACGGGAGGATGTCGTGTGTGCCTCTTGGCGCCTCGAACGTCGTCACGAGGCGCGCAGCTCGGCGAGGAACGGGTTGCGGTCGAGCTCGGCACCGAGTGTCGTCGGCGCGCCGTGCCCGGAGTAGACGACGGTTTCGGGCGGGAAGCGCCCGGCGAGCATGCGGATCGACTCGACCAGCGTGTCCCAGTCGCCGCCGGGGAGGTCGGTGCGCCCGACGGAGCGCGCGAAGAGGACGTCGCCCGAGAAGAGGCAGCCCTCGGCGTGGTAGGCGAGGTGCGCGGGCGAGTGGCCCGGCACGGTCAGCGTCTCGAGCTCCATGCCCGCGAGCTCCAGCGTCTCGCCTCCCTGCAGGAAGTGGTCGGCGGTGTGGCCACGGGTGACCACGCCCTGGGGCACGAGGTCGGGCAGGTTCTCGAGCAGCGCGCGCTCGTCCTCGGCCATGTAGACCGGCGCGCCGGTCCCCTCGGCCAGGTCGGCGACGCCGAGCAGGTGGTCCCAGTGCCCGTGCGTGATCAGGATCGCAGCGGTGGTCGCGCCCATCCGGGCGAGCTCCAGGCGCAGGTGCGCGGCGTCGCCGCTCGGATCGATCACGACCGCCTCGGACGCTCCGCGGGAGGCGCGCACGACGTAGCAGTTGGTGCCGATCGGGCCGAGCTCGAAGCGGTCGACGACGAGTGCGGAGTCGCTGCTCACGGGAGGATGAGTCTATGCGCCGTGTAAGCCCCGGCTCGCGCGGGTAGCGTGCGCAGGATGCAGAGCTGGAAGCTGAACGAGGTCGAGACGCCGGGCGGCAGCCGCTCGCCGGTCGTGCTCGAGTCGGAGGAGGCGGCGGCGCGCGCCGTCCTGATCGGCCTCGAGCCGGGGCAGCGCCTCGGCGAGCACGAGGTCAAGGAGCACGCGTTCGTGCTCGTCGTCGACGGCACCGTCGAGGTCGAGGCCGGCAGCGAGCACACCGAGGGCTCGGCGGGCACGCTGTTCCTGTTCGCGCCCGAGGAGCGCCACTCGGTGACGAGCGCCGAGGGCGCACGCCTGTTGCTGTTCCTCGCGCCGTGGCCCGGCCAGGGCCACTACCGCGGCGGCGACCACCCGCGGGCGACGGCGGCCCGCTAGCCGCGCTTGCGCCCGGCGGCGCGCGGCGCCTGCTGGCCGGTGCGCCTCAGGTACGAGCGGTAGAGCGCCCGGTCCATCAGGTACATGAACGGGATGAAGAAGGCCGTGTAGACGGCGGCGACCGCGAGTCGACCGAGCAGCGACTGGCTCTTGTTCAGCACCGAGAAGGCGATGAAGATCAGCGGCCCGAAGATGAGCGCCCGCCTCGCGACGCGCGTCCAGGACGGCGGCTGCACCTCCCGGACCGGCCGCGACGACTTGCCGCCCTTCTTCGCCTGCGCCTTCGGCTTCGAGGCAACGGCGCTCGAGCCGTTCCGGCGGGAGCCCTTCGGCTCGCGATCGTCCTCGTCGACCTCGACCTCGTGGCCCTCGGCGTCGACGTAGACGTACTCGTACTCGTGCCGGAGCTCCTTCTGCCGGCGCCGCCGCTGCTTCCTCGTGGGCATCG
>DATIER010000123.1:0-8953 GCA_035455605.1 Gaiellaceae bacterium
CAGATGGCCGTCCACCTGCCGCTCTCCTCGGAGGCGCAGGCAGAGGCGCGGATCCTGATGCTCTCGTCGAACAACATCCTCTCGCCCGCGCACGGGCGGCCGCTGACGACGCCGACGCAGGACATGGTCCTCGGCGGCTACTACCTGACCTACTCCGACATCGACCTCGACGCGACGAACGCCGAGGAGCTCGACCCGCGCCCGAAGCGGTTTGCCTCGGAGGAGGAGGTCGAGCGGGCGATCGACGAGGGCCAGATCCTGATCCAGCAGCCGATCGAGTACCGCTGGAACGGCGAGGTCGTCCTGACCACCGCCGGCCGCGTGATCCTGAACGCCGAAGTCGACCGCTCGCTCGAGGAGTCGACCGGCAGCGCGCCGGAGAACCGGCCGTTCCTGAACCGGACGCTCTCGAAGAAGGAGATGGACGGCTTCATCTCCGACCTCGCCGACCGCTTCGGCGCGCACGTGATCGCGGGCGTGCTGGACAAGATCAAGGCGCTCGGCTTCCACTACGCGACCAAGGCCGGGATCACGATCTCGAAGAACGACATCGTCATCCCGCAGTCGAAGGAGGAGATCCTCGCCGGCTACGAGGAGCGGGTGACCAACGTCGAGCAGCTCTACGAGCGCGGCCTGATCACCGAGGAGGAGCGCCACGAGCAGATCGTCAACCTCTGGACGGAGGCCACCGAGGACGTCGCCCAGGCGATGGAGGAGACGCTCTTCGAGCTGAACCCGATCTTCATGATGGCCAACTCCGGAGCCCGCGGCTCGTTCAAGCAGATCCGCCAGCTCGCCGGCATGCGCGGCCTGATGGCGAATCCGAAGGGCGAGATCATCGAGCGCCCGATCAAGGCCAACTTCATGGAGGGCCTGTCGGTGCTCGAGTACTTCATCTCGACCCACGGCGCCCGCAAGGGCCTCGCCGACACGGCGCTGCGCACGGCCGACTCGGGCTACCTCACGCGGCGCCTGGTCGACGTCTCCCAGGACGTGATCATCCGCGAGGAGAACTGCAAGACGCAGGACTTCATCGAGCTCCCGCTGCACACGCCCGACGGCCTGAACAAGAGCCTGCTCGGCCGCACGCTCGGCGACGACGTGCACAAGCCGCTCGCGAGCGGCAAGCCCGGCAAGACGGTCGTGGCCGAGAAGGGCACGCTCGTCACCAACGCCGTGCTCGCCGAGATCGCGGAGGCGTTCACCGAGGCCGACGAGGAGCCGGCCGTCCCGGTCCGGTCGGTCCTCAAGTGCCGCAGCGAGTTCGGCGTCTGCCGGGCCTGCTACGGGATCTTCCTCGCGACGGGCGGCATGTGCGAGATCGGCGACGCGGTCGGGATCATCGCCGCGCAGTCGATCGGCGAGCCCGGCACGCAGCTGACGATGCGGACGTTCCACACCGGCGGCGTCGCCGGAGCGGACATCACGCACGGCCTTCCGCGCGTGGTCGAGATCTTCGAGGCGCGCAACCCGAAGGGCGCGGCCAAGCTCGCCGAGGTCGGCGGCAAGGTCGAGCTCGAGGACACCGAGCGCGGTCCCAAGATCACGATCCACACCGACGAGGTGGACGAGAACGGCGAGCCAGTGGAGCCGGTCGCGTACCAGCTCCCGCGGCGCACGCGCGTGCTCGTCGAGAACGGCCAGACGGTCGAGCCGGGCGACGCCCTGCACGAGGGCTCGCTCAACCCGGCCGACCTGCTGCGCCTGAAGGGCGCGACGGCGACCGAGCTCTACCTCGTCGACGAGGTGCAGAAGGTCTACCGCTCCCAGGGCGTGGACATCCACGACAAGCACATCGAGCTGATCGTCCGGCAGATGCTGAAGAAGGTCCGGGTCGAGGAGGCCGGCGACACCGAGCTCCTGCCCGGGCAGCTCGTCGACCGCGTCGTGCTCGAGCGCGAGAACGCGCGCGTGAAGAAGGAGAAGGGCAAGAAGGAGCAGGCGACCCACGAGCCGCTGATCCTCGGGATCACGAAGGCGTCGCTCGCGACGGAGTCGTTCCTCTCGGCCGCCTCCTTCCAGGAGACGACGAAGGTCCTGACGGACGCGTCGATCGAGGGCAAGGTCGACCGCCTGCTCGGCCTGAAGGAGAACGTGATCATCGGGAAGCTGATCCCGGCCGCCACCGGGCTCAAGCGCTACCGCACGATCGAGATCGGGCCGTCCGAGAAGGTGCCGAAGGAGACCTACGAGCGCGAGGCCCTGCTGGCCGCGCTCCAGGAGATCGGCAGCGACGGCGGCGACGGGATCGACCTGGCGAGCCTCGGCCTCGACTTCGGCGGCGAGCCGACCGAGAACGACGAGGCGAAGCCGCGCGAGTCGACCGAGGCGGAGGAGATCCCCGAGGTCGACAGCCCGCTCGACGGCGAGTAGTCGCATCGCAGCGCGGGGGCGGAACCGCCGTCCCCGCGCTGGTACTTTGCAGCAGGGTCAGTTGAAGAGGCTGCTCGTCATCCTGCTCACGGTGAGTGCGGGGTTCGCGGCTGCGCCGCACCGCGCCGCCGCCGACACCTGCGGCGTCCCGGACAAGGGCACGATCTGGGTCGACTTCGCGGACGGCTCGGTGCCGTTCTGGCAGACCTTCGCGCGCCCCGGCGTGATCGCCGCCGCGGCGAACTTCATCTACCCGCCGCAGCTGCGGGCCGCCGGCGCGAAGACGGTCTACTGGGACATGAACTTCCGGCTCCGGGTCGGGACGCCGCTCGAGCCGTACGACCCGGCGGTCGTGATCAACCGCGCCAACCGCCTCTACTCGACCGCGGCGCTCTCGAGCGGGTGTACGCGCCCGATCATCGCCGAGAACGAGCTCAACGGCGCCAACCTCGTCACCCCGTGGACGGCCAACAACGCGGCCTACCGACGGAACGTGATGATCTACGTACAGACGCTCTCGTCGCTCGGGGCGCACCCGGTGATCCTCGTCCCGAGCGCGCCGTACACGGGCGACGTGGCCGGCGACTGGTGGCGGCAGCTGTCGACCTACGCCGACGTCGTCCGCGAGTCGTACTTCGGCGCGCCGTCGATCGCCAAGCAGGGGCCGATCGAGGGCAGCCGCTCGCTGCGGATGATGTTCCGGAAACGCGTCGCCGAGCTCACGAGCGCCGGCCTGCCAGCGAGCAAGCTCGGGCTGATGCTCGGCTTCATGACGACGCGCGGCTCGGGCGGCCGCGAGGGCGCGAGCCGCAAGTCGTGGCTCGAGGTGACGAAGCTGCAGGCGCTCGCGGCGAAGCAGGTCGCGAGCGAGGTCGGGCTGCGCTCGATCTGGTCGTGGGGCTGGGCCACGTGGAGCGCGGGCGAGACGAACCCGGACAAGCCGACGGCGGCGTGCGTCTACCTCTGGGCCCGCAACCAGAGCCTCTGCAACGGCCCGGGCGCGGCCGGCAAGGGGTTCAACGCCTCCCTGACGCAGGGGCAGCTTGCACTCCCGGGCGGCACACGCTGCACGCTCTACGGAAAGCCGGTCACCGAGAGCGCGATCTCGGCGCTGCGGCCGATCACCGGCGATCCCGACGTCGCCTTCAGCGCGGCCTTCGCCCGTGTGGTGACGACGCTGCAGGTGCCGCTCAAGTCGAAGCAGATCTCCGACGCCGAGCGCGCCGTGGTGGCGGCCCGCTTCGGCGGGAGCTTCGCCGCCTACCGTGCGGCGCTGGCGAAGGCGCACGCGAGCATCGGCGCCGCGCGCGCGGTGATCGCCGACGAGCTGCGGCGGATGCAGATCGAGAGGGGCTTCCGGGTCGGTGGCGTCTCGGCCGCCGACGTGCGCGAGTTCTACGCGACCTACGCGCAGAGCCTCGCCCGGCTGGTCCAGACGAAGACGCGCGCGCCGTGGCTCGGCAACCGGACGCGCGGGTACGCGCTCGCCGACGACGCGCCGCCGCAAGTCTTCTCGCTGCCGCTGGGCGGGAAGTGGAAGCGTGTTCGCACGATGAGCGGCACCTTCCAGGTGAAGGCGCTCGACGACGCGGTTCCGCTCGGAGCGCTGCCGCTCGACGTCGCCCGCCAGCCGGTCGTCGACGCCCTGCAGACGATCGCCCGGTCGGATCGCTACGAGTCGTGGCTGATGGCCCGCGAGCGCCAGCTCGACGACCAGGCCGTCTGCCGCCGCGACGTGCAGCCGGACCCCTTCTTCGTCGACCTCACCGACTACTTGCCGTTCCTGGCCGCCGACTAGCCTCCGGCGCTGCCCGCCAGCCCGGGCTTCGGCCTCCCCGCCTGGAACACCGTGCCCTTGCCGGCCTCCTTCGCGCGGTAGAGCGCCTCGTCGGCACGCTCGAAGAACGTCGTCGGGTCGTCGTCGGCTTGGAGCTCCGCGACGCCGGCCGAGAGGGACAGCCGCCCCGCCTGCCCCACGGGGCGTGCCGAGACCGCGCCCTGCAAGCGGTGATAGAGCTCGTCGCCGTCGCTCGAGACCGACTCCGGCAAGATCACCGCGAACTCGTCGCCGCCCACGCGGCACGCGATGTCGGCCGAGCGGACGACGTCGCGCACCCGCTCGGCGGCCTCGGCGAGCACGGCGTCGCCCGCGAGGTGACCGATCCGGTCGTTGATCGCCTTGAACTCGTCGAGGTCGAGGACGATCAGCGCGAGCTGCCGGCCGTAGCGGTGCGCGCGGGCGACCTCGCGCGCGAGCGTCTCGTGAAAATAGCGTCGGTTGTGGAGGCCGGTCAACGCGTCGAGGTCGGCGAGCTGTCGCGCCTCGCGGAAGCGGCGGGCGTTCTCGATCGCCGGGCCGGCGCGCTTCGCGAGCTCCTCGAGCTCGCGGACGGTCTCCTCCTCGAAGCGGTGGCTCGGGGAGCGGCTGTAGACGGCGACGAAGCCGATCGCACCCGCCTCGCCGGGCACCGGCACCGCCAGCCCGGAGTGGACGACGTCGGCACCCTCGAGCGCCGGCGGATACCGGTACGTGATCGACACGGCGCGCGGCTCGCGCCCGTTCGGCGGCCCGGAGATCGCCTGGCGCTGCGCCTCCTCGCTCGAGAGGCCCATGGTCGCGACGACGGGCTGCTCGTCGCCGGCTCGGAACGAGACGAGCGCCGCGTCGACGCCGGGGATCGCAGCGCCGGCCTCGAGCGTCCGCGCGAGCACCTCGTCCAGGTCGATCGAGCCACCGAGCTCGCCGAGGAGACGGCTGCGGCGGCCCTCCTCGAGGGCGTGGGAGAGCTCGCGCGTCAAGCTCTCGAGGCGCGCGTTCAGCTCGGAGACGAGGCGAA
Organism: Gaiellaceae bacterium; assembly: GCA_035455605.1. Taxonomy (GTDB): domain Bacteria; phylum Actinomycetota; class Thermoleophilia; order Gaiellales; family Gaiellaceae; genus AC-32. The sequence continues at coordinate 5,211 of DATIER010000123.1, forward strand.
GCACCTGCTCCTGCTGGCCCCGGAGGCGCCGGCGGGAGCGAAGGACGACGACCAGCGCGAGCGCAAGCAGGGCCGCCGCTGCGCCGACCACGACGAGCGCGGTCGAAGCCGTCACCGCCACGACCATCCCGATCCTCGCCTTCCGCCTCTCCTGGATCGCACCGACCGCCGAGCCGTCTCACTGTAGTCCCGCCGCCCGCTGCAAGCTATGGCTTAGAAACCGTAAAAGCGCTCGTTCCGATGCGCACGAATTGGAGCCGAATCCTCGCAGCCAAGCGCCTTTGGCCGTTTGACGCTAGGGGGTCTGCTTCGCTACCATCCTCACCCGGTTGGCACGGGGCCCAGCCCCGAGCCAGCCTTTGTTGTGTCCGCCCCCATCTAGCAAGGAGCACATGCCGACTGTCAATCAGCTGGTCCGGAAGGGCAGGGTCGCGCCGAAGGCGAAGGTGAAGACCCCTGCGCTGCGCGGCGCCCCGCAGAAGCGCGGCGTCTGCACGCGCGTGTACACGACCACGCCGAAGAAGCCGAACTCGGCGCTGCGGAAGGTGGCGCGTGTCCGCCTGACCAACGGCATGGAGGTCGGCGCGTACATCCCGGGCGAGGGGCACAACCTCCAGGAGCACTCGGTCGTCCTCGTCCGCGGCGGCCGCGTCAAGGACCTGCCGGGCTTCCGTTACAAGGTGATCCGGGGCGGCCTCGACGCAGCCGGCGTCAGCGAGCGGCGCCAGGCGCGCTCGAAGTACGGCGCGAAGCGAGGCTCGTAGTGCCGCGCCGCGCGACCATCCAGGCCAGGCCGCTCGAGCCGGATCCCGTCTACAGCTCCCGCCTCGTGACGCAGGTGATCAACAAGGTGATGACGCGTGGGAAGAAGTCGACCGCCGAGGCGATCGTCTACCGCGCCCTGGACCGGATCGGCGAGCAGACCGGCAAGCCGCCGGTCGAGGTGCTGGAGCAGGCGATCAAGACCGTCACGCCGGTCCTCGAGGTCCGCTCGAGGCGCGTCGGCGGCGCCAACTACCAGGTTCCCGTCGAGGTGCCGCAGCGCCGGGCCCGCACGCTCGCCGTCCGCTGGCTCGTCAACTTCGCGCGCGACCGCCGCGAGAAGCACATGTCCGACAAGCTGGCCGGGGAGATCCTGGACGCCCTCAACCAGCAGGGCGGCGCGTTCAAGCGCAAGGACGACCTCTACCGCATGGCGCAGGCCAACAAGGCCTTCGCGCACTACCGGTGGTGAGCTCGATGGCGACGACCCAGACGCAGATCGCGCTCGAGAACGTCCGCAACATCGGGATCATGGCCCACATCGACGCCGGCAAGACGACCACGACCGAGCGGATCCTCTACTACACCGGACGGACCCACAAGATGGGCGAGGTGCACGAGGGCGCCGCGGTGATGGACTGGATGGCGCAGGAACAGGAGCGCGGCATCACGATCACGTCTGCGGCGACGACGGCCTCGTGGCGCGATTTTCGTATCAACATCATCGATACGCCCGGGCATGTGGACTTCACGGTCGAGGTCGAGCGCAGCCTCCGCGTGCTCGACGGCGCGATCGCCGTCTTCGACTCGGTCGCAGGTGTCGAGCCGCAGTCCGAGACGGTCTGGCGGCAGGCCGACCGTTACCGCGTGCCGCGGATCGCGTTCATCAACAAGATGGACCGCACCGGCGCGGACTTCTTCGCCGCCGTGCAGTCGATGGTCGACCGCCTCGGCGCGCGCCCGGTGCCGGTGCAGCTGCCGCTCGGGCAGGAGGAGCACTTCCGCGGCGTGATCGACCTCGTCGAGATGAAGGCGATCGTCTACGAGGACGACCTCGGCACGAAGATGGACACGGTGGAGATCCCGGAGGAGCTGCTCGAGCAGGCGCAGGAGTACCACCACCAGCTGATCGACGCGGTCGCCGACCACGACGACGAGCTGCTCGAGACGTATCTGCTCGACGAGGAGGCGGTCACGCCCGAGATGCTGAAGCGCGCCCTGCGGGCCGCGACGCTGGACATCAGCGTGACCCCGGTGCTCGCCGGCTCGGCGTTCAAGAACAAGGGCATCCAGCCGCTGCTCGACGCCGTCGTCGACTACCTGCCGAGCCCGCTCGACGTGCCGCCGGTGCACGGCATCGACCCGCGCACGGAGAACGAGCTCTCGCGCCGCCCGGCGCTCGACGAGCCGTTCTCGGCGCTCGTCTTCAAGGTCATGTCCGATCCGTACGTCGGCAAGCTGACGTACTTCCGCGTCTACTCCGGCCAGCTGAAGGCCGGCGGCCGCGTGCTGAACACGACCACCGGCAAGTCCGAGCGGATCGGCCGCATCCTGCAGATGCACGCCAACCACCGCGAGGAGCGCGAGGAGATCGGCGCGGGCGAGATCGCCGCGGGCGTCGGCATCAAGAGCTCGACCACGGGTGACACGCTCGCGATCGACACGGCGCCGATCCGGCTCGAGTCGATGGACTTCCCGGAGCCGGTGATCTCGGTCGCGATCGAGCCGAAGACGAAGGCCGACCAGGACAAGCTCTCGGCCGGGCTGCAGCGCCTCGCCGAGGAGGACCCGACTTTCCGCGTCCAGACGGACGAGGAGACGGGCCAGACGCTGATCTCCGGCATGGGCGAGCTCCATCTCGAGATCATCGTCGACCGCCTGATGCGCGAGTTCTCGGTCGACGCGAACGTCGGCCGGCCGCAGGTCGCCTACCGCGAGACCTTCGGCCGCCCCGTCGAGAAGATCGAGGGCAAGTTCGTGCGCCAGACCGGCGGCCGCGGGCAGTACGGCCATGCCGTGATCAACGCCGGCCCGACGGAGCCGGGCGAGGGCTACGACTTCGTCGACAAGATCGTCGGCGGCAAGATCCCGCGCGAGTACATCGGCCCCGTCGACCTCGGCATCCAGGAGGCGATGGAGTCCGGCGTGCTGGCCGGCTACCCGGTTGTCGACGTCCGCATCGAGCTCGTGGACGGCTCCTTCCACGACGTCGACTCGAGCGAGATGGCCTTCAAGGTCGCGGGCTCGATGGCGTTCAAGGAAGCCATGAAGCGCTCGAAGCCGAAGCTGCTCGAGCCGGTGATGGCCGTCGAGGTGGTCACGCCCGAGGACTACCTCGGCGACGTGATGGGAGACTTGAACTCGCGGCGCGGCCGCGTCGAGGGCCTGGAACCGCGCGGGAACGCGCAGGCGATCCGGGCGCGCGTCCCGCTGGCGACCATGTTCGGATACGCGACCGACCTGCGCTCGACGACGCAGGGGCGGGCCACGTTCACCATGCAGTTCGATCGCTACGAGGAAGTGCCTCAGTCGATCGCCGGCGAGCTCGTCGACTCGCAGCAGAGCTAACGAAGGGAAAGGAAGGAATGGCCAAGCAGAAGTTCGAGCGCAGCAAGCCGCATCTCAACGTCGGCACGATCGGTCACATCGACCACGGCAAGACGACGCTGACGGCTGCGATCACGAAGGTGCTCGCCGACAAGGGCACCAACACCGCCGTGCGCGACTTCGCGTCGATCGACAACGCGCCCGAGGAGCGCCAGCGCGGTATCACGATCAACACCTCGCACGTCGAGTACGAAACCGACAACCGCCACTACGCCCACGTCGACTGCCCCGGGCACGCCGACTACATCAAGAACATGATCACGGGCGCCGCCCAGATGGACGGTGCGATCCTCGTGGTCTCGGCGGCCGACGGCCCGATGCCGCAGACGCGGGAGCACATCCTGCTCGCGCGCCAGGTCGAGGTGCCGTACATC
>DATIER010000124.1:0-2236 GCA_035455605.1 Gaiellaceae bacterium
CACGCTCAAGCCCGAGCGCGACGGCCTCTTCTGCGAGCGCATCTTCGGTCCGACGAAGGACTGGGAGTGCTACTGCGGCAAGTACAAGCGCGTCCGCTACAAGGGCATCATCTGCGAGCGCTGCGGCGTCGAGGTGACGCGCCAGAAGGTGCGCCGCGAGCGGATGGGCCACATCGACCTGGCCGCGCCGGTCTCGCACATCTGGTTCTTCAAGGGCGTCCCGAGCCGCATCGGCTACCTGCTCGACATCGCGCCGCGCGAGCTCGAGAAGGTCCTGTACTTCGCGGCCTCGATCGTCACGTCCGTCGACGCGGAGGCGCGCCAGAAGGACCTGAACGACCTCGAGGACAAGGTCAAGGCGGAGTCGGAGCAGATCTACGTCGACCGTGACGAGAACCTCGCCGCGCTCGAGGACCGGCTGAAGCGGCGCCGCGAGTACTTCACGAAGGGCAAGGAGCGCAACTTCGACGAGGACGACGACTTCTGGGCCCGCGGCCTGTCCAACTGGGCCGAGGAACAGGGCGTACCGCCGCTCGAGGAGGTGCGCGAGCTCGCCGGGAAGATGTTCGTCGAGGTCGCGAACCAGATCACGACGGAGGACTCGAAGAAGATCCGGGAGCTGGTTCGGAACGCGGCCATCCGCGACGACCGCCGCCTCTCGCCGAAGGAGCTGGAGACGGTCGCGAGCGTCGCGATCCAGATCCGCCAGGCGCTCGCGCCGCTGAACAAGGAGCTGGCGAAGGCGAGCGGCTCGAAGAAGGGTGCGATCACGAGGCACGTCAACCGCGTGCTCGACGGGCTGCTCGACGCGAAGGCCGAGGTGCACGAGGAGGACGTCGAGCTCGTCTCGGGCGTCGACCAGAAGCAGCTCGAGCGCTCGCGCGAGCTCGGCAACGGGCTTCTGCGCGAGGTGCTCGACCAGGCCGACCCGGGCGCGAGCCCCGACGACCTGCGCGAGCTGACGAACGACCTCTGCCTGCGCACGGACGGGAAGATCTCCAAGGAGGACCTCGACGCGATCGTCCAGTGGGCGATCAAGGTGCGCGAGATGTACCAGGACATCGAGTCCCGCAAGGACGACGCGAAGGAGGCCGCGGTCGACTCGGTCCGCCGGCTCGAGGAGACCTGGCAGCTGTTCCGCGAGCTCGAGCCGAAGCTGATCGTCAACGACGAGCAGATCTTCCGCGAGCTCAAGGACCGCTTCGGGTCGCCGTACGGGTTCGGCGTCTACTTCCAGGGCGGCATGGGCGCGGAGTCGATCCGCGAGCTGCTCAAGGACCTCGACCTCGACGCCGAGGCGGCGTCGCTGCGCGAGACGATCAAGACGTCGAAGGGCCAGAAGCAGCAGCGCGCGATCAAGCGGCTGAAGGTCGTCAACGCCTTCATCACCTCCGAGAACCGCCCGGAGTGGATGATCCTGGAGGCGATCCCGGTGATCCCGCCGGAGCTGCGCCCGATGGTGCAGCTGGACGGTGGCCGCTTCGCCACGAGCGACCTGAACGACCTCTACCGGCGCGTGATCAACCGGAACAACCGGCTCAAGCGGCTGCTCGACCTGGGCGCCCCCGAGATCATCGTCAACAACGAGAAGCGGATGCTGCAGGAGGCCGTCGACGCGCTGTTCGACAACGGCCGCCGCGGCCGCGCGGTGACGGGCCCGGGCAACCGGGCGCTGAAGTCGCTCTCCGACATGCTCAAGGGCAAGCAGGGCCGGTTCCGCCAGAACCTGCTCGGCAAGCGCGTCGACTACTCGGGCCGCTCGGTGATCGTCGCCGGGCCGAACCTGAAGCTGCACCAGTGCGGGCTGCCGAAGCTGATGGCGCTCGAGCTCTTCAAGCCGTTCATCATGAGCCGGCTCGTCGAGCGCAAGTCGGTCCAGAACATCAAGGCCGCGAAGAAGCACGTGGACTCGATGGTCCCGGAGGTCTGGGACGTGCTCGAGGAGGTGATCGCGGAGCACCCGGTGCTGCTCAACCGCGCGCCGACGCTGCACCGCCTCGGCATCCAGGCGTTCGAGCCGGTGCTCGTCGAGGGCAAGGCGATCCAGGTGCACCCGCTCGTCTGCCACGCGTTCAACGCCGACTTCGACGGCGATCAGATGGCCGTCCACCTGCCGCTCTCCTCGGAGGCGCAGGCAGAGGCGCGGATCCTGATGCTCTCGTCGAACAACATCCTCTCGCCCGCGCACGGGCGGCCGCTGACGACGCCGACGCAGGACATGGTCCTCGGCGGCTAC
>DATIER010000125.1:0-4134 GCA_035455605.1 Gaiellaceae bacterium
CGCCCGAGCGTGTGCAGCTGGTCGTTCGACCACCCCGGGCTCGGGGCGCCCGTGATGTACCAGCTCGAGCCGTTGTCGGCGACGATCATCCCGTAGCGCTTCAGCGCCGTCAGCACGATCCGGGCCTGCTTGGGGAACGGCCGGATGTCGAATCCGGCCTTCAGGCGCACGCGCAGGCCCATTGGCGGGAGGCTCGGGTCGGTCAGCGAGCTCGCGTAGTGCCGCGCGGGGTACACGTACGCGCGCCGCGTCCGCGAGACGGTGAAGCGGAGCGCGTGGTCGATCACGCCGCGTCTCGCCTCGTCCCAGCGCGCCAGGCCGGGGAAGATCGGCAGCCCGGCGGCGTCGGCGGAGGTCCAGCCCGCGGGCCGGACGTGGTTCGAGCGCAGGTTCCAGGTCGCGCCGGCCCAGGCGTACCAGCGGCCGTTCTGCTTCTGCAGGCCGCCGAGCTCGTAGAGCCGGCACGCGTCGCGGTCGAGCAGGAGCGCGTGGTGGTCGCTGCCGCCCTCGATGTGGACGCGCTTCGGGATCGGGTAGCCGACGCGGTCGCTCTCGTCTGCGTACTCGAAGCCGACCCGCGAGCGCGGCGTCCTGCGCGTCACCACGTCGAACGGGATCCCGATCGGCGAGCCGTCCCAGAGGCCGGAGCCGAAGTCGGCGTGGAGGCCGGTCGACGCGCCGATCGACGCGATGATCGCGGCCGAGCTCGCCGCGACGGGCAGCCTGTCGACGCGCTGGTTCCACGGGTTCGACTTCGGGAAGACGGGGCACTTCGGCGCGGCCGGAACGCGCAGGGCATCGGCCGAGCCGCCCGCGCAGGCGAGTGCGAGCGCGGCGACGGCTACAGCTGCGCGGCCTCTCACGCCGCGATTATCGGCATCGACCCGGCCGTTCCGGACCCCGGAGCAGGTAGTCGGTAGTTCCTGGCAACACAGCCGTGGAGCAGTGCGGATTCGGGCCCTCGCCGCGTGGAAGACAATGGCGCTACCGACACCGCGCAGGTGGCTTCTGCCTGGTCGAAAGGAGGCCGCGTGTCCGCCACCGCCGCGCCGCCCGAGGGCAACCCGACCCGCAAGGTCACGGGGCTCGTCGTCTGGTACGTGGTCCTGGGCGCGGTCGGCTGGGGGATCGTCGAGATCGCCGCCTGGATGGCCGATCCGTGCTCGCCCCAGTGCGCCTCGGTCAGCGGAAGCGACTACGCCGACACCCGCGATGCGGTGCTGGGGCTCGGCGGCCTGATCTACATCCTTGCCTGCGTGCCGCTCGCGATGCTGCGCACCCGCGGGATCGTCTGGCTGGTTCCCTTGGTCGCGTTCCTCGTCGTCACCGTCGGCGGCATCGCGCTGCTCTCGACCGCGAAGGGCGGTCTCTGCGACTGCGGCTTCGGCGCACGGGCGCCGGCAGAGACCGTCGAGCTCGGGCATGCGTCCGTGGTTTCCCCGATGGCAGTCGCGGCCGGGTGGCGGATCTTGCCGGACAGGGGTCGAAAGGAGGGGGAATGAAGAAGCTCATCGCATTCGTGACGGCGGCGCTGCTGTGCGTGCTCGCCGCGGCGGGGTTCGCCCGGGCCACGCCAGACCCGCAGCTGCTGCGCACCTACCAGCCCGTCGCGCACTTCGACCCGCTGGAGGAATTCGGCCCGACCGCCGTGCAGTCGTTCATCGGCGACTCGGCGCTCGAGCAGAAGGTCGGCGACGACTGGGTCGTGGTCGATCCCGATCCGGGTCCAGGCGGCCTGCCCGGCAGCGGTCTCTTCCGGCTGAACCAGACGGCCTGCAGCCCGAGCGCCCCGGTCGGCGGGCTCTCCTGCTACCGGACGAGCTGGGATGCCTGGGGCGGCGGAAGCGTCGTCTACGGCCGTGTCGCGCACGTGCCGGGCGGGACGGTGCTGCAGTACTGGTACTTCTACTACGACGACGTCTACTCGTACGTCTACCCGCCGAGCGACTTCATCTGGCAGGCGCACGAGGGCGACTGGGAGGTCGTCAACGTCGTCCTCTCGGCCGCCGGCCAGCCGGTCGAGGCGGCGTACAGCCAGCACTGCCTCGGTCAGAAGCGTGCGTGGGCGACGACGCCGCGCTGGCGCGACACGCATCCGGTCGTCTACGTCGCGCTCGGCTCGCACGCGAACTACTTCACCCCGGGAACGCACCAGTTCAACCCGGCATGCATCCCGCCTCAGGCGCTGTTCCTGCTGAGCCAGGCGGGGCTGCCGCTGCCGGTCGACTACGCGTTCGCGGGCGGCGCGACGGCAGGCCCGCCGCAGTCGGCAGACGTCGTCACGACGATCCACCAGGCCGACGAGCACTCGCAGGCCTGGCTGCGGTACCCCGGGCTCTGGGGCGAGCAGCAGTGGTTCCACGCCGCGTTCTACCCACCGCCCGCCGGCCCGACGGTCCCGCTCGGCGACTCGCCGGTCGGGCCCGCGTACCACGACGTCTGGGAGAACCCGCTCGCGACGATCGCGGGCTGGCCGCTGGGTTGATTCTCACGCTGCCGAGTGGGGTCTGTCGGGCCCCACTCGGCTCCGCGAGCCGGCGCCGCGGCCTGGGCACCCGATCAGGTGTTGTGCGCGCGCAACGCAACCCAGATGCCGGCGTCGTCCACCGCGACTCCCCAGGGGTAGTGGCCGAGCTCGATCCGCTTCGCTCGGTTCGTCTTCGGGTCGATGCGCCACACGGCGTGGTCGTCCGGGACGGTGGCCCAGATCGCACCGGCGCCCGCAGCGACCGAGGTGACGCCGGCGCGGTCGACCTCCACGGGGAAGGAGACGTGACGCGGCGGCGCAGCTCCGACGGCCGGCAGACGTACGACGTCCGGCGCGTTCCAGTCCCCGGCCCAGACCGAGTCTCCGTCTGCGACGAGAGCACCGGGGTTGTTCGCGACGGCCTCGAACGCCTTCACGTCTCGCGTCGCCGGATTCATCCGCGAGACGCTCCTGTCTTCGAAGTTCGTCATCCACAGGCCGCCGTAACCCTCCGTCCAGGCGAGCGCGTTCGGGTGCTGCGCGAGCGGGATCGAGCGTCGCCGCTTGCCCGGCCCGAGCTGCGTGAGTCCGCGACCCTGCACGGCGCCCCCGCTGACGTCGGCCACCCAGAGCGAGCCGGCGCCGTAGACCAGGCCTCGGTAGTAGCCGTCGGTCGGCGGGAAGAGCCACGTTCGCTCGAACTCGAGCGTCTTCGCATCCACGCGGACGACGCTGGCGTGCTGCCCCGACGCGTAGCAGCTCGCGACCCACACGTCGCCGGAAGGATCGGCCGTCAACCCGCACGGGGCGACGCCCCCGACACCCTGCGACTCGCCGGTCGAGGGGTCGATCCGCGTCAGCTTCCGGTCACCGGCGTCGCGGAGGCCGTCGCTCGTGTAGCGCAGCGAGCCGTGTGCGACCCACACGTAGCCCCCGGTCGCGACGACGAGGTCGGCGCGCGGGCCGATCCCGACGACCTGCGTCGGCTTGAACGTGTGGGGGTCGAGACGGACGAGGCTGTTCGGCAGCACCTCGGGAGGAGGGTCGGCGCGCGCCAGGAGAACGACCGCGGTCACTGCAGCGGCGACGACCACCGCGACCAGCGCGGCGATCCCGCGGCGGGCCCGCGTCGACGGCTGCTCTGCGCGCGGCGGCGACGTGGGACGCTCGTCGTCACCAGCGGGCGTGGACTCGGCAGGCGAGCTCCGGAGCAGCTCGCGATACACGGCCTCGGACTCCGAGGACGGGTAGGCGCCGAGCTCGTCGGCGAGGAACCGCCGGCAGCGCTCGTACACACGGAGCGCCTCGGCCGGGTTGCCTGCCGCCGCATGTGCCTGCATCAGAGCGCGGTAGCTGCTCTCTCGGAACGGCTCGAGCTCGGTGATCTCGGCTGCGTACCGGACTGCCTCGCCGAATTCCCCGTCGGCGAGGGCGACGTCGCGCAGGCATTCGAGCGCGCGCACCAGGAGGTCGCGGAGGTCGCGGCGCTGGTCTTCGACCCACGGCCCGGCCTCGCCAGGCAGGAAGACACGCCGCGCGAGCTCGGCCGCGGTCGAGGCGTGCGCGCGAGTGAGGTCGAGCTCACCCGCGGCCCGTGCTGCTTCTGCCTGCTCGACGGCAGTCGCCGCCGCGTGGACGTCGATCCAGGCGCCGGGCGGCAGCGTCAG
>DATIER010000126.1:0-6352 GCA_035455605.1 Gaiellaceae bacterium
ATCCGGTCGCGCGGTCCCGGCGTAGACTGAGGTGACGCTGATGGCTGCCCTCTCGCGCAAGCCCCGGCTGGTCCTCCCGATTCTCGTCGTCGCGGTCCTCGGCGGCCTCGCCGCGGGCATCGCCGTCGCCCGAGGCGGCTCGAGCGTCTCGCACGGCCCGCCCGGCGTGGTCAGCTCGGGCACCTTCCGGACGATCACGTGGAGCACGACCGGCACGGCCACCGTCGTCCGCGACGCGTCCGGGCACCTGAAGCTCAGGCTCGGCAAGGACTTCAACACCAGGCGCGGCCCGGACGTCTGGGTCTACCTCGCCAGGTACGACGGCAGCGTCTGGCGCGGCAGGCGCGTCGAGTGGAAGCTCCTCGGCCGCGTCACGCGGGCGTGGGGCAGCGCGACGTACGACCTGCCGGCGGATGCCGCCAGGCCCGGCATGTCGATCGCGATCTTCTGCGGCGAGTGCGGCCGCCTCTCGGGCCTCGCCCAGCTCGAGCCCGTGCATCCGGCGACGGCGGCCTGAGCCCTCCGCGCTACCGGTTCGTCGACTGCCGCTGGGAGCTCGGCGTCCCCGGCCGCGGCCGCGAGCTGTACCTGGGGGGCCACGTCCCGGGCGCGTCGTTCCTCGACGTGGACGAGGATCTCGCGGCACCGCCGGGGCCGCGCGGGCGGCACCCGCTTCCCTCCGCCGAGGACTTCGCTCGGGCCGCATCGCAGGCCGGGATCGGCGACGGTGTGCTGGTCGTCGCCTACGGGAACATGGGCGGCGCCGAGCGGCTCTGGTGGCTGCTGCGCCACTTCGGCCACGACGACTGCGCCGTGCTCGATCTCGCCGGCTGGCACGGGCCGCTCGCGGCCGGCGAGGAGGAGGTCGAGCCGGCGTCGTTCACGCCCAGGCCGCGCGAGGACGACACGATCGAGGCGGACGAGCTGGCCGCGCGGCTCGGGGAGCTCGTCGTCGCCGACTCGCGCGTGCCCGCGCGCTTCCGCGGCGAGCCGAACCCGATCGACCGCGTTCCCGGCCGCGTCCCCGGTGCGCTCAACGCGCCCTGGAACGAGCCGCTGCCCGAGCTGCCGGAGGGCGACCTCGTCGCCTACTGCGGCTCCGGAGTGACCGCCTGCGTGACGCTGCACCGGCTCGCGCTCGCGGGTCGCGAGGGCAGGCTCTACCCCGGCTCCTGGAGCGAGTGGGAGCAGCTGGGGCTGCCGGTCGAGACCGGCTAGGCGGTCGCGGTCGCGGCCTCGTCGGAGAGCCCGGCGAGGTACGGCTGCCAGCCGTCCGGAACCCTCGGCGTCGCGAGGTGGATGAACAGCACCGGCGCCGGCGCGCGCGGCGGCTTGCGGAGCGTCATCTCGACCTCGTGCGGCAGCCGGTTGCCTTTCCGCATGTTGCAGGGCGCGCAGGAGGTGACGACGTTGTCCCAGACCGACTCGCCGCCGCGCGAGCGCGGGACGACGTGGTCGAGCGTCAGGCGCCCGCTGGTCGTGCCGCAGTACATGCAGCGCCAGCCGTCGCGGGCGAAGAGCGCGCGGCGCGAGATCTTCCGCTGCAGCGTGCGCGGGACGCGAACGTACTGGACGAGCCGGATCACGTGTGGCCACGGGAACGCTCCCGTCGCGGATCTGAGGGGCTGGTCGAGCTCCTCGATCACCTCGGCCTTGCCCTTGAACACGAGCACGTGCGCGCGTCGAACGGTCGTGACGTTCAGCGGCTCGTAGCTGGCGTTCAGGACCAGAACCTGCTGCATCGCCCGGGAAACTCTAGCTTCAGCGCGCCATCGCGCGCTCCACGGCCTCGGCCTCTTCGGGCGAGAGCGCGATCGACGCACGGCCGCGGTCGAGCTCCTTCATGTAGATCCGCGCGTAGTCGCGACCCTGGATCGCGGTGACCACCACGCCGGTGCGCGCGGAGTCGAGCACCGCGAGCGAGGCCGACTGGTGGCCGCCGGTGTCCTCGTAGGCGTCGTAGCGAACGATCGAGGTGTTCGTGACCGAGTTGTCCACGCGCCGGTCGACGCGCACGAGGCCGGCCGCGATCTCGTCGACCGCCCGGTGCAGGTCGTCGATCCGGCCCTGCAGCGAGACGGCGAAGTCGACGAGGTCGGTCTTGCCGTCTCCGAGCAGGACCGCCTGTCCCTCGCGGACGCGCCGCAGCTGCCGCACCATCCAGGCCACCGCGAGCAGCGCGAGCACGGCCACGACCGCGGCCGCGATCGCGATCCAGGCGGCGGTCGCGCTCGAGAAGCTCACCGACTATCCCGTCGAGAAGATGACCGGATAGTCCGCCGAGTTGTTGCTCGTGTTCGTCTCCCCCTGGACGGGCTGGACCTCGACCTTCACCGTCGCGGGAGCCGCGAACGTGATCGCGGAGAAGTCACCGCCGACCGTCACCGGCTTCGTCTCGCCCGGGCTGATGAAGTCGATCCTCGCGCGCTTCGTGATTGTCCCGCCCTGCGACTGAACGATCCTCAGCGTCACCGGGATGCTCGACTCCTGCGAATCGCCGGAGTTCTTGACCATCACCTGGAACGTCATGTTCGTCGAGGGAACGACCTTCGTCTGCGTCGAGGTGCTGAGCTCGGTTCCCGCCGGCAGCACCTTCACCGACTCGATGTTCGTGCCGCGCAGGCCGCCGGTGCTCGGCGAGGTCTTCGTCGCGCCGCGGATGCGGCTGAGCACGGTCACCATCGCGGTCGGCGTGACCAGGTCCGCGCTCTGCAGGAAGTTCGAGTCGGGGACGAGCGGGCCGCCGCTCGCGTTCGTGCCCGTCACGCCCTGCCGGTTCAGCTGCTCGGCGGACGGCGCCTTGAACGAGTCCTGGTAGACGACGTCGCTCGCGAGCAGCCGCTGCATCTGCGCGGAGAGCAGCGCGCCGGCGCGGGTCGTGTCCTTGGACTGGGCGGTCGCGGCGAGCGCGCTCGCGAGGCCGTTGAGACCGCTGACGCGGTACTCGAGCGCCTGGATCAGCGCGTTGTGCTCGTCGCGGAGGGTCCCCGGCGGCGTGATCTGCCTCGCCCGCTGGACGTCGAGCTGCTCCTGGCGCGCGAGGCCGGAGATCTTCTGCTCGAGCTGCGCCTCCTTCTGCCCCTGCGCGAGCAGCACCTGGTTGAGCTGCTTGCCGATCTGCTGCGACGAGCCCGCCACCTCCGAGACCTTGCTCATGTAGTTCTTGTACGTCTTCTCCTTGCTGCTGGCCTCGCAGCTCTGGATCCAGAAGACGAGCAGCACGACGACCAGGATCGCGAACGCGATCAAGCCGACCAGCCGGAGCAGGGGCGTCAGGTTGGTCGGCGCGCGCGGAGGTCGCTGCGGGCCGCGCGGGCCGCGGCGGGGGATCAGCCCCTCCGTCCGCGAGCTCTCCTGCGTCGGCGGCTCGTCCTCGAAGAAGTCGAAGTCGATGTCGGTGTCGTGCTCGGTCATGGGGCGCCCGGCGTTTGCAGGAAAAAGCTGGCCCACTCTAGCGAGTTCGTCGGTCGGGGCAGGAGGACTCTCAGCGAGAGCGCCAAACGAAGGCCTCGTGTCGGAGGCGGCCCTTGCGCTTTCCTCGAGTGCGCTCGTGGCCGAGCGTTACCGGCCCCTGCGCCCGCTCGGCAGCGGCGGCTCGGGCTCCGTCTGGCTGGCGCGCGACGAGCGGAACGGGCTCGACGTCGCACTGAAGATCGTCCCTCGCGAGGGCAAGGCGGCGACGCGGGCCGAGCGCGAGGCGCTCGCGGCGGCGCGGCTCCGGCACGAGCGCTGCCTGCGCGCCTACGGCCTCGAGCGCGACCCGCGGAACGTCTACATCGCCTACGAGTACGTGCCTGGAAAGACGATGCGGGAGGCGCTGCGCGGCGGCGAGCTGACGGACGCCGACGCGGTCGAGACGGCGGCGCAGGTGCTCGAGGGCCTTGCACACGCGCACGCGCGCGGGATCGTGCACCGCGACGTCAAGCCGTCGAACGTGCTGCTCGCGGAAGGCGACGGGATCTCGGCCCGCGTGCTCGACTTCGGGCTGGCGCAGCTCGCGGAGGAGGAGTCGCTCACGGCGACCGGCGACGTGCCCGGGACGCTCGCGTACGTCCCGCCCGAGCGGCTCGTGCACGGCGAGTCGGGCGGACCGCCGGCCGACATCTGGGCCGTCGGCGCGATGCTCTGGGAGTCGCTCGCCGGCTGGCATCCCTTCTGGAACGGCTCGCTGCTCGAGACGGCGAAGCGGATCGAGACCGGAGCCGCGGCCCTGGCCTCCGTGCGGCCGGACCTGCCGAAGCCGCTCTGCGCGCTGGTCGACCGGATGCTCGCGCTCGACCCGGCCGCGCGTCCGTCGGCGGCGCTGCTCGCGCACGAGCTGCGCGACGCCTTCGCCGAGCGCGTCCGCCGGCGTGGCACGCGCACGACGATCCCGGCCGTCCGGGTCCCGGTGCAGTTCGGGGCGCCGGCCGCGGCCGCGCTGTTCGCCGGGTGGACGGCGGCCGCGCTGCCGTTCTTCCCGGGGCTCCTCGTGCCGCTGCTCGCGCTGATCGCAGCCGCGCTGACGCTCGCGCGCCCGCGCCTGGGGCTCGCGTTCGCGCTCGCCGTGCCGGTGCTCCCGCTCGGCAACCTCTCGTCCGGGCTGGCCTACGCGTACGCCGGCATCGCCTGCATCTGGCTCGCGCTCTCGTGGCGCGCGCCGCGCCAGGGGCTCTTCCTCGTGCTCGGGCCGCTGCTCGCGCCGCTGCTCGCGCTCGGCCTGCTCCCGCTTGCGAGCCAGGGCATCCGCAACCCGGCCCGGCGCGCCGCCCAGGTCTCGCTGGCGGTGCTGCTCACCGCGATCGTGGCCGGCCTCCGCCACGCCTCGCTGCCGTTCACGGGCGCAACCCCGCCGCAGGGCATCGGCGTCACCGGCTCCGACGACCCGTTCGCCGTCGTCTTCGCGCTCCTGCACGCGCTCTCGAGCCGACCCGCGATCCTGCTCGAGGCCGTCGTGCTCGCGGCCGCCGCCGTCGCGATCCCGCACGTGCGCGAGCGCGGGCCCTGGTGGATCGCGGGCTTCGGCGCGGCGCTGATGGCCGCGACGCTGCTGCCGGCGCCCACGGTTGCCGCGGCGCCGCTCGTCGTCTCGAGCTGGGTCACCTGCACGGTGCTGGCGCTCAGAGGCCGAAGCTAATCTTCGACCCCCGGGGGCATAACCCGGCTGGATGAGCGTCCTCAGGAACATCGAGCACAAGCTGGAAGGCCTCTTCGAGGGTGTCTTCGGCCGCGCCTTTCGCACCCACGTCCAGCCGGTCGAGCTCGCGCGCAAGCTCGTCAAGGAGATGGAGGACCACCGCGTCGTCTCCGTCTCGCGCGTCTACGCGCCGAACGAGTACACGGTCTACCTCGCGCCCGCCGACCGCGAGCAGTTCGAGAACTACGAGGAGTCGCTCCGAAGCGAGCTGCAGGAGTACATCGCCGAGAACGCACGCCGGGAGCGCTACGAGCTGCTCTCGCCGCCGGAGGTGCTCTTCGAGACCGACGACGACCTCGAGATGGGCGAGTTCGGGATCGCGACGCGCATGGTGCAGGGCGCGGTCCCGCAGCCGGGCGCGCCCGAGCCGCAGGTCGAGCCGGGGCACACGATGGTCTATCGCAAGCCGGTCGAGACGGAGGCGGTCTCGGTCGAGGAGCTCGGCCTTGGCCGCGAGATCGTCAGCCTGACGGTCAACGGCACCAGGCACGAGCTCGACGGCGGCCCCGTCACGATCGGGCGCTCGAAGGACTGCGACATCCAGGTGCCCGACCCGAACGTCTCGCGCCGGCATGCCGAGGTGCGCCAGGAGGGCGCCGCCTACTGGGTCGTCGACCTCGGCTCCACGAACGGGATGGAGGTGAACGGGCGCCCCCAGAAGCGGGCGAAGTTGCGGCAGGGCGACAAGATCACGCTCGGCTCCACCGAGCTCGTCTTCCGGCGGGAGACGGAGCCCGACTGATGCCGGTCGGCTCGGTTGCCGTCGAGGAGGCGCTGCTCGTCCTGAAGCTCGCGTTCCTCGTCCTGCTCTACCTGTTCATCTGGCGGATCGTCCGCTCGGCCGCGAAGGACATGCGGATGCCGCAGGAGAGCTTCGTGCTCGCGCCCGGGTCGGTGCCCGGCCTCGGCCAGGACGCGGCGTCGGTCGCCAGCGGCCGCCTCGTCGTCGTCAGGAGCCCCGCGCTCGACGAGGGCGAGGAGCTCGAGCTCGACTCCGCGCCGCTGCTCGTCGGCCGCGGCTCGCGCAACGACGTCAACCTCGCCCGCGACGAGTACGCCTCCTCGCACCACGCGCGGGTCGAGCCGCGCCGTGACGGCGTCTGGCTCGAGGACGTCGGCTCGACGAACGGCACCTACCTGAACGGCATCCGCCTGACGCACGCGAAGCGGCTCTCC
>DATIER010000127.1:0-4309 GCA_035455605.1 Gaiellaceae bacterium
GGACGTCATTGCCCATCGCAGTCGGGTTGCTCCTGATGATGTATCCGGTCCTGGCCAAGGTCCGGTACCGCCGGATCGGGCTGATCACCGCGGACCGCCGGATGATGGCCGCGAGCCTGCTGCTCAACTGGGTCGTCGGCCCGGCGGTCATGTTCGGGCTCGCATGGGCCATGTTGCCGGACCAGCCGGCCTACCGGACCGGCGTCATCCTGGTGGGACTGGCCCGGTGCATCGCGATGGTGCTGATCTGGAACGACCTCGCCGGCGGCGACCGCGACCGCGCCGCGATCCTGGTCGTCTTCAACGCGATCTTCCAGGTGGCAGCCTATGCGCTGCTCGGCTGGTTCTATCTCACCGCGCTCCCGGATTTGCTCGGTCTCGACACCCAGGGCTTCAGCGTCTCCGTCTGGGAGGTCGCGCGCACCGTGCTCATCTTCCTCGGCATCCCGCTCGCCGCCGGCTATCTCACCCGCCGCATCGGCCTCAAGCGCAAGGGGCACGACTGGTACGACACCCGCCTCCTGCCGAAGATCGGCCCGATCACCCTCTACGGCCTCCTGTTCACGATCGTGCTCCTGTTCGCGATCCAGGGCGAGAAGATCACCGCCGAGCCTGCCGACGTCGCCCGGATCGCGCTGCCGCTGCTCGCCTACTTCGCGATCATGTGGGTCGCCGGCTTCCTGATCGGGAAGGCGATCGGCTTGCCGTACGCGCAAACGGCGAGCATGGGCTTCACCGTCGCGAGCAACGACTTCGAGTTGGCGATCGCTGTCGCGGTCGGCGTCTTCGGAGCCAGCTCAGGTGAGGCGCTCGCCGGCGTCGTCGGACCGCTGATCGAAGTGCCGGTGCTCGTAACGCTCGTCTACGTCGCCCTCTGGGCGCGCCGCTACTGGCGGCTACCCGCCGATGACATGGCTCGAGCGCCCGCATGACAGCGACTCGCCGGCGAGCACGCGGCGCAGCGTCTCGCGCGCCTCGGAGCGGAACTCGTCGTCAGCGGCGCGACGCAGTCGCGTGCCCCTCGGCGTGGGCCCGCCTTGCCGGCCGAGCTCGCGCATGTGATGCTCGCCGGCGTGCACGAGCGGTCGCGAGAGTCCTTGGGGCGGCCAAGGCTGCGCGCCCGGGGAGAGGTTGGGCACACGCGGGCGGCGGCATCCGGGGTCTAGGAGCGGCCGTCCCTGGCCTTGGCCGCAGAGTCGACGCCAGGGTACTGCCAATCAGGGGAATCGTGTAGCGAGCCGGAAGGATGCACCTACGCGGTCGTCAGTGTCTGTAAAGAAGAATGCGATCAGGCCGATGCGACGGCTGCTCTGACCTCGACGTTGTCTGCCGCCCGCACAGGTCCGCCTCACCAATCGTGTGTTATAAGCCGCCGGTCAGCGAGCCAGCGAGGGGAAAGTTGGCTCTGGGAGGGAAAAGCGACAGAGGGGGTTTCGGTTCATGATGGAGCGCAAGCCCAAGTGGCTGGTCGCAGGGTTCCTGTTCGCAATCCTGGCCACGGCGCTGGCCGGTTCCGCCACCGCGGCGTCGAAATCAGCCAAGCCCGACGTCTCGGCGCAGTTCACGACCGACGGCGGCGTGGCACCGCAGTACCTCGCGAACGCGAGGACGATCCCGCACTGGACATTCCAGTACACCGATCCGACGAACGGCGTGACGTACCCGATCACGACGGTCGGCTCCGATCCGCGGGGTGGTGGCTCGACCACCGTCCATACGGTGATCGTGCCGTTGAAGATGAATTTCGTCGCCGGGAACCAGGACACCGCGGCTCTGAACGACCTCGGCTACGCCGGCTTCACGGCGACGCCGCTGAACCACAGCTTCGATGGCTCGACGCGGGTTCAGGACGTCCTCAGCTCGCCGATCTTCGGCTCCAACTACACGACGCCCGCTGTGATGGGCGGCGACACCGCTCAGGTCGGCGACGCCTTCATGCGCGCGCAGTGGAACAAGATCGGCACGGGCTACCACGTCAGGCTCGCGAACGACGCCGTGCTCCCGACGCAGACGCTGAACGTGCCGGCAAACCAGGGCCTCGCCTACCAGCGCCCCGTCGGAGCCTGGCGCGAGACGCACGGCTACGGCCCGACCGACACGGTCACCGGGGTGGCCAGCATTTCGTGGTTCGCGGCGCAGATGCAGGGCCTGATCAAAGCGCTACAGATCGATCCGAGGACGGTGCCGATCTTCCTGACCGACAACGTCCTGCTCTACATCGGCAACAAGAACTACACGAATTGCTGCGTGCTCGGCTTTCACGGCGCCGGGCTCGTGCCGGGCTACAGCAACGGCCCCGGCAACGGCCAGGGACAGAACGCCGTCCAGACCTACATGTACGCGGCGTGGACGACACCGGGGACGTACTCCGGCTTCCTGACCGACTACACGGGCACGCGGAGCGCGCCCTCGCCGACCCGCGGCCTCGCCGACATCCACGCGCTCAGCCACGAGGTCTCGGAGTGGCTCGACGACCCGTACGTGAACAACGCCGTCCAGCCGTGGCTGACGCCGACGGCTCCGCAGTACGGTTGCACTGGCGTGCTCGAGACCGGCGACCCGGTCGTCGGCGTGTGGTTCCCGTATCCAGGCAACAACGCCGCCGCGACCACCGGCACGACCTACTACGGGCAGTACCACCCCGAGGACGAGGTCGAGGCCCAGTGGTTCGGCCGCGGTGGCATCGAGCCGGTGCTTGGCCACTCGTACAACAGCTACCTGACATTCATGGGCCCGCTCACGACTGGGCTCGGCGGTGGCTACTCCGGTTTTGGCTCTTACGCGCAAGGCTGTTAATCTCGATCGTCGAGATCAGGCTGGACACGAAGGCCCGGGTAACCGGGCCTTCGTCGCTTAACGGACAGGCTATCTGCCTTCCGGTGCACGCTCGCCTCGATCCCATTGTCGACCCTGCGCGCCTGATTCCAGGGTTGTGGCCAGAGGTTTCGGGTCGAGGGTTGTGGCCAGAGGTTTCGGGTCGAGCGCGGGGAGCCGCCGAGCTCGAGGCTGACGAGGTGGTCCTTCTCGTAGTGGCTCGGGTCTTGTTCGCGACTGGAAGAGCAGGAGCTGCCGCCGCTTGAGCGCGCTCGTGAAGCTCGCCGGCGGGCGGATCGTAGCCGTCCAGCCCTTGCGGCAGACGGTCTTGAAGAGCGTCTTCTGCGTGACGGCCGAGTAGCGGACGCCCGGGGTGTGTCGTCGGCAGGATCAGGGCGCCAGAGGCTGCGAGCGCGGCACCTGCCATCCAGCGCTGCGGCGATGAGAATAGGGAGCAGAGTGCGCCGGCCCCGGCTCATGTCCTAGAAGAGACAGTGGCTCGCGTTTCGGCGGCGCCCTAGACTCACCGGTCGTGTCGCGCCAGGCGTTGCGCTGGTTCCGAGGTGCGTGGAATGCGGGAGGCGTGGCTGCCCGACGACGAGCGCTGGCGAGCTTACGTCGGCATCGAGGAGCACATCGACGAGCCGGCCGAGCTCGTCTTCTACTGCGTTGACTGCGCGCAGCGCGAGTTCGGCGGTGACTAACGCACGCTCCGCCCGTGCTTGCGCGTCCGCGCTACGCCTCGGCCCTCCGCCGTCTAGTGATTCCTCGTCGGCGCCTTTCGGGACGCCGTCGGTGTTTGCGTGCACGCAGTGGTGCCCATTGAGCTCGATCCGCGCCGGGCGAGCATCTCGCTCGGGGACGTACTGCTCCAAAGCGTCCAGGAACGCGACGATCTCACGGTCGCCGCCCGAGAGCTCGACCCTGATCTGGCAGCGAGCCATCCGCCTCTTCGGCGTGCAAGGCAGCCAACGCGCGCAGCATCCCGCGCGCCGACGAAGCACTTCTGGCTTGAATCGTCACCTTTTCCACTGCTCGCCCCCAGTACGCCGGTCAGGCATTCGCTCAGAGTCTTCGTGTCGCAAGCGTGGGCCGGCAGCCTCCCATCGGACTGTTCGATGTGCCACAGGCAAGCGTGGGCACAGAAGTACTGGCGGCCGTTTTCGGGTCGCCCACAGGGCCGCGGCCGGCTCGCAGAACTCGCTGAGGAACCTTTGGATCGCTCTAGCGGCTCTTCGAGCGTAGAATCGCCCGGCTGTGGACGCCCGCGACGAGCGCATCGCGAGGAACGAGGCTCTTCTGCGCGAGGTGAACGAGCGGATCCACGAGGTAGGCGAGCGACTCCAGGTTCTGCCCGACAACGGAGAACTTGATTTCCTCTGCGAGTGCGGAGGGCCGACGTGCGGCAAGGTCGTACAGATGCAAGCGACCGACTACCAGCGTGTGCGGGCCGACAGCGACCGCTTCGTGATCGTTCCCGGGCATGAGGACGCGG
>DATIER010000128.1:0-9758 GCA_035455605.1 Gaiellaceae bacterium
ATGTATTCGTGCAGGTACTGGATCTCGACGTCTTGCTGTTTCGACTTGTACTTGACGATGTCCCCGATCGAGACGATCCCTACGACGTCGCCACCATCCACGATCGGAAGGTGTCGGATGCGCCGATTCGTCATGAGCGCCATACAGTGATCGATCGACGCCTGGGGCGTAACCACGATCAGCGGCGACGACATGATCTCGCGCACTGCCGTCTCCTTGTCTGTACGTCCTTCCAGCGCCACACGGCGGAGGTAGTCCCGCTCCGTGATGATCCCAGAGACTTCGCCGTCCTCCGTCACGAGTAGCGACCCCACGTTCGCCTCGACCATCTTCTTGACCGCCTCGAACACCGAGGCGCCGGCCTCGATCTTGAGCACGTCATGGCCTTTCTGGGCAAGGATCTCCGCCAGCTGATTCATCGCGCCTCCCTTCGAGAGCAGCCATTCTCAACCCTGGCCGTGGTCGTTCGCCACGCCCTGATAACGGAGGGGCGACCAAACGCTGGCCCGATGATCGCCCCTCCGGGGAGATGAGCCAGGCAGGAGACCCCGTATCGGCCCTGTCGAAGGAACGAACCCTGCCTGGCTCACTGACTAAGACGTTCGCCGCGAAGGAGGAGGGCTGCTCCGAATGCGTCAACCTTGGTGAGACTTCGAGAGCCTCAAGCGTCGCCAGATGTGACGACGCTTGAAGGATGAGGTCTCCGATGAGCTGGAAACCCTGAGGTGGAGGCGGCGGGAATCGAACCCGCGTCCGCGGACGCACCGGTCAGAGCGTCTACAAGCTTAGGCTGCCGTTGCGTTTCGCCCGGCGGCCGGTTGGCAGCCGACCAACCTCCGGGCTAGCCATCCTTTGGTGTCGCACCTCGGGCGATTGGCGCTCCGTCGGTGCCGAGCCCGTTCTCTGACGCCGCTACCCGGGCCACGGGCCGAGCTCGGGGCGACGCGCTCCGCTACGGGTTAGGCAGCGAGAGCGAGTGCGGAGTTGTCCTTCGCACTTGCTGTTTGTCCCGGTTGTTTTACGAGGCCGACCGGGGACCTCGGCTTGCAGCTCTGCCGGAGAACCGACCACGTCGAAACCAGGTCGCCCCCGTATGTCAGTTCCGGAATTGTAGCCGCGGCGGGACGGGCTCCCCGTGCGCCATGACCTCGGCGGTCGGCAGCTCGAAGACGAAGTTCGAGCCCCGGTCGCCGTTCGGCTCCACCCAGATCCGCCCGCCCATGCGGTCGATCAGCTCCTTGCAGATGTAGAGGCCGAGGCCGGTCCCACCCACGCCGCGCACCATCTGCGGGTCGGCACGGTAGAACTTCTCGAAGATCCGCTCCTGGTCCTCGGGCGCCACGCCGAGCCCCTCGTCGCGGACGTGGAACCGGATCGCGCCGTCGCCCTCCTCGACGCCGACCTCGACGCGCCCGCCGTCGGGCGAGTACTTGATCGCGTTCTCGACGAGGTTCACGACGACCTGGCGAACCTTGTCCGCGTCCGCGGCGACGGCCGAGAGGCCCTCGGGCGCGTCGACCTCGAGCGAGACCGACGGCGGCGCGTGCATCCGGGTCGCCTCGACGACCCGCTCGACCAGGTCGTGCGGGTCGAACGGCTCGGACTCGAGGTCGAGCCGGCCGGCGTCGAGCTGGTTCGCGAGCAGGATCTCGTTCACGATCCGGCCGAGGCGCTCGGACTCGTCCGCGATCAGTGAGACGAAGCGCTCGCGGCCGGTCTCGTCGAGCGCGAAGTCGTGTCGGAGCAGCGTCTGCGCCGCGCCGTAGACGGCGGCGAGCGGCGTACGCAGCTCGTGCGAGGCGGTGGCGATGAAGTCGGCCTTGATCTCCTCGAGGCGGCGCGTGTCGGTCAGGTCGCGGAAGGCGTAGACGGTGCCGCCAAAGAAGCGCACGCCCGAGATCGCGATCCAGCGCTCGCCGCGTGAGGTCTCGATCGGGATCAGCACCTCGTCGTGGCCGGGATCAGGAGACGCGGACACGGGGACGGTCTCGACGGCCGCCTTCCAGCCCGGGATCGCGTCGGACGCCGGCCTGCCGACGACGTCGCCGGCCGCGATGAAGGTGATCGCCTCCGCCGCCGGGTTCCAGAGCCGGACGACGCCGTTGCGGTCGAGCAGGAGCACGCCGTCGGCGACGTGCTCGAGCACCCACGCCGCGTCCGACCGTTCCTCGACCTCGCGGTAGAGGCGCGCGCGGTCGAGCGCCAGCGCGAGCCGCGAGGCGAGATCCTCGGCGAGGGCCACGTCGTCGGCGGAGTACGCCGCCCCCTGCTCCGTCCGCGCCAGCGTCAGCACGCCGAGGTGCTGCTTCCGGGCCTGGAGCGGGACCGAGATCACCGAGCGCGCGTCGAGGTCGCCCAGGAACGACACCCGGCCGCCGCTCGAGCGCTCGTCGAGCTTCGGGAGTACGCGCGTGCGGCCGCTCTCGAAGACCGCCCGCACCTCGCGCTCCGGGTCGTCGCCGAGGCCACGCGCGCCGTTGGGCTTGATCAGCGCTCCGCGCGCCGCCGCGACCCGGCGCAGCTCGTTCGACTCGTCGACCACGTCGATCACGCACCAGTCAGCGAGGTCGACGACCACGAGCTCGGCCACGCGCCCGAGCGCGCCGTCGAGCTCCGCGCTCGCCGCGATGTCGCTGCCGACGCGCCGGAGAAGGTCGAGGCGCGCGCGGCGGGCGGCGCTCTCGGCTGCGGCCTCGCGCTCGGCCGCCTCGAGCAGCTCGCGGCGGTCGTCGCCGCGCTTCAGGTCGCCGATGTCGCGCAGGAACGTCTGGACGTAGAGCGGCTCGCCGTGCTGGTCGCGCACGATCGCGCTGTCTTCGCGCACCCAGACGGCGCGGCCGTCGCGCGCCAGGAAGCGGTAGTCGATCGAGGTCGGCGCGTCGCCGGCGTGCTCGAGCTCGTGCAGGACGCGCTCGCGGTCGTCCGGATGCAGCAGGCGCTCGTGCAGATCGGGCTGCTCGCTCCACTCGGTCGGCGAGTAACCGGTCAGGTCGGCGATTCCGGGCCCGACGTAGAGCGTCTCCGCCCGGCTGCCCGGAGCCGTCAGCCACGTCACGAGCGGGAGCCCGTCGAGCAGGGCGCGGTGGCGGGCCTCGGCCGTCTCGAGCTCGGCGACACGCGCCTTCTCGCGAGCCGTGGCCCGCCGCACGAGCAGCACCGCGATCGCGACGCCGGCGGCCCAGGCGACCGACGCCACGACGATGCGCTGCCACTGCTCCGGCAGGAGCACGAGCAGGACGCCGGCCGCTGCTGCGAGAGCGAGAACGGAAACGGCGGCGGGCCCGAAGCGGGCGCGGTACGTCTCGGGCGACAACACGGGCGGCTGCATCAGGGTATCGCCCACACCGGCGGGCCACAACCCGGCGGCCTATCGTTGCGCGCAGCATGGTCGACGTCAGACCGGTCACCGACGAGACGGAGGAGCGGCTCTCGCTCGACGCGTACGTCGAGACCTGGCCGCACGACAGCTTCGGGCTGCCAGAGCTGCAGGCGTTCAAGGCCGGGCTCGCCGACCACGCCGACCTGCTGGCGCGCGAGGACGGCGTCGTGCTCGGGTCGGGGTTCGCCGCGTTGTTCCCGGGGTTCCGCGACCGGATCACCGTCTTCGTCACCGTCCCGCCGGGCCACCGCCGCCGCGGCGCCGGCACCGCGCTCTACGGCGCGCTGTCCCGCTGGGCGCGCGAGCGCGGAATCGAGACGATAGTCGCGGTCGTCGCCGACGACGACCCGGCGAGCCTCGCGTTCGCCGAGCGGCGCGGCTTCGTCGAGGAACGCCGCGAGAAGGGCGTCGCGCTCGACCTGACGGCGCTGGAGCCGCCCGAGGTCGACCCGCCGGCCGGTGTCGAGATCGTCAGCTGGGCCGACCGGCCCGAGCTCGCGCGCGGGATCTACGAGGTCTCGGTCGAGGCGTCGCCGGACGTGCCCGGCTACGAGGACGAGCAGCACGAGCCGTTCGACGACTGGCTCGCCCACGAGATGTCCGGGCCGGGCGACCGGCCCGAGGCGACGTTCCTGGCGCTCGCCGGCGACGAGGTGATCGGCTACGCCAAGTTCTCGCTCACGACGGCGCGGCCGACACACGCCTACCACGACCTGACGGCGGTGAAGCGGGCCTGGCGCGGTCGCGGCGTGGCGCGGGCGCTGAAGGCCGCACAGATCCGCTGGGCGAAGGCGAACGGCTTCGAGGAGCTGCGCACGCAGAACGACGAGCGCAACGAGCCGATCCGGCGGCTGAATGCCGAGTTCGGCTACGCGCCCGCGATCGGGCGGATCTTCCTGCGCGGGCCCCTCGCGTGATCGAGACGGAGCGCCTCCAGCTGAACTGGCTGAGCGCCGAGGCGATGGAGGCGCTCCTCCGCGGCCGGCGCGATGCGCTGCCGTACGCCGTGCCGCCGGACTGGCCGGACGAGCACGACGCGCGCTTCCTGCGCCTGCGGCTTCGACAGCTCCACCTCGACCCGAGCCGGGTCGAATGGGGTGTCGCCGCGATCGTCCTGCGGGAGGCCGACGAGCTGATCGGGCATATCGGCTTCCACGGCCCACCCGGCGCGAATGCGCGGCGGGAGCCCGACGCGGTCGAGCTCGGCTACACGGTCTTCCCCGAGCACCGGCGGCGCGGCTACGCGACCGAGGCCGTCCGGGGGCTCCTCGAGTACGCGCGAGAGCGCGGCGTCCACCGCTTCGTCGCTTCGGTCGCGCCAACGAACGAGCCGTCGCTTCGCCTCGTGCGCGGCCTCGGCTTCGTCGAGGCCGGGCGGCACTGGGACGAGGAGGACGGCGAGGAGCTCGAGCTCGTCCTGCACGATCCCCCGGCAGGGTGAGGCGGCCGCGGGCGAGTTCGACCAGGGTGCGATCGTCAACTGCGGCGCTGCGGCCGCACGTTCGGGAGGAACGACGAGATGAGGTATCGCTCGGTACGGCTTCGACTTC
The DNA here is from genome assembly GCA_035455605.1 of Gaiellaceae bacterium. Lineage (GTDB taxonomy): Bacteria > Actinomycetota > Thermoleophilia > Gaiellales > Gaiellaceae > AC-32. Next base: position 4,930 of record DATIER010000128.1, read on the forward strand.
TGCGCTGGGCCACGACCCCCGCGACGTCGTCGGACTGCGTCGGAGCGTGGCGCTACGGCCGGTTCGTGACCATCGCGCTGTAGCCCGCGCTAGCGCCGGCTTTTCAGCTCGCGCTCGATCCGCCGCTTCGTCTCGCGCTCGGCGATGTCGCGGCGCTTGTCACGCCCCTCCTTGCCACGCGCGAGGGCGAGCTCGACCTTGACGCGGCCGTCCTTGAAGTACAGCCGCGTCGGCACGATCGTCAGGCCGCGCTCCGCCACCCGCGAGCCGAGCTGCTCGATCTGGCGGCGGTGCAGCAGCAGCTTGCGGTCGCGGTCCGGGTCGTGCGGCTCGACCGACGCCTGCTCGTACGGCGGGATGTGGAGCCCGACGAGCCAGAGCTCGCCGTCGCGGGTGTCGGCATACGCGTGCTGCAGGACGGCGTGGCCCTGGCGGAGCGACTTGACCTCGCTCCCCTGCAGGACGAGGCCGGCTTCGACCTTGTCGAGGAAGTGGTAATCGTGCCGCGCACGCCGGTTCTCGGCAATCGTCTTCTCTCCGGCGACTCGGGCCATGGGCGCGATTGTAGGTCGGCGCGCTATTGGCACAGTCGCGTCTCACTCGCGTGCGCATCTCGTCGATACGCTCGCCGTGGGCGGCGGGTGGACCAACTCCCCACCCGGGTGGGGATGCGCGCGCGTGTACCTAGTACCGGCCGGAAGTCACGAGCTCGAGCTCGACCTTGCCTTCGCTGCGGCGGATGTCGACGACACGCACCTCGACTGCGTCGCCGAGCCGGTACGTTCGGCCGCCGCGGCGGCCGACCAGCGCGGTCGCGAGCTCGTTCAGCTCGAAGTAGTCACCCGGCAGGCGGCGCGCAGGAACATAGCCCTCGAAGACCTCGTCGAAGCGGACGAAGACGCCGGAGGGGATCACCCCCGTGATCTCCCCCTCGAACGCGGCCTCCCACCCGAGCTCGAACAGGCGCCGTTCGAGCAGCCACGCGAGGCAGAGCTCGTCCGCGCGGTACTCGATCCGCGCGGCGTGCCGCTCACGCAGCGACGTGTGCCCGGCCGCGTCCTCGAGGTCGTCCGGAAGCGGCTCGTCGGAGACGCCGAGCTCGCGCAGCAGCGCGCGGTGGACGACGAGGTCGGGATAGCGCCGGATGGGGCTCGTGAAGTGGCAGTACGCCGTGCTCGCGAGCCCCATGTGCCCGAGGTTCCGCGGGTCGTAGCGCGCCTGCTTCAGCGCCTGGAGCACCAGCGTTGGGAACGCGGCGGCGCCGCGGCCGGAGCGTCCGACGTAGTCGGACACGAGCTCGCTGGCGGCTCCCGCGAGCCGCGCAGCATCGTCGGGCCCGATCCGCTCCGGCACCGGCGGAGTCGGAACGCCGAGGTCCTCGAGCCGCGCGAGCAGAAGCGCCACCGACTGCGGCTCCGGCCGTTCGTGCACGCGGTAGAGCGCCTCACGCCGCCGGCCGGCCAGCAGCTGCGCGACGAGCTCGTTGGCCAGGATCATCAGCTCCTCGACGAGCATGTGCGCGTGCGGCTCCGACTCGCGCCAGGCGCGGTCGACTCCACCCTCGCCGTCGAACGTGAAGGCGACCTCCGAGCTCTCGACGCGCAGCGCGCCACGGGCGAAGCGGCTGTCGCGAAGGCGCTGCGCGAGCGCCTCCGCGCGCTGCAGCGCCTCGCCCAGTCCGGGCTCGCCGCGCTCGCGCCCCGCGAGGATCGCCTCCGCCTCCCCGTACGTGAGGCGCGCGCCGCTGCGGATCACGGACCGGTAGAAGGTCGGCTCTCCCTCGGGCAACGGGATCTCGACGGTCATGCAGAGCCGGTCGACGTGCGGGCGCAGCGAGCAGAGCTCCTCGGAGAGCTCCGGCGGCAGCATCGGCGACACCAGGCCCGGCACGTAGACCGAGAACGCCCGCTCCGCGGCACCGCGGTCGAGCGGCGAGCCGGCGGCGACGAACCACGAGACGTCGGCGATGTGCACGAACGCCCGGTCGTCCTCCACCGTCAGCGCGTCGTCGAAGTCCTTCGCCGTCTCGGGGTCGATCGTGAACGCGAGGCGCTCGCGGAGGTCGACTCGTCCCTCGACGTCGAGCGCCGGCGGATCGTAGGGCTCGAACCCGCGCAGCTCGCCCTCCTCCACGAGCAGGCCCTGGAGCACGACCTCGATCCGGTCGGCTTCGCCGAGCACGCGCTCCACGCGGGCCCGCCCGCGGCCCTTGCGGACGACCGCCAGCTGCCCCGGCTCGCCCGGCGCCCGTCGGTCGAGCGCGAGCGGCGTGCCGGGCACGAAGTACGGCTCGCCGACGAGATGCCTCCCGCGGGAGGAGAGCTCGACGACTACGGCGTCGCTTGCGATGCCGACCTCAGGAGGCGCGCGAGCTCAGACCTGGAGGAAACGGCGAATCGTCAGGCCGGAGCCCGCGGCGCCGAGGGCGAGACCCGCGCCGAGCACGATCAGCACGTGCAGGCCGAAGGGCCAGGCGTGGATGTCGGAGGCGCTGGTCAGGTGGATCAGCGGCATGAACAGCTCCCGCCCGAGGACGAGCAGGATCACCGCCGCGACCGCGCCCGCGAGCCCGCAGAGCAGGCCCTCGATCATGAACGGGCCGCGCACGAACCAGTTCGTCGCGCCGACGAGCTTCATCACCTCGATCTCGCGTCGCCGTGCGAAGATCGAGAGCCGGATCGTGTTCGCCACCAGCAGCGTCGACGACACGAGCAGCACGACGAACGCGATCAGCACCACGATCCAGAGGTAGCGCGCGACCGACAGCACGCGGTGCGAGATGCGGCTGCAGCTCTCCCCCGCCGCGGTCTTCGACGCCTTCGAGCCGGGCGGCGGCGGACAGATGCTCTCGACGCCCTTGAGGTTCGTGGCCCCGAGCTGGCGCGAGATCGCGTCGATCTGCTCGGCCTGCTTCGGGTAGACCTTGAACGCGTTCGGGAACGGGTTGTACGGCAGCTGGTTGACCATCTGCGGGTGCTTCTTCCGCTCGATCGCGAGCGCCTCGGCCTTCGAGACGAAGTCGACGCGCTTCACCTGTGGCATCGCGGTCAGCGTGTTGTGCACCCGGTTGACGTCCGCGCTGGACGCCTCGGAGCCGCAGCGAAGCTCCGTGCAGAAGTAGACGTTGACGAGCAACTGCTTCTTGTAATGGTCGCTGAGCGAGAGCGCCCAGCTCCCGAGGCCGACGACGAGGCCGAGCATGAACATGCCGATCAACACCGTCGTGGTGGCGGCAAAGGTCGTGGAGAGGTTGGCGCCGAGCGAGCGAATCGCCTCGGCGACGACGGTGCGGAAGCGGCTCATTCGGTCGTGTACCCGCCGCGGCGCTCGTCGCGCAGCAGCTTGCCGTTCTCGAGCGCGATCACGCGCTTGCGCATCTTGTCGACCATCTCGCGGTCGTGCGTCGCCATCAGGATCGTCGTCCCGGAACGGTTGATCCGGTACAGCAGCTGCATGATCCCGACGCTCGTGTCGGGATCGAGGTTGCCGGTCGGCTCGTCGCAGATCAGCAGCGGCGGGTGGTTGACGAACGCGCGCGCGATCGAGACCCGCTGCTGCTCGCCGCCGGAGAGCTCGTCGGGCAGCGACGACATCTTGTGCGTCAGCCCGACCATGTTCAGCACCTCGGGCACCTTGCGGCGGATCGCCGTCGAGCTCTCGCCCTGCACCTTGAGCGCGTACGCGACGTTCTCGGCGGCGGTGCGGTTCGGCAGCAGCTTGAAGTCCTGGAAGACGCAGCCGACGTTGCGCCGCAGCATCGGCACCTTCGAGCGCTTCAGCCGCCCGAGGTCGCGCCCGCCGACGACGATCTTGCCGCGGGTCGGCTCGATCTCCTTCAGCACCAGCCGGATCACGGTCGACTTGCCCGAGCCGGACGCGCCGACGATGAAGACGAACTCGCCCTTCTCGATCGCGAACGAGACGTCCTGGAGAGCGGCCACGTCGGGCTCGTAGATCTTGGTCACGTTCTCGAACGTGACCATCGCCGAGCTCGACGGCGCGGGCGGTGGCGCGGGTACGACCGGTGCCTGGTCGAGGACCGCGGTCGAGGTGTCAGAGTGCTGGAGGTCCGGTTCCTGCACGGAAGAAAAGTGCTGCAAGGCGCGGGGGTGCGCCTTCGTAGGTACGGCGCCGAACTCTAGCTAAAACCCCGGCTAGAGCACCCTCCCGGCGGCCTTCGCGAGCAGGTACTCGTGCACGAAGCCGTCGAGGTCGCCGTCGAGGACGGCCTGCGTGTTCCCGGTCTCGTGCTCGGTGCGGTGATCCTTGACCAGCTGGTACGGATGCAGGACGTAGCTGCGGATCTGGCTGCCGAAGTCCGCCTGCTGCGTCGCGCCGCGCTCCTTCGCCAGCTCCTCCTCGCGCCGCTCCTGCTCCTGCTCCAGCAGCCGCGACTTGAGCACGCGCAGGGCGGTCTGTTTGTTGGAGCTTTGTGAGCGTTCGTTCTGAATTTGCACAACGATCCCGGTCGGGACGTGCGTGATCCGGACCGCCGAGTCGGTCTTGTTCACGTGCTGCCCGCCGGCGCCGCTCGCGCGGTAGGTGTCGATCCGGAGGTCGCCCTCGTCGAGGTCGACCTCCACGTCGTCGGCGAGCAGCGGGCTCACGATCACCTGCGCGAAGCTCGTGTGCCGGCGGTGCGCCTGGTCGAACGGGCTCAGGCGGACGAGGCGGTGGACGCCGCGCTCCGCCTTCAGGATCCCGTAGGCGTTCTCCCCCTTGACGCTGAACGTCGCCGACTTGAGCCCGGCTTCCTCGCCCGGGCTCGCCTCCAGCAGCTCGGTCGCGAAACCCCGCTGCTGTGCCCAGCGCAGGTACATGCGCAGCAG
>DATIER010000129.1:0-12581 GCA_035455605.1 Gaiellaceae bacterium
TGGTTGTACTTCGCGACGCGGTCGGTGCGCGACATCGAGCCCGTCTTGATCTGCCCGCAGCCGGTCGCGACCGCGAGGTCGGCAATCGTCGTGTCCTCCGTCTCGCCGGAGCGGTGCGACATGACGCAGGCGTAGCCGGCCGCCCGCGCGGCGGCCATCGTGTCGAGCGTCTCGGTGAGCGTCCCGATCTGGTTGACCTTGATCAGGATCGCGTTGGCGACGTTCTCCATGATCCCGCGGCGCAACCGCTCCGGGTTCGTGACGAAGATGTCGTCCCCGACGAGCTGGACGCTCGACCCGGCGACCTCCGTCAACGTGCGCCACGAGACCCAGTCGTCCTCGGCGAGCCCGTCCTCGACGGAGACGATCGGGTAGCGCTCGACGAGGCCGGCAACGTACTGCACCATCCCGTCGCCCGGCTCCTCGCGTCCCTCGAAGCGGTAGTGGCCGTCCGCGTACAGCTCGGTCGCCGCCGGGTCGAGCGCGATTGCGACCCGCTCGCGGTGCCCGGCGCGCTCGGCCGCCTCGAGCACGGCCTCGATCGCCTCCTCGCTCGAGCCGAGATCCGGCGCGAAACCGCCCTCGTCGCCGACGCCGGTCGCGAACCCGCGCTCGTGGAGCAGCGCGTGCAGAGCGTGGAAGACCTCGGCCCCGACCCGGATCGCCTCGGCGAACGTGTCGGCGCCGGCCGGCACGACCATGAACTCCTGCAGGTCGATGGAGTTCTGCGCGTGGGCGCCGCCGTTGATCACGTTCATCATCGGCACCGGCAGCGTCGCCGCGTCCTCGCCGCCGAGGTGACGGAAGAGCGAGACGCCCGCGTCGACGGCGGCGGCCTTGGCGGCTGCGAGCGAGACGCCGAGGATCGCGTTGGCGCCGAGGCGGCCCTTGTTCGGCGTGCCGTCGAGCTCGACCATCCGCTCGTCGACCGTGCGCTGGTCGGCGGCGTCGAGCCCCTGTACCGCCTGCGCGAGCTCGCCGTTCACGTTCCCCACCGCGCCCGAGACGCCCTTGCCGCCCCATTCGCTCCCGCCGTCGCGGAGCTCGAGCGCCTCGTGCACGCCCGTCGACGCGCCCGACGGCACCGCCGCGCGGCCGAACGCGCCGGACTCGAGCCGGACGTCGACCTCGACGGTCGGGTTGCCACGCGAGTCGAGGATCTGCCGTCCGTGCACCTGCGCGATCCCCGAGCCGCTCATCGGTGCCCTTCCTCGTGCGGCGGTACGAGTCGTCCGAGGGGACGAAATCTGCGGCGAAACCGAACGCGTAGCGTTGTCATACGCCTGCCTCCTTGGCGAGATCGAAGTAGCGGTCCTGCTCGTCCAGGCCGAGCTCGGTCCAGTCCTTGCCGTCGCCGGCCGCGAGCTCCTGGGCGCGCCCGACGCGCGCGACGAAGCGGTCGCTCATCGCCCGCAGCGCGAGCTCCGGGTCGACGTTCAGCCGCCGCGCGACGTTCACGGACGCGAAGAGCACGTCGCCGAGCTCCTCGAAGACGTGCGGGTGGGGCTCCGTCTCCGGCGGCGGCTCGCCGCCGGCCTCGGCGATCGCCTCCTTCAGCTCGCGCAGCTCGTCGTCGAGGTCGGCGAGCGCACCCTCGACGTTCGGGTACTCGAAGCCGGCCGCCCGTGCCCGCCGCTGCACCTTGCGCGCGTAGAGCAGCGAGGGCAGCGACCCGGGCACGTCGTGGAAGACGCCCTCGCGCTCCTCCTGCTCGCGCTTGATCCGCTCCCAGTTCTCGCGCACGCGCCCGGCCGTCCGCGCCTCGGCGTCGCCGAAGACGTGCGGATGCCGCCGGACGAGCTTCTCGTGCACCGCGCGCGCGACCGCCTCGAGGTCGCCCGTGCCCTCCTCCTGGAGCAGCAACGAGAGGAAGTAGACCTGGAAGAGCAGGTCGCCGAGCTCGTCCAGCAGCTTGCCGCGGTCGTCCGCGAGCGCCGCGTCGGCGACCTCGTACGCCTCCTCGACGGTGTGCGGGACGATCGTCCTGGCCGTCTGCTCGCGGTCCCAGGGACAGTCCCTGCGCAAACGCTCGGTCAGCTCCTGCAGCTCGAGCAGCGCCTGCGCGAGGGCCAACTCAGCCGGTTGTGGTCGCGCCCGTCGTCGTCGACGACTGCTTGCACGGGTCCTGGCCCGGCGGCGGCGCGTAGCCCTTGGCGTAGCCGATCGTCCCGCAGTAGTGCTTCTTCATCTTGTTCAGCCAGTCGTCCATCGCCTTCTGCTTGTCCTGTGAGAGGAGCTGCTGGCGGATCGCCTCCTTGACCTGCGAGAGCGGCGTCGGCTTCGCCGGCGTCCCCGGCTTGACCGGCCCGAGCGCCTCGATGATGTGCCAGCCGAACTGCGAGTGGACCGGCTTCGAGATCACGTCCGTCTTGATCGTGAAGGCGACGTCCTCGAACGGCTTCACGAGCCGGCCCTTGACGGCCGTGCCCGGCGGCAGCCGCCCGCCGTTCTGGGCAGACGAGGTGTCGGTCGAGTACTTCTTCGCGAGCGCCGCGAACTTGCCCGGGTTCTTCTGCAGCTGCGCGTAGAGCTTGTCCGCCTGCGCCTTCGTCTTGACGAGGATGTGGCGCACGTCGCGGCTCGGCGGTTGCGCGGGCGTCTCGTACTGCTTCTTGTTCTTGTCGTAGTAGCTCTTGATGTCGCCGTCGCTGACCTTGACGTCCTTGGTCACCTCGTTGAAGACCTTCTCGCGGATCAGCTGCTGCTTGATCCCCGAGCGGACCTCGGCGTCGGTGAAGCCCTGCTGCCTCAGCGCCTGCTGGTAGCGCTTGTCCATCTGCGCCTGCGTCGCCTGCTTCTGGCCGGCCGGGTTGCCGTAGTACTGCTTCTTGATCTGCGTGAGGCGCGCCTCGACGTCCTTGTCGCTGACGGTGACGCCGAGCTTCTTCGCCTCCTGCTGGTACTCGCTGCTCTGGATCAGGAACTGCGTCGCGTTCGTCTTCAGGTTCGCGAGGTCGACGGAGCCGGGCGCCGGGAACTTGCGGTGCGTCGCGAGGAAGTTCCGCTTCGTCTGCGCGATCAGCGCGTTCCACTGCGCCTGCGTGATGTGGCCGTCGCCGACCACGGCGACGTCGTCGCTCGACACGCTCTGCGCCCCTCCGCCGCCACAGGCAGCGACGAGCAGCGCGAACGCCGCACAAACTCCGATCACTCCGATCCGTCTCATGGAAAAAGCGCCAGCAGCAGGGATTTCGCTCACGCTGCCCGGCGCGCGCCAACTATAGCATCGACCAGCTGAACAGCTCCTAAGAATTCATCGGATCTCAAAGAAACCTCGCGGGGGCCCGTCGTGTAGACCGCGGTGTCGAGCTCGGAGCGCAGCGCGCGGAGCTCGCCGGAGCCGAGCAGCAGCGGGCCGACGATCGTCCGGCCGCCGCGGAAGACGAGGTAGTCCGCGCCCACCTGCGCCAGCTTCAGCTTCACCTCCTGGATCGAGAACAGGTTCTCGACCGGCTCCGGCAGCGGGCCGTAGCGGTCCTCGGTCGCCGCGCGCAGCTCGCGCAGCTCGTCCTCCGTCTCGGTCAGGGCGAGGCGGCGGTGGAGGTCGATCTTCAGCGCCTCCGCCTCGATGTACGCCGCCGGCACGTAGGCGTCGACGCTCGCCTCGACGCGCACCGGGCGCGCAGCCGGCCGCCGCTCGCCGGACAGCTCCGCGACCGCCTCGGCCAGCAGCTCGACGTAGAGCTCGAACCCGAGCGCCGCCACGTGGCCGGACTGCTCGGCGCCGAGCAGGTCGCCGGCGCCGCGGATCTCGAGGTCGCGCATCGCGATCGCGAAGCCCGCGCCGAGCTCGGTGTGGTCGGCCAGCGTCGCCAGCCTCGCGCGCGCCTCCGGCGTCAGCTCCCGCGAGTCGGGGTAGAAGAGGTAGGCGTGTGCGAGCACGTCTGAGCGGCCGACGCGACCGCGGATCTGGTAGAGCTGGGCCAGCCCGAGCGCGTCGGCGCGCTCGACGATCAGCGTGTTCGCCTGCGGGATGTCGAGCCCGGACTCGATGATCGTGGTCGACACCAGTACGTCCGCGTCGCCGCGCAGGAAAGCGTGCATCTTCTCCTCGAGCTCGCGCTCCCGCATCTGACCGTGCGCGACGAGCACGCGCAGCGACGGGCAGAGCTGGGCGATCTTCTCGGCCGCCTCCTCGATCGTCTCGACGCGGTTGTGCAGGTAGAAGCTCTGGCCCTCGCGCGCGTGCTCGCGCTCGAGCGCCTGCTTGACCAGCTCGTCGTCGTATTCGCCGACGTACGTGCGGATCGGCCGGCGGCCCTCCGGCGGCGTCTCGATCACCGAGATGTCGCGCAGGCCCGAGAGCGACATGTGCAGCGTGCGCGGGATCGGCGTGGCGCTCAGCGAGAGCACGTCCACCTCCAGCCGCAGCGCGCGCAGCAGCTCCTTCTGCGCCACGCCGAAGCGCTGCTCCTCGTCGACGATCACGAGCCCGAGCTCCTTCGGGATCACGTCGCGGCTCAGCACGCGGTGCGTGCCGATCAGGACGTCCACCTTGCCGGCGGCGAAGTCGGCGACGACCTGCTTCTGCTCCTTCGGGCTGCGGAAGCGCGAGATCATCTCGACGCGCACCGGGAAGTCGCGGTAGCGCTCGCGGAAGGTGTTCCAGTGCTGCTCCGCGAGTACGGTCGTCGGGACGAGCATCAGCGTCTGCTTGCCGTTGACCGCGACCGCGAACGCCGCCCGCACGGCGACCTCCGTCTTGCCGAAGCCGACGTCGCCGCAGACGAGGCGATCCATCGGGCGCGGCGCCTCGAGGTCCTCCTTGACCGCTTCGATCGCGGAGCGCTGATCCTCCGTCTCGCGGTACGGGAACTCGGCCTCGAGCCGCTCGAGCCACTCGTTCTCGAGCTCGTACACGACGCCGGGCGCCTGCTGGCGGCGCGCGTAGAGCGCGAGCAGCTCGCCCGCCAGCTCGCGGAGGCTCGTCCGGGCGCGGCTCTTCAGGTTCTGCCACGCTTTGCCGCCGAGCTTGGAGAGCGCCGGCGCCGAGGCGTCTGCGCCGATGTACTTCGACACCTTGCCGATCTGCTCGTGCGGGACGTAGAGCCGGTCGTCGCCGCGGAAGCCGAGGAACAGGTAGTCGCGCGTCACCTGGGCGACCGTCTTCGTCTCGAAGCCGAGGAGCTTGCCGATGCCGTGGTCCTCGTGGACGACGAAGTCGCCCGTGCGCAGGTCGGCGAAGCTCTGCAGCGCCCGCCCGGGCGGCGCGGCGCGGGTGCGGGCGCGCTTGCGGAAGACCTGCGTGTCGGGCAACAGCACGAGGCCGAGGTCGCGCCAGACGAAGCCGCGCCGCGCCGGCGAGACGGCGAACAACAGCTCCGGCTCCTCGGGGAAGCGGTCGCCCGGCTCGAGCAGGCGCGCCTCGACCCGGCGCAGCAGGTTCATCGTGCGCAGCGCCTCGCCGCGGTGCGGGAACGAGACGACGACGCGGTTTCCCGCCCGGACGAAGCTCGCGAGCTCGTTCTCGGCCTCGGCGAGGCCGCGCGCCGCGACGGCCGGACGCTGCGCCTCGAACGAGTGCGCCTGGCCGCGCGGGAACGGCTCTAGCTCGGCGGCGCCGCCGAGGTCGAGCTCGGCGTCCTGCTCGTCCAGCGCCTCGCGCACCGCGTCCGGCTCCCAGACCAGGTCGGGCGCGCGGTCGAGGACGGGCACGAGGTCGTCCGGCACCGGCACCGGCTCGCCCTCCTCGCGCAGGACCGGCTCGACGAGGTCGAGTCGCCGCTCCGCGGCCGGGTAGACGACGGCGCCCTCGACCTCGTGCAGCGCCCGCTGCGTGAAGGCCGAGAACGCGCGCACGGCCTCGATCTCGTCGCCGAAGAGCTCGACGCGCAGCGGCTCCCGGCCGGTGGTCGGGAAGACGTCGATCAGGCCGCCGCGGACGGCGAACTGGCCGCGCTCCTGCACGCGGTCGACGCGCTCGTAGCCGGCGAGCGCGAGCAGCTCCGCCAGCGCCTCGAGCCCGGGAGCGTCTCCAGCCGCGAGGGCGATCGGCGCCGGGCGCGCCTCCGGCGGCGGCAGTGGCTCCGCCAGCGCGGCCGCCGAGGCGCAGACGAGCCCCCCGGCGGCGAGGACGTCGAGCGCCCGCGCCCGCTCGCCGACGAGGTGCGGCGGCGGCTCGAGCCCCGAGCCCCAGCGCACGCCGCGGCTCGGCAGCAGCGCGACCGCGTCGTCGCCGAGGAACCAGCGCGCGCCCTCGGCGGCGTCCCTCGCGTCGGCGTCCTCCGGCAGCACGACCACGAGCGACCGCCCCAGGTGCTCGTGCAGCGCCGCCAGCAGCGGCGGCAGCGCCGGCTCCGAGACGCGCGCAGACGCGGGCAGCGCATCCGCGTAGGCGGCCAGGCGCTCGTCCCCGAGCAGCTGCTCGACGAGCGGGTGGAGCACGGGTCTTGTGGTCTCGCGCAGGTCCATGACGAACGACGGAACGCCGGTTCCGCGCGCCAATCGTAGCCCGGGTGCGATCATCGGCGAGCATGGGGAGACCCGGGATCGGGGCGTGGGCGATCGGGCTGCTGCTGTGCTCGCTCGCCGGCTGCGGCGAAGGCGCCTCGCACGTCGTCAGGCCGGCGGAGCGCCACCTCGCCTACGTCGCCGGCGACGATCCGGCCCACGCTAGCGTCTGGCTCGCGAACGTCGACGGCTCGCACGCGCACCGCCTCGGCCGCGGCTCCGCGGCGGCGCTCGCGCCGGACGGCCGCACGGTCGCCGTCCTGCGCGGGAACGGCATCTACGTGCTCGCCGCGAATGGGTCGCCCGCGCGGCGGCTGACGCGCCGGCACCTCCGCCCGCAGGCCTGGTCGCCGGACGGCAAGACGCTGCTCGCGACGAGAGCGGCGCCGCTGTCCGTGCTCGAGCTCGACGGGGTCGACCGCGCGACCGGCCGGGTGCGCGTGATCGCCAGCGGGTCGCTGTACGGCTTCTCCCTCTCGCCCGACGGCTCGAAGCTCGTCTACGCGCGGGCGCCGGTCGCCACGGGCCAGGGCCTCTGCGGCGACCAGGTCGACCTCTACGTCGCCAAGGTCTCCGGCGGCCCGTCGACGCGGATCACCCACGACGGGCTGAGCGCGTTCCCGGTCTGGGGCCGCGCCGGGATCGCCTTCGCGCGCTTTCCCGAAGGCGCCGGCCTGCAGGAGTGCTCGGCGCCGGGCATCTGGACGGTGCAGGACGACGGCTCCGACCCGAGGGCGGTGATCGCCCGCGCGCCGCTCGAGTTCTCGACCGACGGCCTCTACGGACTGCAGCCGATCGCGTGGCTCGACGACTCGCGCCTCCTGGCCGGCATCCGCACCAACGCCGGCAACCTCGGCGCGGTCGTGAACACGCGGACGCGGAGGCTACGGCCACTCGGCGACTTCGCCGACGCCGCCTCGAGCGACGGCCGGTACGTGGTCGGGGGCGGTGGCGACGAGCAGCGGGTGCACCTGGTGATCATGCGGCTCGCGGATCACCGCCGGGTGTTCCGGAAGCTGAGCGCCTGCTGCCCGAGCTGGAACCGATAGCGCTCAGTTGAAGCGCTGCTGAGCAGCCTCGAGGCCGTCGCCCACGATCGTCTCGACGGCGACGGCCGAGCGCGAGACCAACGCCTCCGCGTCCTCCTCCGGCGCGAACGGCGAGAGCACCCAGTCGGCGACCGAGCGCCGGTCGCCCCGGCCGGGACGGCCGACGCCGATCCGCAGGCGGAGGAAGTCCTGCGAGCCGAGGTACTGCGCGAGCGAGCGCAGGCCGTTGTGGCCGGCGAGGCCTCCCCCGCTCCGGGCCCGCAGCCGGCCCGCCTCGAGGTCGACGTCGTCGTGGACGACGAGCACCTGCTCCGGCACGACCTTGAAGAAGCGCGCAGCCGCGCCGACCGAGCGGCCGGACTCGTTCATGTACGTCTCGGGCTTGAGCAGGGCGAGCTTCGCGTCGCCGAGCCGGACCTCCCCGAGCGAGCCAGAGAACTTCGAGCGCCACGAGCCGCCGCGCCGGCGGGCGAGCTCGTCGAGCACCAGCCAGCCGACGTTGTGCCGCGTGCGCTCGTACTCGCGACCGGGGTTGCCGAGCCCCACCACGAGCAGGTCGAGCGTCGAGGCCCGCTCGCCCCGACGGAAGAGGCGCATGAACTACGCCTCGGCGGTGCCGGGCTCGCCCTCGCCGCCCTCGGCGGTCTCCGGCGCGGCCTCGGCCGCACCCTCGGGCGCTTCCTCGCCCTCGGGCACCTCGACGCCCTCGGGCAGCTCGCCCTCCTCGCCCTCGACCTCTTCGGGCTCGGGCTCGACGATCCGCGTCGGCATCGTCACCGTGGCGAGCACCGTCTCCTCCGGGTCGTCGAGGTACGTGACGCCCTCCTGCACCTCGAGGTCGGCGAGTCGGAGCGTGTCGCCGATGGCCATCCCGCTGACGTCGAGCTCGAGGTGCTCGGGGATCTCCATCGGCAGCGCCTCGATCGTCACCTCGCGGTTCACCTGCGAGAGGACGCCGCCTTCGGTGACGCCGACCGGCTCGCCGACGAGCTCCACGACGACGCGCGCCTGGATCGGCTGGTCGAGCCGCACCTCCTGCAGGTCGACGTGGATGATCCCGCCCTTGACGGGATGCTGCTGGTATTCCTTGAGGATCGACGGGTGGGTCGTCTTCTGGCCCTCGAGCACGACGTCGAGGATCGCGTTCAGCCCGCCGTCGCCGGTCAGCACGCGGCGCAGGTCGCGCTCGGCCACGCAGATCGCGTGCGGCGTCTTGCCGCGACCGTAGAGGACGCCCGGGATCAGCCCCTGCCTGCGCAGGCGGCGCGACTCGGCGGAGCCGCGGCTCTCGCGCTCCTGGACGGTCAGCTGGGCTCGTTCTCCGGCCATTCGGCGGCGCAGTGTACCTACGCGCCCGCGACGACCTCGTCGACCACCTTGGTCGCCAGCGCGAGCGTCGCGATCGCCGACGCGGCGATCACCTGTTCGTGGCGCTCGGTCAGCGGGAGCGCGTCGAGCGTGCGGTCGAGGTGGTCGCGGTGGCCCGGATCCAGCTCGCCGTGCTCCGAGAAGGTGCGGAACGCCGCCTGCGGGAACCCGGTCCGCTCGACCAGCGTCGCGATCAGCTCCTCCGTCGGCGGGTAGCCCTCCATCACCCCGACGTAGCCGAGGAAGGCGACCGGATGGTGATGGAGCACCCAGTAGTACTGCGCGCCCACGAGGCTCGCGACCGCGGGCGACGGCATGCGCTCGAGCACCGCCTCGCGCCCGAGCCCAAGCAGCTCGAGGTCGTCCAGCAGCGTCTCGTCGTGCCCGAGCTCCTCGTCGACGTGGAGCTCGAGGTACGCCGCGAGACCCGGCGGGTCGTCGCCTGTCGCCCTCGCCCGATCCAGCGCGACCCGCGTGAGCGGCACGGTCGCGCGGATGATCTGGTGCTGGACGACGAGGTACTCGGGCCAGAGCTCGCGCAGGCGCGAATGCTCGACGAGCGCCGTGCACGCCTCCGAGTACGGCCCGACGACGAGCTCGAGCTTGCGCCGGAAGCGAGTGCCGGCGCTCAGTGGAGCGCGAACGTCTTCAGCTGCGGCTCGCAGTCGCCGAGCGCGACGCCAACCTTCTCGAGCACCGCGATCTCCTCGGGCGTGAGGTTGACGATCACCTCGTAGGCACGCTCCGGCAGCTCGTCGAGCGCGCGGTGCGCGAAGTACTGCGCGACGTGATCCGGGATGTGGCGGCGGCTGTGGCCCCCGCCTTTGGACTCCTGCATCGTGCTCCCTTCCGGTCGACGGGCCGGAATATCCAGGCCGGTCGCGGCGCTGTCAAGCCGAGAGCTTGCGCGCCCGCTCGAGCGACGGGAGGTTGCCCTTGCGCTCGAAGCGCTCGGCTGCGGCCCGCGCCGCCGCGCGCGCCTCGTCCGTCCGTCCGGCGGCCGCGAGCACGTCGGCGAGGTCGAGCAGCGCGTCGGCCTGGGTGTTGAGCAGGTCGGTGCGGTCCGCGATCGCAACCGCCTCGCGCGCAGCCGCCTCCGCCGCCTCGGCCTCGCCGCGGCGCGCCAGAACCTTCGCCCGGGCGCTGCGCCACAGCACCTGCGAGAAAACGTCCTCCTCGGCCGCCGTGTCCCGGCACACGCGGCTGAACTGCTCCGCCTCGTCGTCCTCGCCAAGCGCGCAGAGCGCCTGGGCGAGGAGGCCCGCGATCGTCGAGCGGAAGCTGCGCTCGCCCATCTCGTGGAGCGCCTCGTCGCTCCGACGCAGCGCCGCGGCCGCGGCGGCCGGGTCGCCGGCGAGCATCTCGACGAAGAACACCTCCTGTCCGGTCACGGCGACCCAGACCGGCTGGCCGAGCTCTTCGAGCAACTGCCGGCCGGCGGCCAGCAGCTCTCGTGCGATGCCGAAGTCGCCGCGCATCGCCTCGAGCACACCCTGCCCGCAGCTGCACCACGCCTGAATCGTCGGCTCGCCGGCCGCGGCGTTGGCGAATTCCTTGCAGCGCGCGATGCCCTCGTCCACCGGCAGCGGCCCAAAGATGGCGCTGATCAGCAGCCAGTTGACGCTCTCCGCCTTCTCGGCGGAGAAGCCGCCGCGCTCGGCGAAGCGCAACGCCTCGCGCCACGAGCCTTCGCCGGCGCCGAGGCGGCCGAGCAGGCTCCCGTCGAGCCGCCCCTGCAGGTTCCACGCCTGGGCCAGGCTGTAGTCGTCGCCGAGCTCCTCGCACGCGCGCAGCGCCTCGCGGATGTCCTCCTCGAGGCCCGAGGCCTCGCCGCGCAGGATGCGCATCGTGCAGAGGCCGAGCAGCGCGCGCGCCGGGCGCTCGCCCGCCATGGCGAGCGCGTCCTCGAGCACGGCCGTGCCCTCGGCGATGTGCCCGCGCGTCGCCCAGAACCCCCAGAGGGCCGTTGCGACGCGCAGCATGAGCTCGCTGTCGTCCGTCTCCTCCGCGAAGTCGACCGCGGCCCGTAGGTTCGCGTTGTCGGCGTCGAGCCGGTCGAAAAGCGCCGCCTGGTCGCCGGTGCGCGAGGCCAGGTCGACGTGCTCGGCGACCGCCAGGAACAGCTCGGCGTGGGCCCGGCGTGCCTCCGCCAGCGTGCCTTCCGCCTCGAGCAGCGAGAGCGCGAACTCGCGGATCGTCTCGAGCATCCAGAAGCGCGGCTCGCCGTCGGCATCCGGCCGCTGGCGCAGCAGGCTCTTCTCGACGAGCGACTGCAGGCCGTCGAGGACGTCGACCTCGATCCCGCCGCACAGCGCCTCCGCCTCGTCCAGCCGGCTGCCGCCGACGAAGACGCCGAGCCGGGCGAACAGCGCCCGCTCCGCGTCGGGCAGCAGCTCGTAGCTCCATTCGATCGTCGCGCGCAGCGTGCGCTGGCGCTCGTCGAGGTCGCGCGCGCCGCCGGTCAGGAGCTTCAGCCGCTGGTCGAGCCGCCGCAGCAGCGCCGGCGGCGGCAGGCTGCGAATCCGCGGCGCCGCCAGCTCGATCGCGAGCGGCAGCCCGTCGAGCCGCCGGCAGATCTCGGCGACGGCGTCCTCGTTCTCGTCCGTGACGTCGAACTCGAGCGCGGCCGCGTGCGCCCGCTCGGCGAACAGCCGCACCGATTCCGGCAGCTCGAGCGGCGGCACCGGGTACGTGCGCTCTCCGGACAGGTGCAGCGGCGTGCGGCTCGTGACGAGCAGCTTCAGCCCGGGCGCGCTCGCGCACAGGCCGGCCGCGGCCGGCGCCGCGGCGAGCACCTGCTCGAAGTTGTCGAGCACGAGCAGCAGCTCCTTGTCGCCGAGGTAGCCGTCGAGCGTCTCGAGCACGGTCTCGCCCGGCTGCTCGCGCAGGCCGAGGGTGCGCGCGATCGTCGGCGCGACGAGCTCCCAGTCGCGCACGGGCGCGAGGGAGACGAAGAAGACGCCGTCCGGGAACTCCTCGACCACGTCGGCGGCGAGCTGCAGCGCGAGCCTCGTCTTCCCGGTGCCGCCGGGCCCCGTCAGCGTGAGCGCCCGCAGCCCGTTCCTCAGCAGGGCCGCCGCCTCTTCGAGCTCGCGCTCGCGGCCGATCAGCTCGTTCGGCTGGACCGGCAGGTTCGTGGGCCGGTTGTCGAGCGTCTTCAGCGGCGGAAACTCCGCCGGCAGCCCGTCGGCCTCGAGCTGGTAGAGCCGCTGCGGGTGCGAGAGGTCCTTCAGCCGGTGCTCGCCGAGGTCGCGCAGGCGCGGCCCGTCGCCGAGCAGCGCCCGGGTCGACTCCGACAGCAGCACCTGCCCGCCGTGGCCGGCCGCCATCACCCGCGCCGCGTGGTGCACGTCGAGCCCGACGTAACGGCCCTCGACGAGTCGGGGCTCGCCGGTGTGCAGGCCCATCCGGACGCGCAGCTCCTCGCCGCCCGGCCACGGGTGCTCGGCCAGCGCTCGCTGCCCGGCCTCGGCTCCGGCGGCGGCGTCGCGCGCGGAGGCGAAGGCGACGAAGAAGGCATCGCCCTCGCTGTCGACGATCGTCCCGCGATGGTGCTCGAACGCCTCGGCCAGGAGCCGCCGGTGCTCCCCGAGCAGGTCGGCGTAGGCGTCGCCCACGCGGCGGAGCAGGCGCGTCGAGCCTTCGATGTCCGTGAAGAGCAGCGTGACCGTGCCGGTCGGAAGCTCGGCCATGGCCGGAACTATCGCGTGCCGC
>DATIER010000130.1:0-2849 GCA_035455605.1 Gaiellaceae bacterium
CAGGCGTCCGCTCCGGCCTGCTCGACGAGGGCCGGCTGCTGCCCGAGAGCGAGCGCCTGCTCGCGCACTTCCAGTCGCTCGTGCGCGAGGCGCTCGCGTGAAGGCGGCGCCGCTCGCGCTCCTCGCCCTCGCCGCGCTCGCCACGGGCTGCAGCGGGAGCCCTCCGTCCGCGGAGAGCGTCGTCCGCGCCTGGAACGAGGCCCTCAACGCCGACGACAACCGCGGCGCCGCGGACCTGTTCGCGCCGAACGCCGAGGTCGTCCAGGGCGCGCACGTGATCCGGCTGCGGACGCATGCCGACGCGGTCGCCTGGAACTCGGCCCTACCGTGCTCTGCGCGAATCCTCGCGATCCGCAGCAAGGGCCAGATCGCGAACGCGACGTTCCTGCTCGGCGACCGGCCGCACCGCCACTGCGACGGGCCGGGCCGGCGGGCGACCGCGATCTTCCGGGTCGTGAAGGGGAAGATCGTGCTCTGGCATCAGACGGGAACGCCCGTCATGCCACTGAATACGCAGTCGGCGTAGCGAGCTCGCGGCGGATCCGGCGCAGCGAGCGCTCCCGCGAGCGGAACGCGTCGACGACCGTCGGGTCGAACTGCCTGCCGGACTGCGCCTCCAGCTCGCGGCCCGCGGCCGCCCAGCTCATCGCGCGCCGGTACGGCCGGTCGCTCGTCATCGCGTCGAGCGCGTCGGCGACGGCGAAGACACGCGCGGCGACGGGGATCTCGGTGCCGGCGCGGCCGTCGGGGTACCCGCCGCCGTCCCAGCGCTCGTGGTGCGAGCGCACGACCTTCAGGCCGCCGCCCTGGAGGAACGAGACGCCGCGGAGGAGCTGCTCGCCGAGGATCGTGTGTGTCTCCATCAGCCGCCGCTCGGAGTCGGTGAGCGGGCCGGGCTTCTGCAGGATCCGGTCCGGGATCCCGATCTTGCCGACGTCGTGGAGGACGAAGCCGTAGACGACGCTCTCGTCCTCGGCGACCCCGGGTGCGGCGACCTGCGCGAGCTCGAGCGCGTAGCGGTGCACCCGTTGCGAGTGCTGGCCGGTGCCGCTGTCCTTCGACTCGAGCGCGCCCGCGAGCGCGGTGACGGTCTCGTGGTAGGCGTCCTCGAGCAGCCGCCGCTGCGCCCGCTCGAGCTCGAGCAGGTGGCGCAGGTCGCGCGCGTAGAGCAGCAGCTGTTCGCCGGGGTCCGTGGTGCGGCTGGCGCGGAACGGCGTCGCGTGCAGCCCTCCGGCGAGGCGCTCGACGACGGCGAGCAGCTCGAGCGGGCTGAACGGCTTGAACATGAGCGCGTCGGCGCCGACCTCCTCCGCCGTCGCCTGGTTCGCGCGCTCGGAGCCGGTGAGCAGGACGACCGGGATCTCGCGCGTCGCGGGCGCTCCCTTCAGCCGCGCGCAGAAGGCGGCGCCGTCGAGACCCGGCATGCTGAGGTCGAGCACGATCGCGTCCGGCTGCGCCTCGTCGATGCGTGCCTGCGCGACCGCGGCGTCGGGCGCCTCGTCGACGTCCACGTCGACGGCCTCGAAGGTCGTGCGGAGGAGTGCTCTGAGTCCTTCGTCGTCGTCAACCAGCAAGAGGCGCAGCGGAACCTCCTTCTTGGGCGGCCTGGTGTCGGCTGTATCGGCAGCCGGAGCTGTCTCTATGAGTAGATGAAGAAACCGGCCCCAGACTTGCGGCCCAGTTTCCCTGCAGAGACCAGCTTTTCGAGCAGCGGGCAGGGCGCGTAGCGGTCGTCCTCGAGCCCCTCGCGGAGCACGTTCATGATCGCGACGCAGGTGTCGAGGCCGATCAGGTCGGCGAGCGCGAGCGGACCCAGCGGGTGCGCGAACCCGAGCTTCGCGATCGTGTCGATCGCCTCGGGCTCGGCGACGCCGTCGTGCAGCGCCCAGACGGCCTCGTTGATGAACGGCATCAGGATCCGGTTCGAGACGAAGCCCGGGAAGTCGTTGGCGACCGCCGGCACCTTCCCGAGCTCGCGCGCGAGCCCGGTGATCGACTCGGCAGTCTCGTCCGAGGTCTCCCTGCCGCGCACGACCTCGACGAGCTTCAGCACCGGCACCGGGTTGAAGAAGTGCATCCCGATCACGCGGTCGGCCCGGCTCGTCGCGGCCCCGAGCGAGCTGATCGGGATCGACGACGTGTTCGACGCGAGGATCGCCTCCGGCGGGAGCAGCTCGTCGGCGCGGTGGAACAGGTCGGCCTTGACGGCCGCGTCCTCGACGACCGCCTCGATCATCAGGTCGGCCTCGACGAGGCGGTCGGCCGGCTCGACGCGCGCGAGCACCTCGTCCGGGTCGGGCCCACCCTTCTCGGCGAGCTTGGCCAGGCTCCGGCGCATCGTCTCGAGCCCCCGCTCGACCGCGCCCGGCGCGGTGTCGTGCAGCGAGACGCGCCGGCCTGACGCCGCCACGACCTGCGCGATCCCGCCGCCCATCTGGCCGGCGCCGACGACGAGCACGTGCTCGAGCCTCACGGCGCGGAGCCTACTGCGGCGTCGCGAAGAACCACTCGTGGCCCTGCGGGTCGCGGCAGCCGTAGCGCCGGTGGCCGAAGGGCAAGTCGTTCAGCGGCTCCACGATCTCGGCGCCCGCCGTCCGCGCGCGCTCGAAGTGCGCGTCGACGTCCGACACGAGGACGTAGACGAGCGAGGTGCGGCCGACCTTGGCCGGGTTCTCGAAGTCCGCCGGCGGCTGGCCCGCGTAGACCCGGCCGCCTTCGAGGTCGAGCTCGACGTGCAGGCCGCCCGCGCCGCCGGTCGTCCGCTCGACCTCGCGGAAGCCGAACGCGCGGCCGAGGAAGTCGACCGCCGCCTGCGCGTCCTCGTACAAGAGGTAGGGCGTCACCTGCTG
>DATIER010000131.1:0-2174 GCA_035455605.1 Gaiellaceae bacterium
GTCGCGGCGGTCGAGCGCCACGGGGCGCCGGCGATCGTCGTCGACTTCGGCACCTCGACGAACTTCGACGTCGTCTCACCGGCCGGCGAGTACGTCGGCGGCGTGCTCGCGCCCGGGATCGAGGTGTCGATGGAGGCGCTCTTCGCGCGGGCGGCGCGGCTGTTCAAGGTCGACTTCGTCGAGCCCGGGACGGTGATCGCGAAGAACACGGCGTCGAGCCTGCAATCCGGCCTCGTCTACGGCTTCGCGGGCCAGGTCGACGGCATCGTGGAGCGGATCCGAGACGAGCTCGGCGTGGACGCGCAGACGATCGCGACGGGCGGCCTCGCGGACCTGATCGTCCCGCACGCGCGCACGCTCGCGACGATCGACCCGTTCCTGACGCTCGAGGGCGTCCGGATCATCTGGCAGCGCAACCACGACGAGCGCTAGTAACAGTCTGTTACTTGGATTCGAACGCCGGAACCCATGGTGGCACCGTGGGTACCGAGGAGCAAGTAACAGTCTGTTACTTGGAACGACGGGTCTGGATCAGCCGCCGCCGTAGATCGAGATCGGCAGGTCGAGCAGGACGTCGTCCTCCGCGTCCGGCAGCTCCGCCGTCAGCCGCTCAAGGACTTCCGCGGCGCCGGGCGCCGCTGCGAGGAGGCGCTGCTCGACCTCGGCCAGCGTCGCGAGCTGCACGAGCTCCTGCTTGAACGGCCGCGGGAAACGGCCGCGGCCGAGGTACCAGCCGTAGAACTTCTTCAGGAACCCGGTCGCGCGCCGCTCGCCGAGCTCCCGCACCGTCTCGCGCATGAAGAGCAGCAGCTCCGCGACGACCTCCTCGCGCGACGGCTCGACCGCGTTGCCGTCGAGGATCTCGCGCAGGGCCCACGGGTTGCCTTGCGCGGCGCGGCCGATCATCACCGCCGCGGCTCCGGTCGTCGCGAGGATCGCCTGCGCCCGCGCGCGCGAGGTGACGTCGCCGGAGGCGATCACTGGCACGTCGACCAGGCCGGCGAGCTCGCCCGTGAGCGAGTGGTCGGCCTCGCCCGTGTACATCTGCCGTGCCGAGCGCGGGTGCAGCGTCAGCGACGACGCGCCCGCGTCCACGAGCCGCGGCCCCAGCGCGAGACAGGCGCGCGAGCCGTGCTCGAGCCCGCGCCGCATCTTCACGGTCACCGGCACCGAGACGGCGTCGGCGACCGCCGAGACGACCGCACACGCGCGCGCCGGGTCCTCGAGCATCGTCGCGCCGGCGCCCGTCTTCGTGACCTTCTTCACCGGGCAGCCGAAGTTGATATCGACGAGGTCGGCGCCGGCGTCCTCGACCATCCGCGCCGCCTCGGCCATCACCTCCGCCTCCGAGCCGAAGATCTGCACCGCCAGCGGCCGCTCGTCAGGAGAAATGCGCAAATAGCCGAGAGTTCGCTCGTTGCCGTGGTGCAGCCCGGCGCACGAGACCATCTCCGAGCACACGAGGCCGGCGCCGTAGCGCCTGCCCTGGCGCCGGAACGCCTGAACCGACACGCCCGCCATCGGGGCGAGCACGAGGCGCGTCGGGATCTCGACGTCCCGAATTGCCCAGGATTCGCGAAGATCTACCTGCACAGAGCGGAAAATAGTAGCCGCAGGACGGGTTGACGTCCGTCCGCCCTCGCAGGTAACATCCCCGCCCGCGACGGCGCCCCTGCGCCGCGCGTTTTTCTTTCAGGAGGCCCGTTGAAGGACGTAATCCTCACTCCCGAAGGCTACGAGAAGCTCAAGCAGGAGATCGAGTACCTCTCGAGCGAGAAGCGCCGTGAGGTCGCCGAGCGCATCCGCACGGCCCGCGAGTTCGGAGACATCGCCGAGAACGCCGAGTACGACGACGCCAAGAACGAGCAGGCGCTGCTGGAGCACCGCATCGCCACGCTCGAGGAGCGGCTGCGCAACGCGCGCGTGATCACGAAGAAGGACGTCGCCAAGGACGTCGTCTCGATCGGCTCGAAGGTCAAGCTGCGCGACATCGACGCGAAGCAGACGGTCGAGTACCGCATCGTCGGCTCCGCCGAGGCGAACCCCGCCGAGAACAAGCTCTCGAACGAGTCGCCGGTGGGCAAGGCGATCATCGGCCGCAAGAAGGGCGAGACCGTCGAGGTCGCGGCCCCGCGCGGCTCGATGAAGTTCAAGATCCTCGAGATCAAGGCTGC
>DATIER010000132.1:0-3877 GCA_035455605.1 Gaiellaceae bacterium
GCCTGGAACGGCCGGCGCGGATCGTCGCCGATCACCAGCGCGACGCCGTGCCTCCGGAGCAGCTCGTAGACGGGCTCGGCGAACCACGTCTCGTGCCGGAACTCGAAGCAGTGCCGCCCCGGCGGCAGCTGCTCGAGCGCCGCCGCCAGCCGGTCGTCGTCGCGCCGGAAGTCCGGCGGGAGCTGCCAGAGCACCGGCCCGAGCTTCGGCGAGCCGAGGAACGGCCGGATCCGCTCGTAGAACAGGGCGATGCTCGGCCCGAGGTCGCGCAGCCGCTTGATGTGCGTCGCGTAGCGGCTCATCTTGACCGCGAAGACGAAGCCGGGCGGGCTCTCGTGCACCCAGTTCGCGACGGCGGTCTCGCGCGGCAGGCGGTAGAAGGTCGAGTTGACCTCGACGGTGTCGAAGCGCCGGGCGTAGAAGTCGAGCCAGCGCCGCGGCGGCAGGCGCGGCGGGTAGAAGACGCCTTTGCGCCAGTGCTGGTAGTTCCAGCCCGAGCAGCCGATGCGGATCTCGGTCACCGCAGCGCGGCGAAGAGGCGTTCGCACACCTCGGGCGTCGCCGCGGCGACGACGCGCGAGCGGCCCTCGACGTCCAGGGGCGCTCCCGCGAACGGCGGCGCCTCCGGGAGCTCGATCGCGAGGCCCTGCTCGCGGACGAGCAGCTGCGCCGCGGCGATGTCGACCGCGCGCGCCGGCTTCAGCGAGCAGACCGCGTCGACGCGCCCCGCGGCGAGGTGGCACAGGGAGAGCGCGAGCGAGCCCATCACGCGCAACCGGTACGCGAGGCCCACCATCGCCGCGGCCTTCTCGGCGATGCTGGACGTCAGCGTCGCCTCGAACGAGAGGATCTCGATCGTCTCCTTCGGCCGCGTCCCGCCGAGCGGCGCGCCGTCGAGGCGCGCGCCCCGGCCCCGCTCGGCGACCCACTCCTCGCCGCTGCCGAAGTCGTAGACGTAGGCGAAGACGACGTCCGCCATCGTCGCCCCCTCGGCGACCGCGACCGAGACGGCGAAGAACGGAATGCCCCGTTTCGCGTTCAGCGAGCCGTCGATCGGGTCGACGACGACCCGTGTCGGGCCGTCCCCGAGCGTGCCCGCCTCCTCCGACACGATGGTCGTCCCCTCGACCGCCCCGAGCCGCGCGAGGATCACCCGCTCGGCGGCCGCGTCCACCGCGGTCGTCTCGTCGCCCCCTTCGCCCTCGCCGACGACCGGCTCCCGCTCGGCGCGCGTGGGCAGGTCGGCGAGCACGCCGCGCACGTCCTCGACCGCCTCGCGGCAGACGGCGAGCCAGTCGGTCACGCCAGCGGTAGGAACAAGAGGCCCGAGACGAGCTTCGGGTAGAAGTAGGTGCTCTTCTGCGGCATCGTCTCGCCGCGTTGCGCGACGGCGAAGACGTCCTCGATCCGGGTCGGGCGCATCAGCACGGCCACCTCGGCGCGGCCGTCGTCCACCGCCCGCACGGCCTCGTCCCAGTCGGGGGTGTAGCTGATCCCTTCGTGGCCGAGCCGGTCGACGAGCTGCACGTCGAGCTCGTTCCCGTCGACGCTCAGGTCGAAGCCGCCGTCCCGGTACAGCAGCGCGGCGGCGCGGTCGGACGGAACCCGGGCGAGCGCTGCGCGCGCGGCTTCGGCGTCGGGCAGCCGCTCCTCCGCCGGCAGCCGCTCCGCCGGCTCGCGTGCGAACACGCGATGGGTCGGGAAGATCATCAGGCCGGGATCGTCGAGGCTGACGAGCACGGCCAGAACCTGCGCGTGCTCGCCGTACGCAAGCGTCGTCTCGTAGCGGTGGTGCCCGTCGGCGATCAGCAGCTGCCGCCCGGCGAACGCCGCCGCGATCCCGGCGGACGGGAGGCGCCACAGGCGGGCGCCCTCGACCTCGACGTCCGCCGGACGCTCGGGACGGCCCGCCGGCGGCTCGCCTTCGTAGAGGAAGAAGAGGGGCTCGAGCTGGGCCTGCACCTCGCGCAGCAGGCGCAGGCGGCCCTCCTTCGGCCCCCGATGCGTCCGCTCGTGCGGCAGCACGATCCGGCGCTCGTACGGCTCGGCGGTCAGCGCGGCGACGAGCCCGTCGCGCGTGCGCGCGACGCCGTCGGGGCCGACGTACTCCTGCGAGAGCCACCAGCAGCCCGCCTCCGGCTCGTCGACGAGCGTGCCGTCCTCACGCCAGGCGCGCCAGGTGGCCCCCGCCGCGGCCTCGTCGTCCGGCAGCGTCAGGTGGACGACGTTGTGCTCGTTGCGCGCCGCGAGCTGCTCGCGCGCGGCCGGCGAGATGACGTCGTAGGGCGGCGCGACCAGCGTCTCCAGGGGCCCGGCGCGGTCGCCGTACCGGACGGCACGAAACGGCTTCACCTCGGCCACGGCAGCCGAGCGTACCAGCCGCGCTCGAGCCTAGACTCGCGGCCGTGAGCGCGATCGCATCGCTGGCCGAGGACCGTGTCGTCGAGGGCGTCTACGCGGTCGCCAGGAAGGAGCGACGGCGAACGCGCGGCGGTTCCGCCTACCTGGCGCTCGAGCTCGTCGACCCGAGCGGCCGGATCGAGGCGCGGGTGTGGTCGGACGTCGAGCTGCTCGACTCTCGCTTCGGCGAGGGCGACGCGGTGCGCGTGCTCGGGCGCGTGGAGAAGTTCCGCGACCGGCTCCAGCTGGAGGTGCGCTCGCTGGAGGCGGCCGCCGAGGCCGACCCGGCGTCGCTCGCGCCGGCGCTGCGGCGCGACGCCGCGGAGCTGGACGGCTTCCTCGAGTTCCTGGCCGCGGAGATCACGCACCCGGGCCTGCGCGCGACCGTGGGCCGGTTCATGGCGGACGAACCGCTGCGCGCGTTACTACGAGCGCTGCCGGCGGCCGAGACGCACCACACCTATGCGGGTGGGCTGCTCGAGCACACGGTCGGCGTCGCGACCTTGTGCCGCGAGGCGGCGCAGCTACATCTCCGGCTGCGCGCCGATCTCGTCCTGGCGGCAGCGCTGCTCCACGACGTCGGCCGGACGAGGGAGCTAGAGCGCGGCCCTACGTTCCGCGTCACCGAGGAGGGGCGCCTGCTCGGGCACGTCCACCTCGGGCTGCGGTTGGTGGAGGAGCGGGCAGAGGCGCTTGATGCAAGCGTGCGCGCAGAGCTGCTTCATGCCATCGCGGTCCACCACGACGCACGCGGGGCACAGAGGGCCGAGGCTTCCGTGCTGTACCACGCGAACCAGCTCGAGGCCGCCGCAGCGACGCGGCCTGTCGACTGACCGCGTTCAAGCGCTTCGCACGGACCGTGATGGTCACGGTGCTGCTCGTCGTCACGGCTCCGGCGTTGTCCGTCGCCCGAGCAGTCAGGACGTGTGTTCCCTGCGCGACGTTCCTCCAGGTGAACGAGTAGGGCGCGCTCGTGTCCTGACCGAGCAGCGTCGTGCCGTCGCGGAACTCGACCTTCGTGATGGTGCCGTCGGTGTCGCTCGCCGTCGCGGTGATCGTGATCGTCGGCTTCCATGCGAAGCTGGCGCCGTCGACCGGGGACGTGATGCTCACGCTCGGCGGGGTGTTGGGCGGCGGAGGTGGCGGCGGGGGTGGCGGCGGTGGCGGCGGAGGCGCCGGATCGTTGACCGTGATTCCGGACGCCGGGCTGGTCGTGACGCCGCCCAGGTCGTCCGTCGCACGCGCGGTGAGCGAGTACGTCCCGGCGGCGACGCCGCTCCAGGTGAAGGTGTAGGGCGCGGTCGTGTCCTCGCCGAGCTTCGTCTGCCCGTTGAAGAACTCGACCTTCGTGACGCTGCCGTCGGTGTCCGACGCCGTCGCGGCGAGATCTACGGTCGCCGGCGCGGTGAAGGTCGCGCCGTTCGTCGGCTGGGTGAGGGTGACCGTCGGCAGGGAGTTCCCCTGGAGCGTCACCATG
>DATIER010000133.1:0-11674 GCA_035455605.1 Gaiellaceae bacterium
ATCGCCTGGGTCGCCGATCCCGACGGGAACCCGGTTCAGCTCGTGCAAGACGCTCGATGAGGCTCGCCGATCTCAGCCGCCTGGCTGCGGAGCTGGACGGCGTCGGCGAGCGTCGGCGCGGCGGCTTGCTCGAGTGGCGCTCCCGCGGACGCCTGGTGGCGCGGCAGCTCGACGAGAGCCATGTCGTCATCCGCGCCTCGTTCGAGCTCCGGGACTTCCTGCTGTTCTCGTTTCCGGAGACGTTCTCTGCCCCGGGCCGCTTCGCCAAGCACATGATGGTGGTCGCCGACCTCGAGCACGGAAACGCCGACGCGGTCGAGGACGCGGTGATCGCAGCCTGGGAGCTGCAGTCGGGGAAGTAGCGCCGGCCGTTCCTCCACTGGCAAGGGGTAGCGTTCCGGTCATGCCGTCGAGGCGCCGCACCATGCTCGTGCTCGGGTTCCTCGCCGAGCCGCTCGCGATGTGGCTGCGCGGCTACCCGATCGGCGGCCGGCTCGTCGTCCGCTGCCGGCATGGCCACCTGTTCACGACCATCTGGATCCCGGGCGTGTCGGTCAAGTCGCTGCGCCTGCTCTGGTGGCGCGTCCAGCGCTGCCCCGTCGGCAAGCACTGGACGATCGTGACGCCGGTGCGTCCCCCGGAGCTGAGCGCCCGCGAGCGTTTCCTCGCCGCGCGGCGCAGAGACATCCCGATCCCGTGACCTGTGCCTAGGCATTGCCTAGTAGACTCCCGGGCGTGCCGAAGCAGTTCTACAGCGCGAGCGAGGCGGCCAAGATGCTGGGGATCAGCCTCGACACGCTCCGCCGCTGGGATCGCGCCGGCCGGCTCGAGACCGCACGCGACAGCGGCAACCGGCGCATCGTCGCGGCGTCGGAGGTGCGCCGGCTCCGCGGCGAGGGCGACGGCGCGCAGCTGAGCGCGCGCAACCGGCTCAACGGCACCGTCGCGGACGTCAAGGTCGAGGGGCTGATCGCGCAGGTCGAGCTGGTCGTGGACGAGCCGGCGCGGCTCGTCGCGATCGTGACCGCCGACGCCGTCGAGGACCTCGGGCTCAAGGTCGGCATGCCGGCGACCGCCGTGGTGAAGGCGACCTCCGTGATGGTGGAGCACTCGTGAGACTCGCCGCCGCCGGCGCAGTGCTCGCGGCCGTGGTCGCCGTCGCCGCGGCGACCGCCCGGACCGACACGCCGCGCGCGACGGTCTACGCGGCGGCCTCCCTGACGGACGCCTTCCCGAAGATCGCGCCGAGCGCGCGCTTCTCGTTCGCCGGCTCGAACACGCTCGCCGCGCAGATCCGACAGGGCGCGCCGGCCGACGTCTTCGCGGCGGCGAACGTGAAGCTGCCGTACGGGCTCTACGGCGACGGCTTCTGCTCGAAGCCGGTGGTGTTCACCCGGAATGCGCTCGTCCTGATCGTGCCGCGCTCGAACCCGGCGCACATCCGCGGCGTCTCCGGCGTGACGCGCAGGGGGGTCAAGCTCGTGATCGCGGACAAGGGGGTGCCGGTCGGCGACTACACGCTCCAGGTGCTCGCGAAGCTGAGGCTGAACGCCGCGCTGAGGAACGTCGTCAGCCGCGAGACGGACGTGCGCGAGGTGCTGGCCAAGGTCGCGCTCGGCGAGGCGGACGCCGGCTTCGTCTACTCGACCGACGCGAGGACCGTCCCGAAGAAGGTCACGGTGCTCAGGATCCCGGCGCGCGGGCGGCCGAACGTCGAGTACGGGCTGTGCGTCGTGCTCGCGAGCCACCAGAAGGACGCGGCGCAGCGGTTCGTCAGGCGGGTGCTCGGCCCGGGTGGGCAGGCTGTGCTCCGGCACTTCGGCTTCCTGCCGCGGAAGCCGTGAAGCGGGCCCTGCCCATCGCGCTCGCGGCCGTCGCGCTCGCGTTCCTCGTCCTGCCGGTCGTGGCGATCTTCCTGCGCGTGCCGCCCGGGCACCTCCTGCACCAGCTGACGAGCCCGATCGTCACCGACGCGCTCGTCGTCAGCCTCAAGACCTCCGCGATCGCGCAGGCGCTGATCCTCGTCTTCGGCACGCCGCTCGCGTGGCTCCTCGCCAGCCGGCGCTTCCGCGGGCGCTCGCTGGCGATCACGCTCGTCGAGCTGCCGCTCGTGCTGCCGCCGGCGGTCGCCGGCATCGGGCTGCTCGCCGCGTTCGGGCACACGACCGGGCTGCTCCACACGAGCATCCCGTTCACTCAGACGGCGGTCGTCCTCGCGGTTGCGTTCGTCTCGAGCCCGCTCTACATCCGGCAGGCGATCGCCGCCTTCGAGGCCGTCGACCCGAACCTCGTCGCGGCGTCGCGCACGCTAGGCGCCGGGCCCGGCCGCACGTTCTTCCGCGTCGTGCTCCCGCTCGCGCGCAGCGGGCTCGCCGCCGGCGAGGCGTTGGCGTTCGCGCGTGGGCTCGGCGAGTTCGGCGCGACGATCATGTTCGCGGGCAGCCTGCAGGGGGTGACGCAGACGCTGCCGCTCGCGATCTACAGCGCCTTCGCGATCGACTTCGACACGGCGCTCGCGATGGGCGCGCTGCTCGTCGTCGTGAGCGCGCTGCTGCTCCTGTTCCTCAAGCTGGTGCTCTCGTGGCGACCCTCTCGGCCGACTTCGAGCTTCCTCTTCGCTCGTTCGAGCTGAGGCTCGCGCTCGAGCTCGAGCGGACGGTCGCGCTCGTCGGGCCGTCGGGCTCCGGCAAGAGCTCGGCGCTGCGCTCGATCGCCGGTCTCGCCCGGCCGCGCGGGCGGATCGCGCTGGGCGACGAGGTCTGGCTCGACGAGGGGACGTGCCGGGCGCCCGAGGAGCGGCGCGTGGGGCTCGTGTTCCAGGATTACGCGCTCTTCCCGCACCTGAGCGTCGAGCGCAACGTCGCCTTCGGCGGCAAGGAGCGCGTGGGGGAGCTGCTCGAGCGGTTCCGCATCTCGCACCTCGCCGCGGCGCGGCCGGGCGAGCTCTCCGGAGGCGAGCGGCAGCGGGTCGCCCTCGCGCGGGCGCTGGCCCGGGACCCGGGCGTGCTGCTGCTGGACGAGCCGCTCGCGGCGCTCGACGCGCACACCAAGGACGCGGTGCGCCGGGAGCTGCAGGAGCTGCTGGCCGAGCTCGCGCTGCCGGCCCTGGTGGTCACGCACGACTACGAGGACGCGGCGGCGCTCGCGGAAACGGTCGGCGTGCTCGTCCAGGGCGAGCTCCGGCAGCTCGGCTCGCCCGCGGAGCTCGTCTCGCAGCCGGCGGATCCGTTCGTGGCGTCCTTCACCGGCGCGAACCTGCTCCACGGTTCGGTGGAGCTCGTCGACAACGGGCTGACGCGGGTCCGCCTCGAGAGCGGCGAGGTCGTCTACTCGACGGACGAGGCGGACGGCGAGGTCGGCGTGGTCGTCTACCCGTGGGACGTCTCGATCGGGCGCGTCCACGCGGACGACTCCGCGATGAACCTGATCCGCGGCGAGGTGACGTCGGTGTCGCAGGTCGGCAACCGCGTCCGCGTCCGCGTAGGCCCGCTGACCGCAGAGATCACGCAGGCGTCGGTCGAGCGGCTGGGCCTTGCCCGCGGCGGGACCGTCTACGCGACGTTCAAGGCGACGGGCACGCGGCTCGTCCCGCTCTCGCAGCGGCGTTAAGGCGCCGTTAACCGGGCCCCGTGGCCGAACCCGGCCGGCCGCGTTCGCGTACTGCACGGGCGAGATGGCAGCGGCGACATCCTCGACAGGCGTCTCACGACACGGCTTCCTGGCCGCGGCTGCGCTCGCGGTCGGCGGGCTCGCCGGGATCGGCGCGGGCCTGCGGGCGCTCGGCGGCGCACTCGCGTCGGCCTCTCCGGCGGGCGCCGCCGAGCCGGTCGACCTCGGGCCGCTGTCCGCCTTCCCGGAGGGGCAGTTCGTCGTCGCGACGTTCCTCTCCGACCCGCAAGCGGGCGAGGTCTCGCGGCGCTCGGCCTACGTACGGAACAACGGGCTCGTCGGCCGGGTTCCGAGCTTCACCATCCTGTCGAGCCGCTGCACCCACGTCGGCTGCCCGACGCAGCCGAACGGGCCGCTCTTCACGCGCCGGCTGCGCGTCGTGGACGGAGCGAACGGCGAGGTCTCGCTCCTGCCGACGCTTCCCGCCGCCGGGTTCGGCTGCCCGTGCCACGGCAGCCAGTTCGACACCGAAGGCAACCGGACGGCCGGTCCCGCGCCGCGCGCGCTCGACCGCTACGAGTTCTCGGTCCGGAACGGCCGTCTCGTGCTCGGCGGGCTCTACAGCGTCAGCCGCGTCGACGGCGCCGGCGCACGAGCGAGGATCCGGCGGTTCGGGCGGCACGGCGCCGGCGAGCCGGTCGACGGGCCCGAGTCGCTGCTGTACCCCGCAGACCCGCTCGCGTCCGGCTAGAGCTCGAGCGTTCGCGTCGCGCCGAACGCCTCCAGGAAGCGGCGGTCGTGCGTGACGAGCACCACCGCGCCGTCGTAGCTCTGGAGCGCGAGCTCGAGCTGCTCGATCGCCTCGAGGTCGAGGTTGTTCGTCGGCTCGTCCAGCACGAGCGCGTTGACCCCGCGCGCCGCGAGGAGCGCGATTGCGGCGCGGCTGCGCTCGCCGGGCGAGAGCGAGCGGCCGGGGCGGAGGACGTCGTCCGCGCCCAGCGCGAACGTCGCCAGCAGCGAACGTGCCTCGCCCTGTGGCAGGACGCTGAGCGCGACGAACCGCTCGAGCAGCCGCTCCTCGCCGGCGAAGGGGCCCGGGCCCTGCGGCAGCTCGCCCAGCACGGCGCCCGGGCCGAGCGAGCGGTGGCCGGACGCGAGCGGCAGCTCGCCGAGCAGCGCCTGGAGCAGCGTCGTCTTGCCCGAGCCGTTGCGGCCGAGCAACGCGAGCCGGTCGCCGTGCCGGAGCTCCAGGTCGACCGGCCCGACGCGAAAGCCGCCGCGCTCGACGACCGCGCCGTCGAGCCGCGCGACCACGTCGCCGCCGCGCTGCGCCGGGGCGAGCGAGAGCCGCAGCTCCCACGGCGTCCACGGCTTCTCGACCCGCTCTAGCTGCCCGAGCTTCTTCGCGGCCTGCTTCTTCACGTCCTTGGTCTTCTTCTTCTTGCGCCCCTGGCCGTAACCGCGCTCCTCCCACTGCCGCATCCGGCGCGCCTGCTGCTCGAGCCGCTCGCGCTCGGAGACGTAGCCGGCGTAGGCCGACTCGTGGCGCTCGCGTGCGGCAGTGCGCTGGGCGACGTACTCGCTCCAGCCGCCGGCGTAGACGCGAACGCGGCGCGTCTCCGCCTCGAGCTCGACGATGCTGGTCATCCGCTCGAGGAAGGCGCGGTCGTGCGAGACGGCGACGATGCCGCCGCGGTGGCCGTCGACGAAGCGCTCGAGCAGCTCGAGGCCGGCGAAGTCGAGGTCGTTCGTCGGCTCGTCGAGCAGGAGCACGTCGGCGTCGGAGGCCAGGATCGCCTCGAGGTTGCGGCGCGCCGCCTCGCCGCCCGAGAGGCCGTCCACGGCCCGCTCCTGGACGAGGTACGCGAGGGCGAGGCCCGGCGGCTCGTGCGTCACCGTGCCGCCGTCGGGCTCCTCGACGCCGGCGAGCACGCGCAGCAGCGTCGACTTGCCGATCCCGTTCGGGCCGACGACGCCGATCCGGCTGGACGGTGTGACCGAGAGCGAGAGGCCGTCGAGGACGACCGTCTCGCCGTACGACTTCGAGATGTTGCGGGCGGCGAGTGTGCCGCGAGGACGGGACATGCAGGGAACCCCCTGAGCCGAAGGGACGAGGAGCGCGGGTATTCGGTCAGCGGTTCCGCATAGGGCGGCGCAGGGCGCCGCCGGAAGCTTAACGGCAGTTTGCTGGGGTACGATCGGGCGCATGCTCCGGTCAGCGGCGCTCGTCGCCGCTATCGCGCTCGTCGCCGCCGTCGGGGCCTCGGCGGAGACGGTGGCGCGCGGCACGAGCTTCGGTGAGCTGGCGGTGGGCGTGAACGGCACGCCGTCCGTCGCGTACGTGCACGGCTCGACGCTCGTGCTCGCGTCGCGCACCGCGCCGAACCGGTGGGCGAGGGCGGAGGCGGCGTCGGTGCCCACCGGCTCCAGCGTGATGGCGTTCGCGATCGGCGCACGGGGCCCGGTGCTGCTGGTCGGGAGCGCGGACTCGCGCAGGCTCTTCCTGGTGCGCCGGCGCTCCGTCGGCTGGCAGACCGTCGTCGTGGCGAGCGTCCCCGCGCGCTATCGACTCGGCTGGCCGGGGCTGGCGCTCGACGCGCGCGGGCTGCCGGTCGTCTCGTACACGCGCTGGGACGGGCCGACGCTCAAGAGCCGGCTCCTGCTCGACCGCATCGACGCGAACGGGCGGATCCAGACGCGCCGGATCACGCTCGAGGGCTTCCCGAAGAGCTACATCCCGCCGCCCGCGACCCCGGTGCTGTTCGGCGACAAGGCCCACGTGATCGAGTCGTACGGCTACAAGGGCGTGGTCGGCACGATCGAGTGGTACCCGGACAAGAAGACCTGGACGGGGCTGGGCCTCGACGCCGGCCTCGGCGACTGGCCGCTCGGCCCGGTGCTGGCCGGCGTCCGGCAGGGCGTCCTCCACGCAGCCTGGACGGAGTCGCTGCTGACGATGGACCTGACCGCCGCGCCCGTCGCGCTCGCGTCGAGGAGGCACTTCGCGAGCACCTCGTACGTGCTCGACCGCGCGCTCGCGACCGCGCTCGTGCTGCCGTCCACCGGGCCGGAGGTCGCGGCGAACCAGTGGGTCGACTCGGGCGACCTGGGCCTGCAAGGCGACGCCGACGTGTGGGCGGGGACGATCATCCGCGGTGCGACGCACGTCGAGGTCGACGGGTGGCTCGCCGGGCTCGCGCTGGCGCCGAAGGGCGGGCGCGACCTCCTGCTCGGCGGCCGCGACGGGCTGCGCTGGTTCCGCGTCCCGCACGTGCTGACGACGAGCGTCTCGCTGGACGCCGTCGACGACGGCACGGACGTCTCGCTCAGCGGGCGCGTGCGCGGCGCCGCGACGGGGAGCGTGACGATCTACCGCGAGCGGCCGGGCGAGCCGCGCACCGCGGTCGGCAAGGCCGCGCTCTCAGGCGGCGAGTTCTCCTTCACCGACCGTCCTCCGCTGCGACCGCTGACGTACCGGGCGGTCTACACCGACCCGCAGACGGGCCTGCCGTACGCGGCGCTCCTCCGCAACCCGGTCGGCGCGAGCTAGGCGCCGCAGGAGCAGACGACCTCGCCGAGCGCGCGGCGCTCGAAGCGAAGGCCGCAGCGCCCGCAGGTCGGCGGGAGCAGCTGGGCACGGACGAAGAGGGCGCGCATCAGGGTCGCCCAGAACGCGAACCACGGGATGATCAGGGTCGAGCTCACGTCCCGGGTATCGGCTCCGTCCGGCCGTCGGTTTAGCGGCGCTAGTATGGCGGTGTGAGCTGGCTGTCCCTCGCCCTGCTCATCTGCGCGGTCGCCGTCGTGATCGGCGCCGAATGGCCGAGGCTGAGCGAACGGCTCGGTCTCGAAGCCCGACGCAAGCGCGAGCGCGCCCGGCGGAAGTCCCAGCTGCGGCTCCTGCGCAGCGAGACGGACGAGTTCGCGGCGAGCGTCGAGCGCGACCTCGACCAGCTGCCGACGATCGAGGACTACGACCGCCGCAACTAGCGCACGCTGAACACGCCGCGGAACGTGCGCGTGTTCGGCAGGACGGCGCCCGCGTTCTCGTTGTTCTTCGACTCCTGGTAGTCGGAGACGGTGAAGACGAGCGTGTGGCGGCCGTGGGCGAGTGCCGGCAGGCGTACCTGGACGAGCCCGTGCGCCGAGTCCCACACCAGCCGCCGGAAGCGGCCGTCGACCGAGGCGGTCATCGTCGAGGGATCGACGCCGGAGCCGCGGTCGCGCACGCGCAGGAGCGGTGAGGCTCCGCTCCGGATCGAGCGGGTCAGCAGGCCGACCGAGGGCGGCGTCGTGTCGTTCAGCCAGAAGCGGAAGGTGAAGCGTCCCGCCGTGCGGCGGCTCGCCGTGTCGAAGACGACGTCGTAGGTGCCCGGCGCGGGCCGGAAGACCCCGACGGCGGGGACGATCCCGAAGAAGCCCGGCAGGTACGGGTTCAGCCGCAGCGGCAGCGCCGTGTAGCCCGCCAGCATGTCCTCGTTGCCGGCATGAACCAGACGTGGCGAGACGTGCACGCCGCGGCCCTGGGAGGTGACCACGGCGCCGGCGTTCGCGATCCGGCCGCGGACGACGAAGCGGAAGACCTGCTCCGGCCCTGCGAGCCGGGCCGCGACGCCGAGCGGCCCGGGAGCCGAGGGATAGCGGTAGGAGCTGACGCGCGCCGGGCGGCCGCGCGTGTCGCCGTGGTAGACGCCGGGCCGGCGCAGGAGCGTGCTGCGCTCGCTGCCGAGGCGCGGCACCGTGACCCGGAGCCAGTACGGCAACCGTCGAGTGTCCGCGCCCCGGGTCAGGACGACGAACCCGCTCGCCTCGCCGGGGCCCGCCCGGCGCGAGACGTCGGCGCCGAGCGTCAACTTCCCGGGGACGACGACCGTCGGCTTGACCGTCATGTGAACGCCCCGAACCGCCGTGCGTGGCGTGACGGCGGCGTGCCACTCGCCTGCGCCACCGCCCGCGTCGGT
Source organism: Gaiellaceae bacterium (assembly GCA_035455605.1). Classification (GTDB taxonomy): domain Bacteria; phylum Actinomycetota; class Thermoleophilia; order Gaiellales; family Gaiellaceae; genus AC-32. The sequence goes on from DATIER010000133.1 coordinate 8,571, forward strand.
CAGGTCGGCTCCGAGGAAGTAGACGCTGACATCCGCCTTGCTGCGTCGGACGAGCCCGAACGAGAACGCGGCCGGTTGGGCGAAGACGAGCGGCTGGTCGGCGCGCGGCAGCCAGATCATCCCGCCGCCCTCGCGGGTGGGGGAGACCTCGCGGCCGTTGCCACCGTGCACCGCGTTCCCCGTCGAGACCAGCGCCGACTTGACCTGGGCCACCGTCCAGCCGGGATGGCGCTGGAGCAGCACGGCCGCGGCGCCGGCGACGTGCGGCGAGGCCATGCTCGTGCCGTCGAAGAAGCGCCAGGTGCCGTCGTGCGCGGGGACGGACGAGAGGATGCTGACGCCGGGCGCGGTCACGTCGGGCTTGAGCGCGAGCGAGACCGGCGACGGGCCGCCCGAGGAGAACGGCGCGATCACGCCGCCCTTGGTCGCGGCCGCGACGGCGATCGCCTTCGCCGCCGTGGCCGGCGAGCCCAGCGACCCCGGGCCGACGGAGTCGTAGTCGTTGCCGGCGGCGATCACCGGCACGACGCCCGCGTCTGCGGCAGCGTTCATCGCCTGCACGACGATGTCCCGTGAGGGGGTGATCTCGGGCTCGCCGTACGAGAGGTTGATCACGTTCATCCCGTCCTCGACCGCCTGCTCGATCGCGGCCGCGATCTCGGGCGAGTTGCCGTCGAGGCCGAGGCCGTTCGTCGGGATCGTCCCGATCCGGTAGTTGCCGATGTACGCCCGCGGCGCGATCCCGGACACCTTCACCGCGCCGGACCCGCCGTTCGCCGTCGTGCCGTCGTCCCCGGCGGCGATCCCGGCGACGTGCGTGCCGTGCTCGGACTGCTGCGGGTCGAACGGCAGCTTCGCGTAGCGCCAGTTCGCGCCCGGCGGCGGGAACGCGCGCGCGACGATCACTTTGGCCGTCGTGTAGGCGGTGTTCCCCTTCGGGAAGCCGGCGGGCATCGTGAAGCCGGCGGGGGAGAAGAACGGGTGCGTCTGGTCGACGCCGTCGTCGATGATCCCGATCTTGATGCCCTCGCCCGCCGTTGCGAGCGTCGGCCCCCAGACCTGCGGCGCGCCGATCACCTGCGGGCTCTGGTAGAGCGACCGGTGGTAGGTGACGCTCGCCTGCACGGCCCGCACCCCCGGGATGGCGGCGATGCGTGCGGCGCTGTCGGCGGGCGCGACGACCGCCAGCGCGTTCAGCACGAGCTGGTAGCGCCAGCGGATGCGCGCGCCCGGAACCGTCGCGCGAATCCGGTCGATGACTGCTGCCTGCTGCCGCTCGATCTCGCTGCGCGCGTGCGGTCGCTCCGCGAGCGGCTTCCCCCGGAGCAGCGCGACGAGCTCGACGGGAGCGCTCGAAGACCGGCTCGAGCGGCCGACCGACGCCCCGGCCAGCGGGAGCGCGAGCACGCCCACGAGCAGGACGAGCAGAGCTCTTCGCGCGCCGAGGATCGCCATCGGGGCGCCGCTACACTGTCCGTCCGCGCGGATGTGGCGGAATTGGTAGACGCGCACGGTTCAGGTCCGTGTGGGGGCAACCCCGTGGAGGTTCAAGTCCTCTCATCCGCATAGAGTGAGACGAACTCGCGTGCGCCTCGTTAGGCGCTCGCACCCTTCACTACTCTCCCGAACGGGTCGCGATCGTCGCCTCGAGCCGTTGGTGAGCGGCCGAACGGAGCGAGGGCCTCGCGGCCCTTGCTCTGTCACATCTTCTTCGCCGCGTCCTTCAGCTTCTCGCCGCTCTTCTTGACGTCGCCCTTGATCTGCTCGCGACGGCCCTTCGCAGCGAGGTCGCGGTTGTTGGTCGCCTCGCCGGCGGCTTCCTTGACCTTGCCGGACGCGCGGTCGGTCTTGTTGTCGCTCATGACCGCCTCCTCGGGTTCGTTGTCCCAACCGGCCTTTCCGGTCGCCGAGGTTGCGAAACGAGCGGGGCTAGCCCGCCAGCGCGGCGAGGACTTCGTCCGCGTGGCGGTCCGGGTTCACCCGCCGCATGATCTTGGCGACGTTGCCGCCGGCGTCGATCACGAACGTCGAGCGCTCGTACGAGTTCTTCCCCTCCCGTGCGACGCCGTACGGCTCGCCGAGCGTGTGCTCGGGGTCGGCGAGGAGCGGGAACGGGAGCGAGTACTTCGCCTTGAACCTCTCGTGCGAGGCGGCCGTGTCGGCGCTGACGCCGTAGACCTGCGCGCCGGCGCGCTGGAACTCGCGCCACGCGTCGCGGATCCCGCAGGCCTGACGCGTGCAGCCGGGCGTATTGTCCTTGGGATAGAAGTAGAGGACGACCGGCGCTCCGCGGAGGTCGGAGAGCCTGACGGTCTCGCCGCTGTCGCTCTCGAGCTCGAAGTCCGGGGCGGGCTTGCCTTCCTCGACCATCGTCCGCGGAGACTATCGGGAGCGCCTGGGAGGGAGACGCCGCTGAGGGTCGAAGCACGCCGTCATGGAGACACGAAACGTTGCACGAGAGCTGTCGCTGCTGGCGACGGAGGTCGACTCGCTCGAGAAGGCCCGCGTCCTCGCCCAGGCCGAGCGCGACCGCGAGCTGCAGCGGCGGGCGAAGGCCGAGGCCGTGGCCGCGGAGCTGCGCGCCGAGCTGCGGCAGGCGCGTCGGCGCGCGAAAGCAGCCGAACGGGCACTCGCGGAGCTGAGCTCGAGCGTCGACGCGACCACGCATCAGGCCGAGACGAACGAGCGCGAGCTGCGCGCCCGCCTCGAGGAGGCGGAGCAGGCGAAGAAGGTGCTCCGGCACGAGGTCGAGCAGACCGAGCGCGAGCGCCGGGCGCTGGAGGTGCACCTCAAGGAGGTGCTCGCCAACCTGCGGCAGGCCGCGCGCGAGGCCCAGGAGGCGCGGCGTCCGCAGCTGCCCGACGAGGTCACGCTCGTGACGACCGTTCCGCCCGACAGCGGCTGGTGATCGGAGCGGCGGCCGCCGCTACCCTGATCGCATGAGACGCGCGTTCCGCGACCTGAACCCGACGCTGCGCGGGTTCCTGATCATCGCCCTGATCGCGGTGGTGATCGTCGTGCTCCAGCTCGAGAAGACGCTCACGGCGCTCTTCCTGCTGGCGCAGATCGCGTTCTTCCTCGCGATCGCGTTCTTCGTCTTCCTG
>DATIER010000134.1:0-6261 GCA_035455605.1 Gaiellaceae bacterium
CGCTCGCCAGGCCGGCGGAACGCTCACCGTGACCGGCCCACGGCCGGCGCGAACGACGAGACCGGCCTTCTCCCAATAGGGCCATGCGCCGTCGCCCAGCTGAACGACCTGCGGAATGTAGGCCGGCGGCACCGACACGGCACCAAGCACCGGGCGATAGCGGTAGTCGCCACTACCGAGGAACGGCCAGCTCGTCCGCTCGATGATCTCGCTGCACGGCACGCTGGGCCGCCCCGAAGCAAGGACCGAGCGAGCCGTGGCCGCGGCGACGGCGCCAACGGTGAGCGCAACGACCACGGCGGCGGTTGGGGCCCGCGTCATCTGTCCGGTCCTACACCGTCCACTGCCGACGGGTTCCGATCTCGTGGCTCGATCGGTGAGTTCTGACGCGTCAGGCGGTCTACAAGCGTGTCGACGGAGGGAGGATCGATGAGCAAGCTGAAGCTGAACATCACGATGTCACTCGACGGCTTCGTCGCCGGCCCGGACCAGTCGCGAGAGCATCCGCTCGGCGTCGGAGGCGAGGAGCTCCACGACTGGCTCGTCCCGCTCGAGGCGTTCCGCGAGAGCCACGGCGAGACGGGCGGCGAGGTCAACGAGAGCACGCCGTTCGCCCTCGACATCCTCGCCGGCGCGGGCGCGACCATCATGGGCCGGAACATGTTCGGGGGCGGCCCCGGACCGTGGGACGAGTCGTGGAAGGGCTGGTGGGGAGACGATCCTCCCTACCACCACCCGGTCTTCGTGCTCACCAGCCATCCGCGCGAGCCGCTGGAGATGCAGGGCGGGACGACGTTCCACTTCGTCACGGACGGGATCGAGTCGGCACTCGAGCAGGCGCGGGCAGCCGCCGCTGGCAAGAACGTGTCTCTCGGCGGCGGAGCGTCCGTGGCGCAGCAATACCTCGCTGCGGGCTTACTCGACGAGATCGTCGTCTCGATCGTTCCGAATCTGCTCGGAGGTGGCGCCAGACTCTTCGACAACGTGGGGGCTGCGAAGCTCGAGCAGGTCGAGTCGGCCGAGGCGCCTGGGGTGACGCACATCAGGTACGCCCGGGCATAGCGTCCGGATGGACCGCGCTTGTTGCCCGGGCGGCCAGAGGCCGGTCCCTCGACGTGCTACGCGCGCGAGATGTAGCGGCCCTCGCGCGGGTCGACCTTGATCCGGTCGCCCACGTTCACGAACAGCGGCACCTGCACGACGGCGCCGGTCTCGAGCGTCGCCGGCTTCGTCACGTTGGAGACGGTGTCGCCGCGGACGCCGGGCTCCGTCTCGGAGACGGCCAGCGCGACCGACGCGGGCAGCTGCACTCCGGCGGGCTTGCCGTCGACCTCGAGCATCTGGACGGTCGAGCTCGGCTCCATGTACGGGAGCGCGTCCTCGACGGCGGTGTGCGGCAGCGAGAACTGCTCGTAGGTGTCGGTGTCCATGAAGACGGTCTCGTCGCCCGCGTCGTACAGGTACTGCACCTCCTTCACCTCGGTGCGGATGCGCGTGAACTTCTCGCCCGCGCGGAACGTCTTGTCGACGACGGCGCCGGAGTCGAGGTTGCGCAGGCGCGAGCGCACGAAGGCCCCGCCCTTGCCGGGCTTGACGTGCTGGAACTCGAGGATGCGCCACACCGAGCCTTCGAGCTGGATGTGCATCCCGTTGCGGAACTGGTTGGTGGAGACCGTCTCGGCCACGGCGGGCGATGCTAGCTGACGGTGACGAGATCCTTCGTCGAGGTGGTGAGGATCTCCGGGGCGCCGTCGGTCACGATCACGAGGTCCTCGATCCGGATGCCGCCGAGGCCCTCGAGGTAGATGCCCGGCTCGACGGTCGCGACGTTGCCGGCCGCGAGCGTGTCGCTCGACTCGCGGGAGAGGCGTGGCGCCTCGTGCACGTCGAGCCCCACGCCGTGGCCGAGGCCGTGGCCGAACTTCTCGCCGTAGCCCGCGGCCTCGATCACGTCACGGGCGGCAGCGTCGGCGTCGACGCCCGTCACCCCCGCGCGGACGGCCCCGAGCCCGGCGAGCTGGCCCTCGAGCGTCGCGGCGTAGGCCGCTTGCAGCTCGTCCGGCAGCGGGCCGGTCGCGAAGGTGCGCGTGCAGTCGGCGCAGTACCCGTCGACCTGCGCACCCGCGTCGATCACAACGGTCTCGCCCGCCTGGACCTCGCGGTCGGTCGGCCGGGCGTGCGGCCGCGCCGCGTTGGGGCCGGAGGCGACGATCGTCTCGAAGGCCGGAGCGTGGGCGCCGAGCTCGTGGAAGAGCTCGTCCAAGCGCCACGCCAACTCGCGCTCGCTGCGGCCGACGAAGCGCTCCGACGCGAAGCGCTCGTACGCGCGGCTCGTGATCTCGCCCGCGCGGCGGATCGTGTCGAGCTCGGCCTCGTCCTTGACGGCGCGCAGCGCCTCGACGAGGCCGCGGCGCGGGACGAGGTCGAGCCCGCCGCCCCGCAGGGTCTCCCAGGTCGCGTAGCTGACGGCGTCGGCCTCGAAGCCCACGCGGCCCTCCAGCAGCTCGGCGAGCGCCGCCGCCAGCGAGCGCTTCGTCTCGACGAGCTCGACGCCCTCGACCGCCCGGGCGGCGTCGACGTAGCGAAAGTCGGTGAAGAGCCGGAGGCGCTCGGGCTCGACGAGCAGCGCCGCGTTCGAGCTCGCGAAACCGGTCAGGTAGCGGACGTTCGGGCCGTGCGTGACGAGCAGCGGCTCCTCGAGCGTGGCGCGCAGCCGATCGATGCGACTCATGCGCGCCCTTCGGCGAGGAACTCGAGCGCCTCGAGGTAGCCGTCCGGGCCCTTGCCGATCACGCGCTTGCTGACGACGTCGGCGATCACCGACCGGCGCCGCCACTCCTCGCGGTGCTCGATGTCGGACAGATGCACCTCGACCACGGGCACCTCCAGCAGCTCGATCGCGTCGCGAATCGCGTAACTGTAGTGCGACCACGCCCCCGGGTTGACGATCACGCCCCCGGCCCAGTCGAGCGCGTCGTGGCACCACGCGACGAAGAGGCCCTCCTGGTTCGTCTGGCGGCAGTCGGCGTGCAGCTCGAGCGCCATCGCCCACTCGTAGATGCGGCTCTCGAGCTGGTTGAGGGTCAGGCCGCCGTAGAGCTCCGGGTCGCGGCGCTCGATCACGTCGAGGTTGACCCCGTTGAGGACGGCGACGCGCACGGCGGTGACTCTACCCCGGTGTCAGACACGATGGCCGAAGTGCGCAAAGCCGCTGGCCATGCGGGATCCGCGGTGTCAGACGCGTGCCGAGAGTGTGACGATCAGTCCACGATCAGCGCGTCGAGGGCCTCGCGGACCCGCTCCTCGGGAAGCTCGACGCCCGTGACCGGCTTCCCCGGCGCCTCGAGCAGGACGAGCCGCGGCGAGCCGTTGACCGCCTTCTTGTCGCGCGCCATCGCCGCATGCGCCGCGCTGCGGTTGACGCTGACCGGCTGCGGCGCGAGCACCTGCTCGACGGCCGAGGTGTCCTGACCCGAGAGCCGCAGCGCCGCGAGCAGCCCGAGCGCGACCGCCTCGCCGTGCGTGGGCCGTCGGAAGTCGCCCGCCGCCTCGAGCGCGTGGGCGAACGTGTGGCCGAGATTCAGCACCGCCCGCTCGCCGCGCTCGCGCGGGTCGCGCAGGCAGACCGCGGCCTTGTACGCGGCGCAGCGGCGCACGAGCTCCGCCGTCGGCAGCTCCCAGAGCGGCTCGCCGGCGAGCAGCCCCGTCTTCACGACCTCCGCCATCCCCGCCCGATGCTCGCTCTCCGGCAACGTCTCGAGCACGGCGGGATCGACCACCGTCCGCGCCGGCCAGTGGAAGGCGCCGACAAGGTTCTTGCCCTCGGGGAGGTTCACGCCCGTCTTGCCGCCGATCGACGCATCGACCTGGCCGACGAGCGTCGTCGGCACCGCGAGCCACGGCACGCCGCGCATGTACGTCGCGGCCGCGAAGCCGGCCACGTCGGTCGTGCAGCCGCCGCCGAAGCCGACGATCGTGCCGCCGCGGCCGAGCTGCAGCTCACGCCAGAGCCGCTCGACGGCGCCGAGCGACTTCGCCTCCTCGCCGCCGCGGAGCGCGTGCACCGGCGCATTGAGCGCGGGCCGGTGCAGGCCGAGCACGATCGCGTCGGCGATCACCTCGACGTCGTCGCCGGGAACGAGCTCGTCGAGCCGCGCCAGCAGCCCCTCCTCGACGAGGATCCCCGCGGCCGCCAGCACGATGCCGTCGACGTCGCGCACGATTGCGTCGGCCGCTTCGGCGTACAGCGGCTGGCGCCGCGCGTGCAGCGCCAGGAAGCGCGCCTCGTCGCGCGCGAGCGGCCGGTCGCTGTCGGCAACGCGCGCCCACGCGTCGGCGGCGTCCACCGCGACGTGGACGGTCAGCGCGAATCGCCGCAGCGCCTGTCGGATCTCGTCCGTCTCGACCGCGCCGCCGCCGAGCGCCAGCACCGCCGGACGCGCGTTGCGCAGCACGGACACCGTGGCCTGGCTCTCGAGAGCGCGAAACTCGGCCTGGCCACGCTGCTCGAAGAGCTCCGGCACCGTCAGCCCGGAGCTCCGCTCCAGCTCACGGTCGACGTCGACGAATCGCCGCCCGAGCCGTTCTGCCACCTGCGCGCCCAGCGTCGTCTTGCCCGCGCCCATGAACCCCACGAGCGCGACGTGGCGGCCTAGCGCATGCGCCACGGGATCCGCTCCAGGTACGCGCGCCAGGCGGCGACGAAGTCGCCGAGCGCGTCGCCGCCGAACTTCTCGCGCGCCGCCCGCGCGAGCTCGAACGCGATCGCAGCCTCCGCGACGACCGCAAGCGCCTCGACCGCCGCCACGTCGCTGCGCTCGACGAGCGCCTCGCCCGGCTCGCCGGTCTGCAAGTCGACCGACTGCAGCGGCCGCATCAGCGTCGGCAGCGGCTTCATCGCCGCGCGCACGACGACCGGCTCGCCGTTCGAGACGCCGCCCTCGATCCCGCCGGCGTGGTTGGTTTCGCGGTAGAGCGTGCCGTCGGCGTCCGCCAGGATCTCGTCGTGCGCCTGCGAGCCCCGGCGTTCCGCGAGCTCGAAACCGGCGCCGATCTCGACGCCCTTCACGGCCTGGATCCCCATCAGCGCCGCGGCGAGCCGCGCATCGAGCCGCTCCTCCTTCTCAGCGTACGACCCGAGCCCCGGGGGCACGCCGTGCGCCCGCACCTCGACGACGCCTCCGACCGTGTCGCGCTCCGCGCGCGCGTCGTCGATCCGTTGCTCGAGCGCCTCGGTCACAACGCGCCCGAGCACGCTGATCTCGAGGTGGCCGAGCAGCGTCTTGGCGACGGCCCCGGCGGCGACCGCGACCGCCGTCTGCCGCGCGCTCGCACGCTCGAGCGCATCGCGAGCGTCCTCCAGCCCGTACTTGAGCGTCCCCGCGAGATCCGCGTGCCCGGGGCGCGGGAGCGTCACCGCTCTCAGGCCCTTTCCCGCCGGCTCGCCCTCGCGCGGCCACGGGCTCATGCCCCACTCCCAGTTCTTGTGGTCGCGGTTGCGGACGACGAGCGCGAGCGGCGTCCCGAGGGTGCGCCCGTGCCGCAGGCCGGCGAGCACCTCGACCCCGTCCTGCTCGAGCTGCTGCCGCGGGCTGCGCCCGTAGCCCTGCTGCCGGCGCGCGAGGTCGGCGTCGATCGCCTCGCGGTCGAGCACGAGCCCCGCCGGCAGGCCGCTGAGGATCGCGACGAGCGCCGGGCCGTGCGACTCGCCCGCCGTCGTCAGCTCGAGCGTCATGGCCGAGGCACCGCGTGCGGTGCCGTTTTCAGGACGCGTGGCTGTGCCGGGCGTCCGTCTGAACCGACCGATCGACCGTCCTGGGTTGTCACTCCGCCACTAAGCCTAGGGCGCTGCGCATGACGTCGACGGGTGCTGCGAGCCCCGTCCAGAGCTCGAACGACGCCGCGCCCTGGCGGACGAGCGCTTCGTAGCCGTCGACGACCTCGCAACCGGCTGCCCGCGCCGCCGCGACGAGCGCCGTCGGCCGGCCGTCGCCGCGGTAGGCGAGGTCGACGACCGTCTGGCCCGCGCGCGGCTCGACGAGCAGCTCGTCCCGCACCGGCGTCGCGTTCACGACCAGGTCACAGCCGGACGCATCCGGCGGCCAGCGCCCGCTGCGGGTGAACGTGTGCACCTCGCCGCGCAGGCCCGGCAGCAGCGCCTTCGCCGCCCCGCCCGCGCCGATCAGGCACACCCGCTCGGCCTCGATGCCCGCCACGATCTCCTGGTCGGTGTTGAAGCCGAGCACGCGGGCGTCGCGCACC